>CAXNDZ010000078.1:0-8848 GCA_964201225.1 Chitinophagales bacterium | reverse complement strand
GCCCCTTTCATATTAAGCCTTTATTTGAGATTATTTATTTTGATCATTCAAGTTTAACACAAATGCATAGTTTCCAAAATAGCCAGGATAAATGCCTGATAATTTAATGCTTGCAGTGGTCACTTTTTTAAGCGCATCATAAAATTCTTCCGCTGTATTAACTGTTTTATCATTCACCTGTGTGATAACGAATCCTTTTTCAACCCTGCTTTTTCCAAGTATACCATTGCCTAATTCTTTCACGATAACACCACCGGATAAGTCATTTTTTTCAGCAGTAGTTTTGTCAATTGTTTCAAGTTTGCCTCCTAATTTTTCTGCGGCTTTACTACTTGTAGCTAAGTTGGCATCATCCCCAACCTTTGCTTTAAGTGTGGCGTTGAAAGTCATATCCTTGCCATCTCTTTTAATTAGTACACTTATTTTATCAGAAGGTTTATACCTAGCAATTTGTTCTTGTAGTTCAGGAGATGATTTAATGGTAACACCATTTAGTTTAGTGATAATATCTCCTTTTTTCATTCCTGCTGCTTTTGCTGCACCGCCATCTAGCACATCAGTTACGAGTACTCCTTGGATTTCATTGGTTTTAATACGGTACTCCTCATCTATTTTTTTAGTTTCCGATTCAGGCAAGCCGTCCCTAGGGTAAGAGATGCCTAAATAAGCACGTTGTACAGTTCCAAATTTTACAATATCAGTAACTACTTTTTTAACAATATTCACAGGGATTGCATAAGAATAACCTGCATAGGATCCAGTAGGTGATGCAATCGCCGAATTAATTCCAACTAACTCACCACTTGTATTTACTAAAGCACCACCGCTGTTACCTTGGTTCACAGCAGCATCAGTTTGTAAAAAAGTTTCAACAGGGCGATCACTTTGACGCCCATTGATATTGATATTTCTATTTTTCGCACTTATAATTCCAGCAGTAATCGTTACATCTAAATTTAAAGGATATCCAATGGCAAGTACCCATTGTCCTAATTTAATTTCATCACTATTTCCGTAAACGATATATGGTAAACTTGCTGCTTCAATTTTAATGACCGCTAAATCACTACTAGGATCAGTGCCAATCACTTTTGCTTTGTATGATTTTTTATTGGTCAATGTTACATTTATTTCATCTGCACCATTCACCACGTGGTTATTGGTTACAATATAGCCATCCGCAGTAATTAATACACCGCTTCCGCTTGCTCTTTGTTCAGGCATTACTCTTGGGCCACCAAAAAAATCACCGAACATATCTTCATCACCGAACAAATCTGAAAAAGGATTTCTTTGTCTTTGTTGATTTGCATCAACGCGTTTTGCATTTGTCTTTGTTTTGATATGCACTACTGCAGGGGAAGCTGAACTAGCCGCTGGTGTAAAATCGACTGTAGATGCTGGGGCATTTCCATTAAAAAAACTAGCATAATTGGTAGGCAATTGGTTATTGCTATCAATAGAGGAGCTTGGTTTTATCCATTTGGAATACCCCCAAATACTTACGCAAGTAGTTGCAAAGCTAATACCGATAATTGCCAAAATGTTTTTAAAATTCAAGTTCATCATGTCTTTATTTTTTAATCTATTATATCAAAATGTGTACCAGTTCGGGTACAAAATTAATGAAGCAGTAATTATGTCACATAATCAAATATAAGCTTTAACAAAATATTTACGAAATTGTTCGTTAATAATATAGGCTTTCAAAAATACGCCATACAAACATATGCTTTTCCATAATTTACAAACTGGTTAAAAAGGCGAGGGTGTCCACGCCATCTGCATATTGTTGTAAGCTGGGTTTTTGAAGGCTTCCAAAGGTTAATCCTCCTTTTCCAACAATACATTGAATTTCTGCAGGATTAACTACTGGCGGTTGGGAAGGCGTATAAAATTGATAATGTATTTGTGCGATGGCTGCGAATGGGGAAGGGTTTTCGCTTAACAAAATGGCATTCGTGTCCATGTAAAATTGACGGGTCATCATTAAAAGTGCTAATTGGTAGTCGTAATTATGGCGGTATTTATGCTCATCAATAATGTAATTATACTTTTTCAAGGCATTTAATAAGGGAATAAAGTCATAACCTTCGGGTACCCAAACCTGGGTTACATTGCGACAGCCTCTTCCAAAATAAAGCATCATATCATCGGCCAATAAATCCAAATTAGCAGTGCTTTCCCCGCCATCTAATATCGCAATTGATGTTTTATTGGATCGGATAATATGTGGATATTTCCCAAAATACTGTTCAAAATACCTACTGGTATTATTGCTTCCTGTAGCGATATAAGCATCGCAATCTTTTAGATGGCTTTGCACAATGATATGCTCCTTCCATTGGGGCTCCATCTCAATTAAAGTGTTCATTATATATTCCATTCCAACAGTGTCCTTCGAGGATAGTTTCACCACCGCTGTATGTCCTGCGATAAGGGTGCTTAATAAATCATGAAATCCAACTAGGGGGATATTCCCAGCCATCACAATGCCCACTTTTTTATGGGTCATTTTATCTGCTATCTGCGGATAAGCGGCAGTCCATTCCATCAAGGCTTCCTTGGTTAAAAATTGGGTGGCAATTTGTTCAATAGCCTTTTCAATAAAGTCAGGCAAAAACCATGAATTTTGGTTGTAGATAGTCGCTTTGGCTTGAATTAATGCAATGTTATCTTTGTCCAGTAATCTATCCTTTAGTAAAAAAAAACTATTTAATCTTGTTTGTAAATTCATGCTTGTATTGTATCTTTATGCCTACAAAAGTACATCACTAATTTTTAAAAAAAATTTATGGCAATTAAAATAACTGACGAATGTATCAACTGTGGCGCTTGCGAACCAGAATGTCCGAATAATGCAATTTATGAGGGTGGCGTTGAGTGGGCAATGGCAGATGGAACTACAGTAAAAGGGGCATTTAGTTTAATGGACGGAACTTCAGTGGATGCAGGACAGCGTATTGCGCCAATTGCGGCTGATACCTATTATATCACTGCAAATAAGTGTACAGAGTGTCAAGGATTTCATGAAGAACCACAATGCGCTTCTGTTTGTCCGGTTGATTGTTGCATACATGATGACCAATACAACGAAACAGTGGAGGAGTTGTTATCTAAGAAAGATAAATTACACGCATAATAAGCTACCATATTTTAAAAAGGGGATTAATTTCCCCTTTTTTTATGTCTTGTATTTTGTATGTTTGATGTAGCAAATAATATGAATAAGTGATTTAATTAAGGCAAATGAAAAAAAAGGTAGCATTGGTGACTGGGGGCTTAAGTTCGGAAGCTCAAATAAGCTATAAGAGTGCTAAAAATGTATTTAATGCATTAGATAAAACGGTGTACGATGTATTTATGATTGACATACATCCAACAGGTTGGTGGTATGAGAATGAACAAGGAGAGGAAGTTGCAGTAGATAAAGCTGATTTTAGTATTGTAGAAAATGGACAAAAAATAAATTTCGATGTCGCCTTAATGTGTATTCATGGAACACCAGGAGAGGATGGAAAAATGCAAGGTTATTTTGATTTAATCGGCTTGCCTTATACCAGTTGTGATACTTCAACGAGTGCGTTGACTTTTAATAAAAGATTTACGGTCGCAGTTGCTGGATTTGGAGGGGTAGGTGTTGCAAAGTCATTACATTTATTTATCGAAACTCCATTAACAGATGCTGAAATTTTGTCCAACTTAAGTTTGCCTGTATTTGTGAAACCTAATAATGGGGGAAGTAGTTTGGGTATTAGTAAGGTAAATACGCCGGAGGAATTAGCACCTGCATTACTAAAAGCTTTTAAGGAAGATACGCAAGTGTTAGTGGAGGAATTTATTAGTGGCCGCGAGTTTACCATTGGGGTTTTTAAATCTAAAGGAGCAACTACGGTATTGCCGATTACTGAAATTATTACAGAAAATGAATTTTTTGATTTTGAAGCAAAATACCAAGGGAAAAGTAAGGAAGAAACACCTGCTCAAATAACGGATACAATGAAAGCAGAGTTAATTGCGGCAGCTACAAAGGCCTACGCAATTTTAAATTGCCGCGGTGTAGTTCGTATTGACTTTATATATAATGAAGCCCAACAAAAACCATATATGTTGGAGGTGAACACAGTCCCAGGGCAAAGTGATGCAAGTGTTATTCCACAGCAAGTACGTGCAATGGGTTGGTCCTTGACTGATTTTTATGGTTCAATCATTGAAGATACATTATCAAAATAATATTTTAAAATTACCCACTTGGAAGCAATCGATAAATTATTAAAAAAACCCCTTTGGATGAATATCTTAACAGGTATCGGGGCGTTTATTGTTTTGCTTATTTTATTTTTCTTTTCCTTAGGTTGGATAACAGGTAATGGTCAAACGGAAAAAGTACCTAGTGTGGTTGGGCTAGATGTAACTGCTGCGCAAAAAAATTTAACTGCATTAGGATTTGACGTAGTACTACAGGATTCTATTTATGTAGACACACTTGCGCGTAATGCAGTATTAAGACAAATTCCTGAGTCGGATGAGATCGTAAAAAAAGGCCGTACTGTTTATTTAACCATCAATAGAATTGTTGCACCATTAATTGATATGCCCAACTTAGTCGGCTTTTCATTAAAGAGTGCGCAGACTTATTTAAAAGTATTGGGATTGCGCCTTGGTGTTATTAAAGTAGTAGTTGACCGTAACAAAAATGTAATCATTGAACAAATGTTGGGTGGTAGGCCAATTTCTCCAGGTTCAAAAGTAGCATCAGGCACTTTAATCAATTTTCTTGTAGGGGATGGAGGGGCTACAATTGGGTTTGATGTGCCGGATTTATTAGGATTAACAGTTGAGATGGCCAGAGCTAAAATTATGTTGATGGGATTGCAATTTGGTTCAATAAGTTCAGTTGTTGACATACAAGACACTGCGAATGCATTTGTGATTCAACAAAATCCGAACCCCTTTTCTGGAGAACTTGATTCTTTAGGTATGCCAATTAAAAATATTACTTTCCAAGGAGGTGCGATAGATGTAGTTATTGATAAAGTAGCGCCAGTGATTAAAAGAGATTCGATTAATTAAGGCAATCAAATTAATAAAGCAATTTAAAATATAGAAATTATGAAAACAATTACCATTGAGGAGGTTAAAGCCAAATTAGATGCAGGTGAAAAGATTAATTTATTAGACGTGCGTGAGCCACATGAACACGCTGCATTTAATATAGGTGGTCAGTTATTACCATTAGGTTTAGTGCAAGCATTACAATTAGATGAAATTGAACATTTGAAAGAAGAGACGGTGTATATTTATTGCCGTAGTGGTAATCGCAGTGGGCAAGCTTGTATGATGCTTGAGCCCTATGGTTTTAAAAATGTATATAATGTAGTGGGTGGTATGCTTGCTTGGCAAGAAATGTATCCTTCATAATTAACTAAAAACTGGCATATGAAAAATTTGAAATATATATTTTTATTATTGACTATCTTAAGCATTGGTTTGTTTGGTTGTCAAAATAATAACAATACAGCTTCTTCCCTAAAATCTGATACAACTACTGAAATTTTAACTGGAGGTGTTAAAATGATTCCTGTCAAAACAGCCAAAGGCAGTTTTAATGTATGGACGAAAAAAGTAGGCGATAATCCCCGTATTAAAGTTTTATTATTACATGGAGGTCCAGGTGCTACCCATGAATATTTTGAATGCTTTGATTCCTTTCTTCCAAAAGAAGGTATTGAATATTATTATTATGATCAATTAGGATCCGCTTATTCAGACAATCCCAATGATAGTTCATTATGGGGTATTGATCGTTTCGTTGATGAAGTGGAGGCCGTTAGGATTGCTTTAAACTTAGATGCATCTAATTTTTATCTTTTAGGTCATTCTTGGGGTGGGATATTAGCAACAGAGTATGCATTGAAGTATCAAAAAAACTTAAAAGGGTTGATTATCTCTAATATGATGCCTTCCATTCCTGATTATGTTAAGTATGCAAATGAGGTTTTGGGTCCAAAATTACCAACGGAAGTGTTAGCTCAAATTCGTGCATTTGAGGCAAAAAGCGATTATACTAATCCCGAATACTTAAAATTAATCACTGATAATTATTATCCAGAACATATTTTAAGATTGCCAGCAGATAAATGGCCTGATCCTGTAAAGCGTGCATTTGCTAAAATGAATTATCCATTATACTTAAAAATGCAAGGGCCTTCTGAATTTGGTGTTGTAGGTGATGCGGTGTTAAAAAATTGGGATCGTAAAGCAAATTTAAAAGAGATAGCAGTGCCCACTTTAAGTATTGGTGGTGAGTTTGATACTATGGATCCAAAGGCAATGGAAGCATTAGCAAAGGCGGTACAACATGGTCAGTATTTGTATTGCCCTAAAGGGTCGCATATGTCAATGTATGATGATCAGCAAACCTATTTTAAGGGCCTGATTAAATTTTTAAAAGAGACAGACGGCCAAAAGTAATTTTATAAACTAATAAGTAATAAAGGGGGTCCCGATAAATCGGGACCCCCTTTGGTTATTTAATATCGATAAGTAAACTTAACCAATAGTTGCGTCCAGCCATTGGGAAATAATTATTAGAGGTGGTTGTTGCACCACTATAGATATAACTATAAGTATAACCATTGGGTTCGTACTTTATATCTAAAATATTATTGACAAAAAATTGTATTTTCATTTTCCATTTAGTTTTGTCAATTATTTGCCAATGTGCATTTATATCATTCAGAAAATAATCGTCAAGTGCTTTGCTATTGCTTTGTGTGTTATCTAAATACTGCTTAGAAACATATTTAGTTGTCCAAATAAAAGCGAAACGTTCATTTGGCCTCCATTGAAAAGTTCGATTGGTTATAAGCGTTGGGGAAAGCGCAATATTTGTATTACTGTGTTCAATGCTAATTTGTCCACCGTTGTCATAATCGTCAATGTATTCTGTAAAACTTTTTATTTTATTTTGACTTAATGTGACACTGTAGGAGGTGGAATATTTTTTACTTAAGCTATATTGTGCCTGTAATTCAATTCCTGCTCTATAGCTACTGGGTACATTTGTTCTTGTGTATGCGCCTACATCATTTATTTTACCTGTTAACACGAGTTGGTCCTTGTAATGCATATAATACATATTGGCATTGAGTAGAAATTTTGATTTTTTAAGTTCAAGTCCTGTTTCCCAATCAATTAATTTTTCGCTTTTGGGCTGTTGTATTTTATTTGCTTCAAAATCCTCTCTATTCGGTTCTTTATTTGCAAATGCGATACTAGTAAAATAAGTCAAGCTTTTATTGCGAACACGAAACCCCATTTTTGGGTTAAAAAATGCAAATTTCCTGTCAATAAATAAAAGAGGATTGTCTTTAAATCCGTTCATTTTGTGTTGTACGTTTCTGAATTGTAAATCAATAAAACTAGTCATATTCTTCAGCCAATATCGCTCCCATTTTACATAACTATTGATCTCTGATTTTTTTGCATCAACATCGTAATATTTAAAATTTGCGGGTGCTAAGTTTTGTGTGAGATAAGGTAGTGTCCCAAAATGAAGTCCATCATAAACCGTCCAGCTACCACCGGCAGTAAACTCATTAATACTATCTTTATAAGAAATGGCAGCAATCTGACCATAAAATTGATTGTCAAGCCATCTTCTTCTAACAATATCAGTAGGCACCCAAATTTTACCATTTGTTTCAATATTGTAATCTGCTAAATCAACGTCAGATTTATATTCTTCATAATATCCTTTGCCTAATGTTGTAAATAATGCTGTGTTCCATTGAAGTTTTTTATTAATTTCTTTATTGTAAAACACTTGATAATGGGTTTGATTATAATTATCAACTTGGTCCTCATAAGGGCTGTCCAATTTTTCTGTTCCAGCTGGATTGTAGGTGCGATTTGTTGATAATAATTCTTCAGGAACTCCATACCATGCTTGATATGTTTTTTCTTTACCAGAAAATATATTAAATCGAAGCGATGATTTTTCTCCCCAATAAGTAGTACTTACAAAATAGGATTTTAAATCACTACTAGCTCTGTCAATATATCCATCACTAATAATTTTACTTAATCTTGCATCTACGGTCCAATGGTTATTTAATAAACCCGTTCCAAATAGTAATGTATTTTTTAATGTATTAAAGGAGCCTCCGCTATTTTGAAAAGAAATATAGTTGTTGGGGTTATATTCATTTGTTGATAAGTTAACCGTGCCGCCAAAAGCGCCAGCACCATTGCTTGATGTACCAACACCTCTTTGTATTTGAATACTATTGACACTTGAACTAAAGTCAGGTAAGTTTACAAAAAATGTCCCCATACTCTCTGGGTCATTATAGGGGATACCATTTAAAGTAAAATTAATTCTTGTCGCATCTGTTCCTCTAATTCTAATACCAGTATAACCAACCCCATTACCGGCATCTGCATGCACTACCACCGATGGTGTGTTTTGCAGTATAAATGGTAAATCCTGTCCCGTATTTAACAAGGCAATCTGATTTTTTGATATATTACTTTTTGCAAATGGACCTTGTTCGTTTGCTCTAATTGATTTTACTTCGAGCGGTGGCAGGTTACGTATACTATCCGTATACTTTTTTAAGCTATCCGATGTGGACAGTTTTTGAAATACTTGCTTTGGTTGCTGCGCCATTAGTGTGGCGAGCATAAAAAATGAGACAATTGTTCCCAGTAACTTAGTCATGACTAAAGTTTAATTTTTTACAAAATTGATAATGGGAACAGGAATAATAGCTATGAGAAGTGCGCGTGTTGCGTTGACCTTCCCTTCGCAGGCATTACCCTGTTCAGGTTCAACGGGTTTTTT
>CAXNDZ010000077.1:0-8860 GCA_964201225.1 Chitinophagales bacterium | reverse complement strand
CATCCGTAGTGAGGTACTCTATTCAGTTGAGCTACGCAGCCATTTCCCTAGTTATAGGGGGTGCAAATATATTTGAAATACCTCATTCCCCCAAGGAAAAAGTCAATTATCGGGACTAATTTCTAATAATGCCAGCGTACAAATGCCTCTATAGCAGCATATTTGGTCAATCCTAGGCGTGCATAGATATCTGCTGTGTGTGCATTGCGAATTTCTGCCCTTTGCCAAAATTCCCTTGCATCAGAGCCTTGGAAGGGTACACTGTCCTTTTGGGATTGGTGTATGAATATGCCAAAACGCTTTTTTAATACCTGATCTGGGCTCATTGGCATTGCCATTTCAATTTCAGCGATATCCCATTCCTGCCATGCGCCTTTGTACAGCCAAACCCAGCAATCTTTAATCCATTCTGCTCCTGATGCCTTAAGTCGGCGTAAGCTTTCAAATATAATCTCTAAACAAACCTTATGGGTACCATGTGGATCCGCTAAATCACCCGCACAATAAATTTGTTGTGGTTGCAATTTATTTAAATAGTCCATAGTGATTTTAATATCTAACTCACTCATTGGCTTTTTTTCAATGGCACCAGTTTCATAAAAAGGTAAATCTAAAAAATGGTGGTTCTCGTCTTTCAATCCAACATAGCGACAAGTTGCTTTGGCTTCACAGCGACGGATAAGTCCTTTGATCGCCCTGATTTCAGCAGTATCAATATGGTCTGATTTTTTTTCTGCTAAATAAGCACGTGCATTTATTAAAATTTCTTGACTTTTTTTATTGTCTATGCCAAACAAATCTTCAAAGCCAACGGCGAAATCTAAAAAGCGGGTAACAAATTCATCGGTCACTGCAATATTACCACTGGTTTGATAGCCAACATGTATATCATGTCCTTGATCTTGCAATCGCATAAAAGTGCCACCCATACTTATAATATCATCATCAGGGTGGGGAGAAAATATTAATACCTTTTTTGGAAAAGGATTACTACGTTCTGGATGTGCTGGTATAACAACATTGGGTTTACC
Organism: Chitinophagales bacterium; assembly: GCA_964201225.1. Taxonomy (GTDB): domain Bacteria; phylum Bacteroidota; class Bacteroidia; order Chitinophagales; family Chitinophagaceae; genus Sediminibacterium. Next base: position 7,829 of record CAXNDZ010000077.1, on the reverse strand, counting down.
ACCTGGCCATCCAGTAATGGTATCACGAAGCATATAAAATACCTGTAAATTAATATCGTAAACAGATTCTCTTAAAACTAATAAGTCAGCCAAACTATTTTCAGTGTAATCATTTGCTGTTAAGCTTAAAATTGTTTTATCTAATTTTAATGCGAGTTCAATGACTGCTTTTTTAATTAATGTAGGCGTCCAGTCGGTGCTTCCAGTAAGCCAAGGTGATTTATGTCTGGTTAAATCGTTAGCAGCTATTTCATCTATCACAAAAGTGCAATCATCATGATTTTGTAAAACACTTGCAGGCACTTGTTCTGTAATATTTCCTTCCACTGCCTTTGCAATAATATCTGCTTTACTCCCCCAAGCCAATAAAACAATTTTTTTGGCTTTCATGATGCTACTAATACCTACAGTGATGGCTAGTTTAGGCACTTTATTCAAATCATGAAATTCATAGGTGTTTGCAATTCTTGTTTCCTGGTCTAAATGTATGACTCTGGTTTTTGAATGGAAACTTGAACCTGGTTCATTAAATCCAATATGACCATTTTTACCAATGCCTAATATTTGTAAATCAATTCCGCCTGATTTTTCTATTATTAGTTCGTAACCTGCGCAAAGTTCTTTGATTTGATCCTGGGCCCATTCGCCATTAGGGATATGTATATTTTCTGAATGGATATCAACTTGGCTAAACAAATGACGATGCATGAAGCTCCAATAACTCTGGTACGCTGTTTTATGGATCGGGTAGTATTCGTCTAAGTTAATCGTGATTACGTTTTTAAAACTCAAGCCTTCTTCCTTGTGTAATCGCACTAATTCCTTGTATAATAAAATAGGGGTACTGCCCGTAGCCATACCAAGCACACAGTTTTCTTTTTTTGCTTGCTTATCTTTAATGAGAGTTGCAATTTGAGCTGCTACCATGATAGACCCATCGTTAGCCGTAGGGAATATCTTAACTGGAATTTTTTCAAATGATTCAATCATAGAATGCTATTATATTATTATAAAATTAAATAAAAAAAGCCTCCCATGTGTTAGGAGGCCAATATATTATTCTACTTTACTGATTTTTATGACATTCGTAGGCAGATGTAATTCTACAGGCGTGCTACCTGTATTCACTACCACATCGCCCGTTTGTACGTACCCTTGTTTTTTTAATATTGAAATTTGGTCTTTGATGATATTATCCAGACTTTCTTCTTTGTTGTAATAAATCGTTTTTGCACCCCAGCTTAAGCTAAGTTGGTTCACCAAACTTTTCTCCTTTGTGAAAATGAATAAAGGGGCTTTTGGACGGAAGCTACTTAACATAAATGCTGTATAGCCACTTTGGGTCATTCCGATAATCGCTTTTGCATCACTATCATCGGCTAGTTTACAACCATTGTAACAAACTGCATCACTTAAAAATGAAGGGGAATGCGATTGTGGTTTAAAGTCATCCGCACGATTATATTTGTAGCCATTTTGTTCAACCTCATGAATAATTTTACGCATGGTTTCAATAACCAATACTGGGAATTGACCGGTAGCAGTTTCGCCACTTAACATCACCGCATCAGCACCTTCAATAACTGCATTAGCTACATCCGTAATTTCACTTCGATTGGGTTTTACTCTATCAATCATGCTTTCCATCATTTGCGTAGCAACAATAACAGGCTTCGCACGATGCAAACATTTTCTGATTAATTCTTTTTGTATTAATGGAATTTTTTCAACTGGAAGCTCCACACCTAAATCACCTCGTGCAATCATAATCGCATCACGTGCATGGATAATGTCTCTGATATTGGTTAAGGCTTCAGGCATTTCAATTTTTGCAATAATTTTTGATTTGCTATTGTTCTTATTTAAGATGTCACGAAGCATTTCAATATCAGCCACTCTTTTTACAAAACTTAAAGCAACCCAGTCTAATTTTTCTTTGATGATAAAATCAGCATCTTCTAAATCCTTTTCAGTTAAAGCAGGTAATGATATTTTTGTATCCGGAAGATTGATCCCTTTTTTGGAAGAAATGATACCCCCTAAGGTTACTTTAACTTTTACATCTCCATTTTTTTCAACACTACTTACGATTACCTCAATCTTTCCATCATCAATCATAATAGTATTACCAACCACGACATCACCCGCCAAGTTAGGGTAGGAGACATATATTTTTTCAAGGGTACCAATACATTTTTCATTCGTGAAAGTTAAAATATCACCCGCTTTAACTTCTAATCGGTTATCCGCAATTTCACCTACTCTTAATTTTGGCCCTTGCAAATCACCTAATATTGCAATAGTGCATCCCAATTCTTTATTGATGCCGCGTATATGGTCAATAATTCTCTGTTTGTCCTCATGGCTGCCATGCGAAAAATTTAAACGAAAAACATTCACCCCCGCAATGACTAAGTTTTTTAATTGATCATAGGATTCGCAAGCTGGCCCAACGGTAGCAACTATTTTTGTTTTGTGGTGGATGTTTTTAAATTCTTGTTGCTGGCTCATTATTATTCGGGGTTAGTGTTACTTATTTTATATACATTTTGTAAAAAATTAGCTGGCTAATATTTTTACGATTTTCAACCATTCCTCTGATATTTTCTGTTTTGCTTTTACTGCATTATCTAATGGGGTATACTTCATTTTATTATCTTCAATTCCCACCATGACATTGTGTGTACCATTTAATAAACATTCTACAGCATGATAGCCCATTCTGCTTGCAATTAATCGATCCAAACAACTAGGCGAACCTCCTCTTTGGATATGTCCTAAAATACAAACGCGAATGTCTGCATTGGGTAATTTTTCCTTTAAAAAATTTCCTACCTGTGTGCCACCACCAAATTCATCTCCTTCGGCAACTACGATTAAATTCACTAATTTTTTTCGCTTTTCTTTTTCAGTCAAGGCGGTAATTAATGCATTCATATCTGTTTTGGTCTCAGGGATTAAAATATTTTCAGCACCTGTTGCAATACCGCTATGCAAGGCAATGTATCCTGCATCTCGGCCCATTACTTCAACAACGAATAAACGGTCATGTGCATCTGCGGTATCTCTAATTTTATCAATGGCTTCTACTGCAGTGTTGACTGCTGTATCAAATCCAATGGTGAAATCACTACCTGCAATATCTTTATCAATGGTACCAGGGACTCCAATACAAGGGATATCAAATTCATGACTGAACTTTTGTGCGCCTTTAAAACTACCATCACCACCAATAACCACGATGCCGTCAATATTTCTCTTTTTTAAATTTGCATAGGCAATTTTCCTACCTTCTGGTTCAAAAAATTCCTTGCTTCTTGCTGTTTTTAAGATGGTTCCTCCACGTTGAATGATATTAGCCACTGATCTGGAATTCATTGGAAAAATATCATCGTCAATCATTCCATTATAGCCTCTAGCTACACCAAATACTTCTAAACCATGGTATAAACTAGTTCTAACCACTGCTCTAATGGCTGCGTTCATCCCGGGGGCATCACCGCCTGAAGTCAGAACGGCAATTTTGGTCACTTTTTTTGTGGACATATTCTAATCAATTGTAGGTTAATGCATTGATTTACAATTTGGAATTCAAATGCAGTTCAACCAAATGGAGCTACAAATTTAATCAATTGGTACTAATAATAGATATTAAATAATTAAATGTGGGTATTTTTCTAAAAACACGAAGAATCGTTAGTTTTTTAGACATTAGAATTACCATACGGCCAAGGAAAGAATTTCCTTAGGTTAAACTAAGGGAAGGGGTTGTGTAAAACCATTAAACATCCAAGTACTACTTGCTTTCTAAAACTAGCAAATCATTAAAAGCAATTTCATATTCCTTATTCATGGATCTAATCAATGCATTTTTATCCTGGTAGCTTTTTTCAACGACATGAAACTTTTGGGTGTCAGAATAAATAGTTGGGTCCGCCATTTGGGCTTCTATGTCTAATTTCTCCTTTTGCAAAGTTTCAATATTATGCTCCAATTGCGCAATGGCGCGTTGTAATTTTTGTATTTGTTTTTGCAAATCCTTATCAATTGCTACATTGGGTTCGGCCGCTTTAACCACTGTTTCTGACTTGGATTGCTTTTTGTTTTCCTTGGTGTTGGTGTTTTTTGCTGGCTCCGTAGTCGCCACTTTAGCTTTCGCCATTCTTTCCTTCCATTCAAGCCATTCTTGGTAACCCCCTTTAAATTCTATAATTTTTTCATCCTCTATTTCCCAAATCTTATTCGCTGTTTTAGAAATAAAGAAACGATCGTGACTTACTAAAATAATACTGCCATCGTATTTATTTAAAGCCTCGGCTAATAACTCAACGGTAACCATGTCCAAGTGATTGGTCGGTTCATCCAACATTAAGAAATTGGCTTTGCTAATGATGGTTTTTGTGAGCGCGACCCTGGCTTTTTCACCACCACTTAACACTTTAATTTTTTTGTCAATTTCATCGCCACCAAAAAGGAAACAACCTAATAAAGCACGAAGTTCTAAATCGGTTTTTTTAGTACCACATTCTTGGACTTCCTGTAAAATGGTATTGCTTAAATTTAAAGATTCCAATTGGTGCTGTGCATAAAAGCTTTCGTCTACATTATGCCCCCAAACTCTTTCTCCTTCGAACTTTTCCATACCCGCAACAATTCTAAGTAGGGTAGATTTGCCTTTACCATTTGCGCCAATTAAGGCAATTTTATCACCTCTTTCAATTTCAGCGAATGCATTATCCAATATGGTTACATTCGGAAAGCTTTTCCCAACGCCTTTTAAATCAACCAATACTTTTCCAGGTGTTTTTTCAACAGCAAAATTGATTCGAATATTAGGACGTTCAATTTGTACATCTTCAATGACATCCAGTTTATCTAAACGCTTTTGTATACTTTGTGCTGCAGCCGCCTTAGATGCTTTTGCTTTAAATCGTTCAATAAACTTTTCTTGTTGTCTAATATAGTCTTGTTGATTTTCAAATGCACGTTGTTGAATTTCAACTCTTTGTTCTTTTTCTACTTCGTAATATTCGTAATCACCGGTATAGAAATTTAATTGTTGTTGGTACACCTCAACAATTTTATTCACCATTTTATTCAAGAAATATTTGTCGTGACTTACAATAACTACACTGCCTTTGTAGTGAATCAAATATTTTTCAAGCCATTCAATACTAGGTAAATCCAAGTGATTCGTAGGCTCATCCAATAATAATACATCTGGTGCTTGTAAAATCATTTTTGCTAATAAAACACGCATTCTCCATCCACCACTAAATTCCAAATAGGGACGAGATAAATCCTTGGTTGTAAAACCTAATCCATGTAATACTTCCTCTGCTTTATGATTAATATTATAACCATCTAACAAATCAATTTCGTGTAAAGCGTCGGTATATTTAATGAGTAAATCATTATCCTCAGGATTGGCTTCTAATTCAACCCCTAATTTCTCAACTTCTTTTTCTAATTCACGGACTCTTTCAAATGCACCTAATGCCACTTCTGTGATGGATTCGCTGGTGTCAAAACTTAATAAATCTTGGTGCAAATAGCCAATGGTTGTATCTCGGCCTTTTTCAATAGTTCCTTTGGACGGAGTTAATTGCCCCACTAATAATTTCAAAAGTGTTGACTTACCGGTACCATTATAGCCAATTAATCCGATGCGTTCGCCTGGTTGAATATGCCAAGTTGCTTCACTCACAATTGCCCTTGCCCCAAACTCAAATGTTACATTTTGTAATCCTATTAGCATATTTTTTTCAATTCAGACCGCAAAGTTAGCTAGTTGGAGTATGTAAATTGGTATAAATTTGGGAAAATATTTTATGGGTAAGATTTATATATTCATTTTAAGCATCCTACTAGTGGCCTGTAATAGCCCTGAAAAGCAGGGTGCACATAAGGATTTGTGGTCATTTGCCGCGTCCAATAATAATCCCCAATTAGATGATTTATGCACCTTAATCATCAAAGATTACGAGGGAATACTACAGGGATTAGCTAAAAATGATACTGCCGATGTGTTTGCAAAGTCAAAGGAGGTCATTTTAAGATGTGATTCTTTGCCAAATGCATTTATCACGAAGGATACCATTTTGCTGAAATTATTTAAATCGGGGTTGGTGAATTTTCAAGATGAATTACAAGGCGTTGTCCTAGAGCAATATCCGGAGGAATTAAACTTAGCGGTGAATATGGCAAGTATTCAATTATTACATTTGTTAGGGAGTATTGGTTATAACAAACAGGCGGTTTATATTTTTAATACCAATGGTAATAAAGCGGATATGGAGGAGGAGGGTTTATTATGGATTTCTTTAAATAAAAAATCAATTAACCCTTATTATAATATTGAAAATGATTTAGTTGTAGCTAGTTATATTTTACAAGAAAATTAGTTAACCTTAATCACTGGGTTTGTAAACAAACTCAAATTTTGCATTCACTTTGTTGGTCGTGGTGATGAAATATTCCTGCCTGTTATTGCCATCATTTAAAACAACTAAGGCCGTATTTGGTGGTATTGAACCCATATTATGGGCCACAATGATGATATCGTGTTGTGCTGTAGTAAATTCAAGGTCAACATGAATTGCTTTGTAACTGAGTCTTTTTAAGTTCGCAATTACCTTATTATTGTCATAAATAATGATAGTATCATTATCGATAGTCCCATTATCATACAAGTCAAGGCTTATTTTTTTACTAGTAGTAGTTAGCCTTTTAATTAATTTATTCTCTCTTCCTAATAAAACCCAGGGGAGTGTTTCGTCATTATTATTGCTAGGATTGTTATTCCCAGTAAGGGACTCGCTTTTAACTTCTTTGTTTGACTTACTTGTTTCTGAATCTTTAGAAGCAGGGGATGTATTAATTACAATGGGGTCGGCCACTTTTGCAAGAGGCGTATTTGACGAAACTGAGGTATTTAAGGCCGATAGCGCAATAACCGCGGGTACTTCTTTTTTAACAGTAACAGGCGAACTATTGCTAGTTGGTGCGGGTAATTTTAGTTGTGTTACTGTATTTGTTTTTGGGTTGGAATTCCCAACATTATTTGCAATAGGATTAGCGCTAGGTTTAGGGATAATATTAGTACTGGATTCCTTTATATTCAATAGCGTGCTAGGTTTTTTGGCTACAACTGAAGCTGTAGTTTTAATTGCGTTACTTGTTTTATTTGCAGTTGTGGTTTTAATAGGGGTTTTCGTGTTTTTTGCATTCGCATTATCTCCGTTAACTTTTGCTTCTTGATTTGCTATTTTTTTTATGAGGCCTTCTTTTTCTAAATATACTTTTCCACCACCACAATCTCTGGTGCCTTTTTCATTATTGGATATATAAGTTCCTTGCAATATTCCTCTGCCACGATTAATGGTAAAGGTTAAAAAATTCATCATTAAACAAGCTTGCATATCGCCCACAATATTGATGTCCTCAAACTTTGTTTCGTTAATGCTCACCAGTTTTGTATTTACGGAATAAAAACCTGTGGCAATGGCTTTTGCTGAAAAATTACCCGATAAATTGGTGTAGGTAACCACGCTTAAATCATGGTTCTCATTTTCTTTAATTTCAACTTCATAAATATAGATGCGTGATTCAGGATCATTATTAGGGATAAAGTAGCCTTTCCATTTACCCGTTAATTCTTGCGTATGCAAGGGGCTAAATTGGACCATGGCGAGCATTAAAAATAATAAGCTTCTCATATTACAAAGCTATGTATAAAATATGAACCGCATTTGTTACCTTTGGCATCTTATATTATATACAAAAATATGGTTCAGATTCAATTTCCAGATGGTGCAGTTCGTCCTTAC
>CAXNDZ010000076.1:0-8945 GCA_964201225.1 Chitinophagales bacterium | reverse complement strand
AATTTTTGATTCTGCCATAATTATCAATGCTTTAGGGGCATAAAATGCCCATGTCTAACTGCAAATCTAATGAGCACGGCGGTTACCCCAATTTTACTTTTCACCAATTGGCCCTTTTATGTGGATAAAAGATTATTCGCTTATCTTTATCGCATCAAAACAGACCCAAAATACCCGATTGTTGACCTAGAATACATCAAAAACAAGGCAAATGAGCTGGCCTCGGAAAACGACCAATTTCAGGCTTATTTAAGGGAAATGGATGGCAATCAGCTGGACAAGCTCGTATATTCCCTATCTGAGGACATTTCTCCTAAAATTAGTTGTACGAGTTGTGGCAACTGCTGCAAAAGCTTAATGGTGAATATTGATGAGGACGAAGCGAATCGCCTTTCGGAACATTTAGGTAAAACAAGGGCGGATTTCGATGAGGCCTATATTTCAAAAGGGGAATCAGGACGGATGGTGATTAATTCAATCCCGTGTCATTTTTTGGTGGAAAATAGTTGCAGTGTTTATGAGTATCGATTTGTAGGTTGTAGAGAATTCCCTGCTTTTCATATTCCAGATTTCAATAAAAGATTGTTCACTACTTATATGCATTACGATAGATGCCCCATTATATTTAATGTGATTGAAACATTAAAAGAGGAACTTGGATTTGAAAAGTCAAAGTAATTAGCTATGCCAGTCAAATTTGGAATTGATATAATTATTGCAAGTTCGCCGATTTGGAAAACAAAACGAATTGGGCTATTAACCAATGATGCCGCAAAAACAAATACAGGTGTTTTAACAAGAAAGGCATTAATCGATGCTGGATTTAATATCGTAAAATTATTTTCACCAGAACATGGAATAACTGCATCAGGTGCAGATGGCGCAAAGATGTTAGATGGTATAGATGAGGTAACTGGAAAGCAAATAGTTAGCTTGTATGGCGAAAAGATGAAACCTACCAAACAGGATGTTGAAGATGTTGAACTACTCCTATTTGATATACCTGATGCGGGTACTCGATTTTATACTTATTTATGGTCCTTGACTTATTTTATTGAAACCGCTGCTGAAAATAATTTAAAAATAGTTTTATTAGATCGCCCCAATCCACTAGGTGGCAATTTTGAATTATGCGAAGGTCCAATGCTTCATGAATCAGTAGCAAGTTTTATAGGACGATTTGATATCCCTGTAAAACATCAATGCACATTTGGAGAATTAGGAAAATACTTTAATTCCACCCAAGGTTGGAATGCTGATTTGGAAGTAATCATATGTGAAAATTGGAAAAGAAATACAATGGCTACTGACTGGCATTTGCCATGGGTAAAACCATCACCTGCTTTGCAAAATATGGAAGCATGTATGTTATACCCTGGATTATGTTTTTTTGAAGCGACCAATGTTTCCGTAGGACGCGGAACCAAACATTCATTTGAATGGATTGGCGCAACTTGGTTTAATTTACCAGCGATCGCAATGGTATGGCAAAATTTACTTAGAGAAGAAATTAAAATTGAGACAACCCCATTAAGCATAACAGAATTAAATGGTGAAATTCAAGAAACCAAGGGTATAAGAATTAAAATTATTGATCCTAGTCAATACAAATCAGTCATGACTGGTTTATTGTTATTAAAACTTATCAAGGATTTACATCCACAAGATTTTAAATGGCAACCCTACCCAACCCAAGCAAACCCTAATGGTGAAAATCACTTATCCTTATTAATGGGGATACCTAATGCACAACAATTATTTGATCAGCCCCTACAAATATGGCTGCAGCATATCACAAAATTAATTAGAGTAACTCATTGGCAAAAAGAAATGATTCCTTACTTGATTTATCAATAGCCATTCAATGCGCAATGCTAAATTATACTACTTCCTTTTCAACTCTTCTTGTTCCTGCATACATTTCATATTCCAATAACCTGCAGTCAATCGTTGCATTGTAAAATTCAATACGACGACTTGGTTTTAATCTTATTTTTTTGGCCAATTCTAAATTTCCTGTAAAAATATAACCCAAGTAACCTTTGCAATTATTCTTCAAAAAATCACCCATTCTTGCATAAGTAGCTTCCAATTCTGCTTCATAGCCCAATCTTTCGCCATATTCAGGATTAAACATAACCACAGCACTGGCCTCTGCTTCAGGAACATTCGTATTTTCAAAATCGCAGTCTTGAAAATAAATCAAGTGTGCAACGCCTGCCACTTCTGCATTGGTTTTGGCAGTTTCAATTGCGCGTTTACTTATATCAGAAGCAATTATTTTAAGTCCAGGTAGTTTTATTATCTGTTCTTTTAGTTTTGCATTTTCAATTTCATACATGGCTTTTTCATAACCAAGAATATGCATAAATGCATAATTATTCCTTAATAAACCAGGCACACGATTCGTGGCAATTAAAGCTGCTTCAATAGCTAATGTACCTGATCCACACATTGGATTTACAAATGGCGCATTTTTATCCCACTTGGTGGAAAGTATCGTTGCCGCCGCTAACGCTTCTAACATAGGCGCTGTACCAGGAAGTTTACGATATCCGTGTTTTGCTAATGTTTCACCTGAGGTATCTAAGAAAATTTCAGCTTCTTCATTTTTCCAAAACAAATAAACCACAACACCCGAAAGTTCCGAACCAGTGCTTGGTCGTTGGTTAGCCACTTCACGCATATGATCTACAATGGCATCCTTCACTCTTAAATTTGCAAAGAGATTGGTAGATATAGAAGGATGAAATACATTACTCGTCACCGAAAAATAACCATTGGGTGCAATTACTGTTTCCCATGGAATAAAAACCAATTGTTGGTGTAATTCATTGGGATCATTACATATAAATGACTTTAAAGAATACATCACCTGACTAGCACATCTTAAATTTAAATTCAAACGAATACAATCCTGCACTGTACCTGTTAACTCCACACCAGTTTGAAAAACACGATCAGGTGTAAAACCCAATGCAACCACCTCCTTATTTAAGGAAATAGCCAACCATTTGTGACAGGTGATAATAATTTTCCGAGGCGTAGTAAATACTTGCATAAACGCAAAGTTAATCTAATTTAACACAGCGCCCTATTATGATGTAAGGAAATAGAATGTAATTGTACTAATTCAAATTAGCTGCGAATTGATTAATTTCTTCGTCCGTTAAATCGCCGGCAATGATTATTTTATGTTTAAATTCAATTTGCTCCCCTGCTGCTAATACTTTCTTTACCGGAGATGCATTTTTATCAAATGCCCGCCCACCAATATTGTTACTTGCAAATAAACCATACCCCCGTGCATGTGACCATGCAGGGTAGTTTAAATTATTAGGATTATCTAGTATCACAATCGTGATCACTTCACCCTCCTTCACTGCTCGCAATGCTACCCATTTACTTCGTTTGCCCCAAACATCTCCCGCTTTAAAGCCTTCTGCATTGCGATAAACCCCATTCACCCCTTCATTGTTTAAAACCGGCACTAATGTTTCCACTCCTTTAGCATCTAAAAATACTTCTGGTTTAGTAGCAGGTTCCTCAAAAGCACGATCTAATCTCATACCAAGTAGGCCTTCTTTATTTTCAGTAAAAGTTACTTGGGTTTTTGCAGTGAGTTGTGTAATTCTTTCGATAATTCTAATATTTGCTTTTCCGGAAAACACATAAGAGGTTTGTTCATTTAAAAGCACATTCTTATTAATATCCATCCAATTTGCACTCACTGTCAACTTGCCTAATTTGGAATTAACAGAAACAATTTTATCAAAAGCTATCTTGCCATACTTAGGTTTTTCCGCTGCTGTAATAGCAAATGAATTATTCCAAAAATCAAGCCCATTCACGTCCCCAAAATTAAACCACATACCCACATGATGAGGATGATCCGTGCGTTCAAATGGACGAGGCTGTAAAGGATACCCGCGTGTAATGATTTTTCCTGAAGAAGCTATAATTGGATAAAGCGATTGCTTTTCCATATTATCAGGATATATGAACGCAGTAAAAAATTTATTATCAACAAATACTTCTACTTTTTTATCCTTATCAACTTGTTTGAATTGCACTTTTTGCGCTTGTGTGAATGTTGCAAAAAATATACCCAAACAAATTAATACTACTTGAAGTTGTTTCATTTTCAAAAGATTTATAAACCTAAAATACTACATTTTAACCATTTTAAACTGATAACTCAACTTGCCATCTGTACTGGTTATTCTCACAATATATGTACCACTAGTTAATTCAGGTAGATATATAGGAGCACCAGGTGTCAAGCCAACCCTAGATGCAACTTTATTTCCAGTTGAAATTTCAAAAACATCTAAATTCAGCCTTTGATACCCTTTAATAAAAAAATCAAAGTTTAATTTAGCTTGGAAAGGATTAGGTGCAAGTTTAATAAATTCGGTACTACTCAATTTTAGAATATCTGTAACTAAAAAATAATAGGTTGTACTAATAGCACTTACACATCCATTTTGCGTAGTTTTCACATTATATGCCCCTGGTGTTAAAGGTTTGATTTTTTGTGTGCTATCTTTTAAAATAGCACTATCCTTATACCAAGTATTGCCAGAAGTCGCACTTGAAACTAAAAAATTAGCTGTATCTCTAGATAAAATAGGTGCAGCAGGAACTTCAAAGACCGTTACTGTTAATTTTGTTTTGAAACTTTCACAACCTGTTGTTGCTTTAACTTGACTAACATAATAATCGACTTTTCCAATATTTGTAGTAATAGGCTTATGGGCTGTAGTGGATGAAGCAGTTCCACTCGGGCTAGAATACCAAACAGAATTGTGTCCTGTTAAAATATTAGCTGTTAATTGATTGGCTCCGGCTCCCTGACAATAATTTAAACCTGAAACAGATGGATTATCAGGAATTAGTTTTTCGATACCAGTGATTGATGTAGTTAAATTTTTATTACCCACCGTATCCATTAAAGAATTAGGCTTAACTGTTAAAATCAAAGTGTCATTACAAACGCGTGTAATAAAAACATTATAAAGTTTATTCCCAACTTTAGCAATTGAATCAATTTTACCAACATTAATCTTTATACTATCTTTTATTAATGAATTTGATAAAAATTCATTTGATTCAATGGTATATGTTGCTTTTAAATCAGTAATAGTAGATTTCTTAATGGTGATTACCGGCTCTCTAGTATCCTTGTATATGCTTGTTTTAACCGGAATAGTTTCATTTCCCAAAGAATCTTTTATAATAATTTTCAACTCAATGAGCCCATCTTCAAAATTTGAAATGTTAATATTTTTAAGTTTAAAAACTGAATCAGTTAATTTACCATTAAATACAACTGAATCCCCTACTGCAGTAGCACTTGTTTTTATTGACATTATTTTAACAGCAGTAATTGGAGTATTAATTGGAGTATTAATAGAGCTGTTTTTAACAATTGAGCTTTGGGTTAAAACCAAAGTGTACTCACAATTTAGTTCCGATACTTTCATTTCGAATATGAGTGAGTCAATATTACTTTTTCCAAAATTGGATAAGTTAGTTTTTAAAATTGAAGATTTAGGCGCTACAACATCTTTGGTATACTGGGCCTTACCAATTCCCAAAAGCACTTTTGCAGTATCTAATACAAATACTGTAGCATAAATGGTACCATCATTAACTCCTTTTAACTTAATATTTTTAACAACAATTGAATCTTTATCCATAACCCCTTCATACAAAACTGATTCTCCGCCCATATCGCTATATATCCTTGCTCGGTAATTTTTTTGAGCGCAGGTTTTACAAGAAATCGATAAAGAAACAGAATCGACATTTTTAGCATTAACTTTCTTACCTAGAATTTCAACAATTGGATTCACTTTTTGTGAAGAATCTTTTTCTTCAATATCAAAGCGAACCAACTCAACAAAACTATAGCGTTTTGTATTGTTCGCCCTATCGATTAAATCCATTGACTCCACACCCCATAAACCTGGTGAAGATCCCTTGGGAAGTAATGTGCTTACTTTATATTTACGCCAATACCCTGGTTTCCCATCAGGATCAGCGACTAAATAATAAAAATTTCCTTTGATTTTATCAAAGTCATTTTGCATGCTGTTCCAATGCTGTTTTCCTTGTGGATCTCTTAAAATATAGGATCCATGTTTTACCCCTGCTTCATTTCCAATATATGAGGAAGAATCCTTTGCAAAAAACTCCATTTCAAATAAAGTTTCCCCATCAGGGGCTTTTGGATTTGTAGGAGTTGCTTTTATAGTAATAGCATTAACATCTAAAATAGGTGGTATAAAATCAGGATATTTAGTGTCAATAAAAATACTATCTCTAACATGTTTTGAAGTTTTAAGATCCCCGGCACTAATTTTAAACGAAGCCGTGTCATTCATGAAGAAAGCCCTTTTAGGGTTTCCACCTTCATCAACTAAATACATCATTGTTAGTTCATAAAAACCTTTTGGAAAATATTCTGGAATAGGATATCTGTAGGTAATATGTTTGATATCACGATTTGCTGAATCAACTTTATAATATCTTGAGTCAACTCCTAAAACACCAAGCTGTAATTCACTTTTAACTCCTTTTTCATCTAATTTAGGGATTGCATAATTTGTACCAATGTATGTAATCGCGTTCTTATCACTTAAATCAAATTTAGCTTCAATATATTGTGTTGAAATGCCACTCGTATCTTCACTAGGGCCCATTCCACTAAATTTTGAAATGCCTTTTCCCAATTTCAATGTGTTATCAATATAAACAGGCGGCACTAAATCCTCAAGCGGATTATCTAAAAATAGTTTTAAACCAAATGTATTATTGTTTTCATACCTCTTATTTCCAACAGCATCCGAAACCATTATTTGATTTACAGTCCAATAACCACTTTTGAAAAACTTGCTTATAGTTATTTGGCCTCTTAAAATATACCCATTTTTATCAACTGGAGACAAGCCTACATCAAATATTGTACCAATAGAACTTGCAAACCTGGTATAGCCAGAAGAAGCACCATCACGCGCACTATCAACTACATTTAATTCAATTTCTAATGTTATTTTTTTATCCTCATTTGATTTTCCCTCTACTTTAACATCAACCCTCTTGATTTTCCCTGGATAGTTATAATCAGGGAATAAATTATAAACCATGAATGTCAAATCCTGCCTAATCATGGCAACATATCTTGTACCATTCATAATTCTATCCCTAATAAACTCAAATTTTCTTATTGATCTAGACATGAGTAAATCCGGATTCATCACATAAAAAGAAATTGATTCTGCCATATCCTCATCAGGATTATTGGCGTGCGAATAAGCGCTAACAAATTCAGTGGTCTTGGTTGTTGACCATCCAGAGCTTACAGTAGGATCAAGGTACCAACTTCCTATGTCTGCCCAATCATCTTTTAGTTTTTTATCAAACAATCCAGCCCATAAAAAATGCGATTTTTCATGTAAAACCAATCTTTGTATATTAAAATAATCATTGCCTTGAAATGCAGCATTCATGAATTCAATGGTCTTAAGTCCAGTCCAAGCAACAGCAGCAGCCTGAGGATATTTAGGATTAACCTGTCCAGCAATTCTTCTAACAAAATATTTTAAATTCGTTTGCGAGTGCATGCCTTCAGGGAGCTCCTCAATCATATCTAAAATTGTAATCTTTTCAAATGCAGAAAATTCTTGAAAATTTGAAAAATCTTCACTCATCAACGCCTTCAACTCTGCATTCGGTATTAAAAATTTGAAGCCATATCTTTCCAATGCTAGTCTATTAATTAAATCTTTATCATTACCAAAATTGGTACTGTAGGCCACTATCGCATGATTTAATCTTTTAGAAAAAAATCTTCCTTTAATACCATCCAATACACCAACAGAGGGATTTGCATACACAAACGCCTTTTTTGAAATGGTAACAAATTTGATATTATCTACGGTTTCAATTTTTATATCATCTGTAATATCGGTATCTACGATCTTCCAAACTGAATTTACTTTAACAGGACTCCCCTCTCCAAAAGTCTGAAACAAACTATTTCTAGAAACTGTCATAAATAACCTATAGGCATCTTCATTAGTCCATCTATTCAACTCATTAGAAAGTACAATACCATATTTGTTATATAATGTTACACTTGAAAAATCATCTGGAATTGTTATTGTTGAATTTAAAACCTGGATCGAATAAGGTGTGTTGATATAACTTTGCTGTGCATGACCAACATAACTACTATCATCCTTCCATTGATAAACATAATTTGTAGTACTATTTAAAACAACAGGCGAAAGCCTTACTTCAACAAGTTTATCATTTGCATTCAATTCAACCACCTTTGAAGTAGGGAAATAATATCCAGTAGCATCTATCTTAACTTCCCATTTTCCATTGGCTAAATTATCAAACTTATAGGTGGCGATACTATCATTTCCTGATTTTATAATTTTATAATATTGTACTTCTGCACTTTTTTGGACATACACAGTACAAGAATCACCTGGTTTTAAACTTGTTACTTTAAAAGTAATTGAACTTTGAGCATTGAGATTCATCGAAATCAACAAGAATAATACTGGTTGAAATATTTTTAAAATATTAATTTTCATTGAGTAATTTATTAATTCAATTTATATTATGAATATATTTAATAAAGATACATATGTCCTTGTTAACCTATAATTATCTTTTACACTATTGTGTATAAATAAGATTGTAAAATAATTTAAAAAAAGGTCTATTTAACCCCTTTCAACTGCAAATACACCACCCCATGATGATTGATAGTTGTTTTGTAGTTGCCCTCATATTTCCCTAATGACTTTTGGCGCCAAACATCTCTAATATCATACTTGCCTTGTAATCCTAAGGATGCAAAATCAAAATTGAATTGCAAAGCCTTTTCATCACCCCATCGAAAATAGGAAGCGGGATTAGTTCCA
>CAXNDZ010000075.1:0-9065 GCA_964201225.1 Chitinophagales bacterium | reverse complement strand
GCGGATTCGCAACCTGCACCATTATTCCAATCTCTTTCGGTAATCGCACCAGTATTATTTCTGCTTGCAATGATCACAGATGAATTGTCTTGTTGTCCGCCATAAACTTTATAGGGGAAAACATTATCCGTATTTACTCTGTAAAATTGAGCGGTGGGCTGATTCATAATGGATGACCAGGTTTTCGCTTGATCGTAACTAATTTCACCTCCGCCATCATCGGCTAATCCAATCATATTATTGTTCTTCGGATGAATCCATAAATCATGAGTATCTCCGTGACCCACTTTTACATTTGAAAATGTTTTTCCTCCATCTATTGATTTCATCATTGGTGCGTTCAGCACATAAACGATATTTTCATTTTTAGTATCCGCATATACTTTCATATAATACCATGATCGCGATGAGATATCTTGATTGTTTGAAAGTAAAGCCCAGCTTTTTCCGCCATCATCTGATCGGTATAATCCTGATTTCTTTTTTTCTGATTCTACAATTGCAAAAACACGATTTGAATTTACCCTCGAAACGCTAATACCCATTTTACCTAAGTTGGTGGGTAGCCCTTCCGTTAACTTAGTCCAAGTTTCACCTTCGTCCACTGATTTCCAAAGTGAAGAACCTTTACCCCCACTAGATACTGTCCAAGGATATCGACGGTGTTCCCAAGCAGCAGCATATAATATTCGTGGATTATTCATGTCCATAGATAATGAGGCTATGCCTGTGCTGTCATTAATATATAAAACCTTTTTCCAATGCGCCCCCCCATCTGTACTTTTAAAAACACCTCGTTCATTATTAGGACCATGCACCGTACCTTGGGCGCCAACATAAACGATATCAGGATTCGTAGGATGGATACATATCTCTGAAATATGTCTAGATTGTTCTAATCCTATATTTTTCCAAGTTGTACCACCATCCACGCTTTTGTATACGCCATCTCCATAGCTCGTCATTACACCACGCACCGCATGTTCACCAGTACCAACATATAATACATTCGCATCTGATTCTGATACGGCGATATCACCAATGGAACCTACTTTAAAATATCCGTCTGAAATATTTTTCCAACTGATCCCACCATCAATCGTTGACCAAACACCGCCACCAGTATATCCTGCGTAAAACTTTTTTTCTTGTTGTATAACGCCAGTAATAGTATTTGCCCTTCCGCCTCTGAAGGGGCCTATATTTCTCCATTGTAAATTTTTAAATATGGAATCTGGTTTAGGGCTAACCGAAGTTGCTGATACAACTGGGGACACTACTTTTTTTCGTTGTGCTGAAGCACCTAAGGTGAAGAACAATAGACATGCGAGGAATATATTTTTCATATTTGTTTTTTATACAGATGATGAGTAAGAAAATACTTTTTAAAATGCTGCTCATATGTAAAACGGAACAACGAAAGTAATTTACAAAAAAGACAGCATTATTTATATAAAAAATTATGAATTATTAGTATTTGATAAGTAAAAATTTTAAATTGCCCTAATACTTTGTAGTGCTTTATCGCCAAAGTCATTATATTATCATTATAAATTTAATTACATGCGTAAGAGTATTATTTTAATCAGCTTTTTTATAAGTACACAATTTTTTGTGCAAGCACAAAATGTACCAACACCAAAATCACATTTTGGATTTAGTATTGGCGACAATTATCATTTGGCCACCTTTACACAAACAGAAGGGTATTTAAATAAAATTGCCGCTACTTCAAAAAAAGTTAAACTACAAGTCATTGGAAAAACGGAAGAGGGCCGTAATCAATATATGGTTGTTGTATCTGATCCTGCTAACTTAGCAAATATTGAAAAATACAAATCCATTGCACAAAAATTAGCGCGTGCAGAAAATTTAACACCGGCAGAAGCTAAAAAATTATCTAATGAAGGAAAGGCTGTAGTGTGGATTGATGGCGGATTACACGCGACGGAGGTAGTGGGTATTCATCAGTGGATAGAAACCCTTTACCAAATTATTACAAGAACAGATGAAGAAACAAATCGCATTTTAAAATCTACCATTATTTTATTTGTGCATGCAAATCCTGATGGACAAGAACTTGTTTCCAATTGGTACATGCGCAATAGTGATACCTTAAAAAGAACCACCTCAGGATTACCGAGACTCTATCAAAAATATATTGGGCATGATAATAATCGTGATTTTTTTATGACGAACATGAGCGAGTCTAGAAATATGAGTCTGCAACAATATGTTGAATGGATGCCACAAATTTTATACAATCATCATCAAACGGGTCCTCCGGGCACAGTGGTTGCTGGCCCTCCGTACCGTGATCCTTTTAATCACGTGTACGATCCTTTATTAATGACAGGCATTGACGCATTGGGTGCTGCAATGAGCAACCGCTTGAACACCGAAAGCAAACCTGGTTATACCATGAAAGGCGGTTCAGTATATTCAACCTGGTGGAATGGCGGATTACGAACTACTGCTTACTATCATAATATCATTGGCTTGCTTACTGAAATTATTGGAAGTCCAACACCCTCTAATATTCCCTTGGTTCCGCAAAGATTAATTCCGAATAGTGGATTACCTAATCCGATCCTTCCACAAAAATGGTATTTTAAAAATTCAATCGATTATTCTATTTCATTAAACTATGCAGTATTAAATTATGCTGCACGTTATAAAGATGAATTGCTTTATAACATTTATACCATGGGGCGTCATAGTATTGAAGCAGGTAGTAAAGATAATTGGACACTATATCCAAAAAAAGCAGATGCGCTTAGTGAATTACTAAAAACAGAAAAACCAACAGGTAAAATTGATTCATTTCAGTTATCTGTATTTAATAAGGTATATAAAAACCCAGTAACGCGTGATCCACGCGGGTATATCATTCCAATAAATCAATCTACTACCGCGATCCAATTTGTAAACATTTTAATTAAAAGTGGTATTAAAGTGCATCGCGCTAGTGCAGATTTTATGGTGGGCACAAAAAAATATTTAGCAGGCTCCTATATTGTAAAAACAAATCAAGCATTTCGTCCACATGTGATAGATATGTTTGAACCACAGGATCATCCTAATGATTTTTTATATCCGGGTGGACCACCCGTTCGTCCGTATGATGCAGCCGGTTGGACGCCTGCGTTTACCATGGGTATTGATTTTGATAGAATCCTAGAAGATTTCACAGGACCCTTTGATGCATTGGCTTATGGCGATATTCAAAAACCAATTGGTAAAATAATAAATAGCCAATATGATAGTTATGGGTATACATTTTCGACCAAGGACAATGCCTCTTATATTGCCGTAAACGAATTATTAAATGCAGGTGAAATTGTTTATAAAAGTAAGGACTATTATTTCGTTAAATATGCTGACAAAATAAATAGTGCTATTAAAAAATTAAGTGCTGAGTATGGAGTTGTTTTTACAAGTGTTACAACTGCACCAACAGATACGTTAAAAAAAATCCAACCCATTCGTATTGGCTTATGGGATAAGTATGGCGGTTCTATGTCATCGGGTTGGTTAAGATGGATTTTTGAACAATATCATTTTCCATTCAAACTTATTTATGCAAAGGAAATTGATTCCGTAAATTTAAATGCCAACTATGATGTTTTAGTTTTTGTAGAAGGCGCGATACCTGCATTAAAAACTGAATCTTCATTTTCTTTTGAAGAAAGAGCGCCGAAGCTAGAAGATGTTCCCAAAGAATTTCAACATACACTTGGAAGCATCTCCGTAAATAAATCTATTCCGGCATTAAATAAATTTTTACAAAATGGTGGAAAAATTGTGACCATCGGATCAAGTGCGAATTTAGCGTATCATGTAAATGCACCAGTTCGAAATGCGTTGGTTGAAATGGTAGCCGGAAAAGAAAAAGCATTACCCGGTGAAAAGTTTTATATCCCTGGTAGTGTATTGCAAGTTACACTCGACAATAATAATGAGTCCAATTGGGGAATGAATGGAACGGCTGATGTGTATTTTAATGCAAGCCCTGTTTTTAAATTATTACCCGATGCGATTGCGCAAAAGCAAATAACGCCGTTGGCCTGGTATGCTTCTGCGAATACATTGAGAAGTGGTTGGGCCTTTGGCCAAGCTTATTTACAGGATGGGGTAGCCGCATTTGAAACCAATATTGGTAAGGGCAAATTGACCGTTTTTGGTCCAGAAATCACTTTTAGGGCACAAACCCATGGAAATTTCAAATTATTATTCAATCAATTGTATAAATAGCCCTAGACCTACTTATTACCCATCTGAAAAATTAAACACCTGTAAATCATTGATTTACAGGTGTTTTTTGTGTATGATTTTAGACCTAGTGGGATAAGTATGTATTAAATACACGAATCCACCGCTCAAAATCTGAGAATTTGGCCTACTAGACTACCTTACACTCAATAATATTTAAGAAAATAGACATAATTTTAGACTGAAATTATAGCCAATTGCTATATTTTTTTAACAAAAGTTTAGAATTTATGCAAAACAAAGGATTATGCACTTTACTTCTGTTGCTCTTTTTAGGAGTTTCAGTTGCAAATGCACAACAAAAATCAGTTTCTGGTAAGGTTATCAATTCAGATAACACGCCATTGTCAAATGTGTCGGTTGTTATTAAAGGAACAAGAACGGCAACAACCACTGATAACAATGGTAGCTTTTCAATCAGCGTTGCTTCAAATCAATCATTAAGCTTTAGCTTGGTTGGTTATGACACTAAAGACATCCGAGTTGGAAATTCAACTACGATTAATGTAAAATTATCGGCAGTGGATAACACTTTAGAAGATGTAGTTGTTACGGCAATGGATATTCGTCGTAATAAAAAAGAGTTAGGATATTCGGCTCAAAGTGTTAAAGGTCAGGAATTAGCAGAAACACAACGTAATAATATAGTCAATAGTTTACAAGGACGTATTGCGGGTTTAACCATTAATCCAACTTCAGGTTTAGCAGGCGCTAGTTCTCAAATTGTATTAAGAGGGTTTAACTCTTTAGCATTAGACAACTCGCCATTATTTGTTGTGGATGGTATCATTATTGATAACCAATCTGTACAAGAAAATAATAGAAATACCGGTTATGCGGTTAAGCCATCTGCTGCGAATGTGAGTACAGAAAATAGATCAAACGATTATACAAACCGTATTGCAGATATTAATCCAAATGATGTTGAATCAGTAACAGTGTTAAAAGGACCAGAAGCAACCGCTTTATATGGTAGCCAAGCAAGTTCGGGTGCGATTGTGATTACCACTAAAAAAGGAACAAGTGTTGATGGTAAAATGAAAATCAGTTATGATAATAGTTTTAGAACTTCTATCTATACAAGATATCCAAAAGTGATGACTGATTATGATGCAGGTCAGAATGGTATACAATCTGATGTGTTTACTTACTTTGGAATGAAATATACCCCTGATGTTCCTAAGTATGGTAACCTTAGGGCTTTTTTCCAACCTAGTAGTTCCATCACACATAATATTTCAGTAGAGCAAGGAACTGCGAAAAACTCAGTGCGTTTATCTGGATCATTTTTGGATGAAAACTCACCAGTGCCAAATAACAATTATAAAAAATATAATTTAAGAGTGGTAACCAATCATAAAATTGGTAAAACATTAGAAATCTCTCCAAGCTTTAGCATTATTAAAAGTGGTAATGACAAACCTTTAAGAGGGGTAAGTGGTTACTTAATGAGTTTAATGGCATGGCCGGAAGATGATAATGCAAAAAACTATATTACTGCCGATGGTTTGAAAAAGCCTTTGTTTGCAAGTAACCCGAATGGCGAGTTAGATAATCCTTATTTCAATGTAAACAAAAACAGAAGTAGAGATGAATTAACGCGTAGCATTGCAACATTAGCTATTAACTATAATCCTACTAAGTGGTTATCTATTTCTGGTAGAATGGGATATGACACTTATGCGCAAGATGGTTATACGAAATGGGATTCCTCTTCTTACTTTTTAAGCAGGGCTCAAAAAGGAGCACAAGAAAACTATTATCGTAGATACTATGGCTATAACCATACTGTTACAGCAACCGCTAAAAAAAGCTTTGGTAAAATTAATACCCGCTTAATGATTGGTAATATGTGGCAGGATTATGAAACACAAACCAGGGCTATTTTTGGTAATGATATCAAAGATGCAAATGGCACAGATAGTACCAATACCAACCCATTAACGAGAATAAGAAATAGTAATGCAAATCGTTTTGGTTTACCTAACTATAACATTAGTCGCCAAGCTGCTTATTTTGGTGAAGCTTCCGTAAACTATGATAATAAAATATTTCTTACTTATTCTCATCGTTTTGAGGAATCTTCTATTTTCCCTGTTGCAAATCGTGCTTATGATTACCCAGCAGGTAGTATGAGTATCATTATGTCAGACATCTTCCCTGCAGTTAAAGACAAATTGAATTATTGGAAATTAAGAGGATCATTGGCGAGCACTGCGCGTTCAAGTTCACCTTATGCCAACCAAGCAATTTTGAACTTTAATACAGGAAATGGCGCCGGTTATTATTATGACTTTACCAATGCGAATCCCTATTTAACACCAGAGCGTCAAAAAACATTTGAGGTTGGTACTGAATTTAAATTCAAAGGGAATCGCTTAAGTGCTGAAATCACTTATTATAAAACCGTGAATACTGATTTGATTGCTGAAAACTTTAGAGCAAGTTATGCCACTGGTTATGTATTAAATACGTTAAACGTGGGTGCGAATGAAAATACCGGTATTGAAATGGTATTGGATTATCAAGTAATAAACAAAAAAGATTTCACTTGGAACACACGCTTTAACTTTAATAGAATGCGTAATAAAGTAACAGAATTACCTTTGAATGTTCCTGAATTTTATATTTCTGATACCTGGGTTTATGGTAATGCGCGCGGTGGTTTAACAAGAGGTGGACCAACAACAACCATTACTTCACATGGTTATCAAAGAAATACAGCTGGTCAAGTATTAATTGATCCTGCAACGGGGCTCCCTTTAATTGATGCTAACTTTAGAGTTAGAGGAGATCGTAATCCAGATTTCAGTTTGGGTTGGGTAAATAATATTACTTATAAAGATTTAAGAATTTCATTTTTATGGGATTTAAAAGTTGGTGGAGATGTGTTTAATGCAACTGAAATGTATTTAACAAGAATTGGGAAAAGCGAAAGAACTTCAGACAGATTAACGCCAAGAGTGGTGACAGGTATTTTAAGAGATGGTTTAGAGAATTCTGCATTCCCTACTACAAACAGTATTGCAATTGTTCCTTACTATCAACAAGCATATTACACTTCAATGCCTGAAGAAGAGTTTATTCAAAAAGACGTGAATGCTTTTCGATTAAGAGATTTATCTTTTAATTATAATATTAAAAAATTCATGTCAGAAGGTATTGCTAAGTACACTAAAACTTTCTCCGTGTTTTTAACCATTAATGATTTAATTCTTATCACGAACTATAAAGGAGCAGATCCTGCAGTAGGTGCAACTTCAGCGGGAAGTCGCGGAGTGAGTGCCTTTGGATTTGATTATGCAAATATGGGCGCTCCGGTAAGTTTTAACATGGGAATTAGAACCACTTTTTAATCTTTAATATTAAAAAATATGAAATATAATATAAAATATCTATTAGTAATAAGTGCCTTGATTATCATGGGCGTTTCTTGTTCTAAAAAAATTGACGAAGCATACGCAAACCCTAACTATGATGTTAAGGTTGCGCCCGAAGGATTACTTCCTCAAATAGTAGCTTCAATGGCAGGTAACTATGGCGCACATGGTCCAATGAATGATATAAGATACATTGGTGCTTATGTTCAAAATTTTGCTTACGCTAACACTTTAAGCAATTTTGATCGTATGGGATATACCAATACGGATGTTGCACAATCTTTTTGGCGCTCACATTATTATGATATTGGACAAAACAATGTCAGAATGATTGCTTGGGCTATTGAAAACAAGCAATGGGATTATGCAGGTGTAGGTAAAGCTATTTTTGCATGGAGCTGGTTAAATTTAACCACCTATCATGGCGAGGTTGTATTGAAAGAAGCATTTAATACTGATCAAATTACTTTTCAATACGACAAACAAGAAGATGTTTATACTGAAGTAAGAAAATTAAGTCACGAGGCTTTATCTTATTTAAATAAAACTGGCGATAACGCAAGTCAAACAAGTTTAGCGAAAGGAGATGCCTTCTTTTACAAGGGAGATGTAAGCAAATGGAAAAAATTTGTATATGGCGTATTAGCTAGATCTTTTAATCATTTGACGAATAAAGCAGATTACAAAGCGGACTCGGTTTTATTTTACACGAACTTGGCGATGAAAGAAAGTACCGATGATGGCTTGGTTAAATTCACTGCTTCATTAGTCAGTGCGACCAATAATATGTTTGGTCCATTTAGAGCAAACTTAGGCGGTGCCTCAACAGTTTCTCCGACAGCAATCAGACAAGGTGCTTATATCGCTAACTTAATGAGTGGTGTAAATAGTGCTTTCCCTGGTGTTGTTGATCCTAGAGCAATTTATATTTTACGTTTAAATGCAAACAATACATTTAAAGGCGTTGAACCAAATAGAGGTCAAGCTGTTTTAGCTGCGAATGATCGTCCTGAGAACTTTTGGGGTGTGCCACAAATTACAGCAAATAATACGGCTCCGGCAAATGACTTGAACTGTCGTTTTATTTTCCGCAACGATGCCCCTTTCCCTGTAATGACTGCAACTGAAATTTCATTCATGCGTGCAGAAGCTGCCTTCTTGAAAGGAGACAAAGCAACAGCGTTGGTTGCTTATAAGGATGGTATTGCAAAACACTTTGATTTATTAATGAATTATTATAATACCAATGTGCCTGCAGCTAGTGTATTAACTGCTACTATTAAAGCTAATTTTTTAGCGAATCCATTAGTAGTTCCAGCAAACGCAGCTAATTTAACATTGTCCATGATTATGTTGCAAAAATATATTGCCATGTTTGGCTATGGTACTTTTGAAACCTGGACGGATATGCGT
>CAXNDZ010000074.1:0-9211 GCA_964201225.1 Chitinophagales bacterium | reverse complement strand
GCATTGGAATTAATTAAACAAAATCACGGGGTTATCATTGATTTGGATTTGATTCCTTTGGATGATGCAAAAACATTTAATTTATACCAACGCGGCGAAACCAATGCCACTTTCCAATTTGAAAGTGTGGGTATGCAAAAACATTTACGTGATTTAAAGCCTGATAAATTTGCTGATTTAATTGCAATGAACGCTTTGTACCGACCAGGTCCGATGGCGTATATTCCCAATTTCATTGAACGTAAACACGGGCGTGAATTAATTAAGTATGATTTGCCTGTGATGGAAGAAATTTTATCGGATACTTATGGTATTACTGTTTATCAGGAACAAGTAATGTTACTCAGTCAAAAAATTGCCAGCTTTACCAAAGGTGATGCCGATGTATTGAGAAAAGCCATGGGTAAAAAGCAAAAATCGGTATTGAATAAAATGAAAGCACAGTTTGTGGCGGGTGCGGTAAAAAATGGACATCCTGAAAATGTATTAGAAAAAGTATGGACAGATTGGGAAGCTTTTGCCCAATACGCTTTTAATAAATCACACTCCACTTGCTATGCCTATTTGGCCTATCAAACCGCTTATTTAAAAGCACACTACCCTGGCGAATATATGTCTGCTGTTTTAAACCATGCAGGCAGTATTGATAAAATTACCTTCTTCATGGAAGAATGTAAAAGAATGACGATAAAAGTATTGGGTCCAGATATTAATGAATCGCTCAATGGTTTTTCAGTAAATAAAAATGGTGAAATTAGATTTGGCCTAGGTGGATTAAAGGGTGTGGGTGAAGCCGCCATTGAAACCATCATTACCGAACGAAATAAATCAGGTCATTTTAAAGATATGGTTGATTTTATCAAACGCGTATTATCTCGATCTGTCAATAAAAAATCATTAGAAAGTTTAGCCTATTCTGGAACCTTTGACTGTTTCCCTGAATACCACCGTGCACAATTTTTTCATGTAGCGGATGGTGATAGAACCAACGGACTTGAAAAATTAATTAACTATGCGCAAGCCCTACAAAATGTAAATGCGGGTACGACGAATACCTTATTTGGTGATTTACCTTCGGCCATGCAAGTGCCCGTTCCTAAAATAACCGTATGTGAGGAATGGACTTTAACTGAAAAGCTGGATCACGAAAAGGATATTACAGGGATGTTTATGAGTGGTCACCCCTTAGATCATTTCAGTTTTGAAATGCGACATTATCAATTTACACCGATTAATGATTTTAATGAAGTACGAGATACTTTATCCGTGAATTTAAATCAGTTAGGACGAATTTTTAAACTTGCGGGTTTGGTGACTGAGGTTCAACATCGGATGACCAAAACAGGGAAAAACTTTGGCTCCTTTGTTATTGAAGATTTTACTGGCAAAACAGACTTTATATTATGGAGTGAGGATTATATAAAGTTTCAAAACTACCTGGAAGTGGGTCAAAAGATATTTTTAACTGGGAGCTTTAGAAATAGATATAATCAGCCGAACGCCTTTGAGTTTAAAATCACCAACATGTCCTTATTGGAAACCGTGAAGCAAAACCAGACAAGGTCCATTGAAATTAGCATGCACCCTTCCAAGCTTGATATGGAAATATTGGAATTTGTAGAAAAGAATTTAAAACAAAACCCTGGCCGAGCCTCCTTAAAATTCAACTTCGTTGAACCCAAGGAACAACTGGTTGCCAGTGTTCGTACCTATGAAAAGGGATTTTTGATGAATGATGATATGGTTTCCTTTCTGGACAAGCATCCGGACTTATCCGTTCTGGTGAACCTGGTTTAAGCAACTGCCTTAATGGGTAATTACATGACGCCCTGTCGGTAAAATTTGTCCCCAATATTTTTTTATAAAGTGGAAAAGTCAAATGGGCAGTTATTAAATATTGGAACTATTTTTGAAGGAGTATAATAAACAACCCAATTAAAATATATAATTATGGCATTAGAATTTACAGATGCAAATTTTCAGAAAGACGTCATGGAAAGTGATAAACTTACAGTCATTGATTTTTGGGCAGAATGGTGTGGACCTTGTCGTGCCATTGGGCCAGTTATTGAAGAATTAGCGGTGCAGTATGAAGGAAAAGTAAATATCGGAAAAGTGAATGTGGATGTTAATCCTAACTTAAGTATGAACTTTGGTATTACTTCCATCCCTGCTATCTTATTTGTAAAAGGCGGCGAAGTGGTTGACAAGCAAATTGGTGCAGTACCAAAAGCTGTTTTAGACAAGAAAATTCAAGCGCATTTATAACATACTTGATAAATAAAATTCTTTATACCTTATAATTAATTATTGTTTACCAATGGTATTCATTTTAAATCCCATCCTGAGCACTCGGGATGGGATTTTTGTTTATCTTAGGTATCTAAAACCAAACCATGGAACGATTTCAAGGCATTATAGGTATCATTGTGATCATCCTTATTGCTTATCTATTTTCAAATAACAAAAGTAAAATCAATTACCGCTTGGTTATGAGTGGTTTATTGTTACAATTTACGATTGGGGTTTTAATTTTAAAGATTCCAGCAATCACCCACTTTTTCCAAATCATTGGAAGAGGCATGGGTAAAATTGAACAGTTTGCACGCGCAGGTGCCGCTTTCGTTTATAGTGGTGTTGCAGCAACTACTCCAACGGGCGTTGCTGATTTTGCCAACGGCGGTTTTGTATTTGCCTTTAACGTTACTGCTACTATTATATTAGTTTGTGTTTTAGTTGCCCTGTTTTATCATTTTGGTATCATGCAACGCATTGTTGCTGTTGTAGCAAAGTCAATGAATTTTATTATGCGGGTGAGTGGTGCTGAAGCATTAAGTAATGTGGCAAGTGCTTTTGTTGGACAGGTAGAAGCGCAAATTATGATTCGTCCCTATTTAGCCACCATGACCAAAAGTGAAATATTAGCCAGCATGAGTGGAAGTTTGGCTTGTATTGCTGGTGGTATTTTAATTGTGTATGCAAATATGGGTGCACAAGCGGGTTTGGATTTGGCACCTAAATTAATTACGGCAAGTTTAATGGCAGCACCAGGTGCATTAGTGATTGCTAAAATTGTATTTCCTGAAACTGAGGTTTCTCAAACCATGGGTAGTGTAAAATTGGAAGTAAAAAGTCAGTATAGTAATACCATCGATGCCATCACGCATGGTGCTGGAGATGGATTTAAATTAGCAATGAATGTAATTGCAATGTTGATTGGATTTATCGCTTTAATCGCGATGATTGATTGGATCATGTTAACAGTAGGTCATTTGTTTAATCCAAACTTAAACCTGAGCTTAAATTTTGTATTTGGTAAATTATTTTATCCAATGGCATGGGCCATGGGTATTCCTTCCGTCGATATTCAAAATGCAGCTACTTTGTTGGGACAGAAATTAACCATTAACGAATTTGTTGCCTTTAAAAGTTTAACCAGTAAAGTAGTTCCTATTGTTACTGAAAAAGGTTTATTAATTGTAAGTATCGCTATATGTGGTTTTGCTAATTTTAGTAGTGTGGGAATGCTGATTGGTGGTATTGGTGAATTAGCGCCTAACAGACGAAAGGACTTAGCTGAATTAGGTTTAAAAGCACTTTTATGTGGTACATTAGCCTCTTACTTGTCCGCTAGTATGGCAGGTTTATTAATATAAATTATGATTGGTATTAGTTATAAAATTGAACAATATTGTAACTATAATTCTTAACTTTGTATCCTAAAATAGTGGGTAATGCAAACGGGGAATATACAGGTAATCATAAATTCAGAAAAGGATAATCAATTACAAAATATTGGGAATAAAGTAATTCATAATGAACGTCTTTCATTTAACGAGGGCGTTTATTTATTTGAGAAAGCATCGCTCCCCTATGTTGGTGCTTTAGCCAATTGGAAAAGAGAATCTTTACATGGGAACAAAACTTACTTCAATAAAAATTTTCATATTGAACCCACCAATGTATGTGTGTTCTCCTGCAAGTTTTGTTCTTATTCAAAATTATATGCACATAAGGAAGAAGGCTGGGAATTAACCATTGATCAAATGATGGACATTGTAAAATCATATGATGGCAAACCTGTTACTGAAGTTCATATCGTTGGCGGCGTCCATCCTAAATTAACCTTGGAATTTTTCTTGGAATTAATGCGCACCATTAAAGCACATCGTCCCGGTCTACATATTAAAGCATTCACACCGGTTGAATTGGAATATATGTTCCGCAAAGCTAAAGTAACTACAGAAGAAGGTATGAAACTAGCACATGAAGCAGGATTAGATTCATTACCTGGCGGCGGCGCTGAAATTTTTCATCCTGATATCAGAACGGTTATTTGTGCCGATAAAGCAACGGCCGATGAGTGGTTACATATTCATAAAACAGCACATAATTTAGGGATGCATAGTAATGCAACTTTATTATATGGACATATCGAAAAATACGAACACCGCATTGATCATATGGAACGCCTACGTCAACTGCAGGATGAGACCAAAGGTTTCAATACTTTTATTCCATTGAAATTTAGAAACAAGGACAACGATATGCATGATGTCCCTGAATCAACCTTAGCCAATGATTTAAAAATGTATGCAATATCCCGATTGTACTTGGATAACTTCCCGCATGTTAAAGCCTACTGGCCTATGTTGGGTCGTGAAACTGCACAGCTTACTTTAAGCTATGGGGTGAATGATATAGATGGCACCATTGACGATACCACTAAAATATATTCAATGGCCGGTAGTGAGGAACAAACACCTGCAATGACCACAGAACAATTAGTAGGGTTAATCAAACAAGCCAAACGCCAACCTATTGAAAGAGGCACTTTATACAATGTGATTCAAGATTATTCTAATTACGAATTCGCTGAAAACGAAATGTAAGATGTTTAAAAAAATATTTTATCTGGGCTTGCTATTTTTCTTTTTTAATTGCGCAAATATGCAAGCGCAAAATAATATGGGGGCCAATGATTCTTTGTTGGTTGCATTAATGAAACAAAGCCCAAATCACTTCGCCTCTTTATTGGATGATCCTGGACAGTATCGGATTCAAATTTTATACACACAAATTAATAGGGATAAAAACAATACGGCTCATTTTAAAGAATACAGCTATCGCTTAAATGCAAATGAATATTTTTATCCTGCAAGCACTGTTAAATTTCCATTATCTGTTTTAGCCCTTGAAAAATTAAACAATTTAAAAATTACGGGACTGAATAAGGCAAGTACTGCTATTTATGATAGCGTAACTGCCAGACAGGAAACCATCTATAATAATCCTTATGCGATTGATGGCCGACAAACCATCGAACAAGCAATTAAAGAAGTATTAGTGGTCAGTGATAACAATGCAGCAAATCGTTTATATGAATTTTTAGGACAGGAATATATTCATTCCCAATTATCTAACAGAGGGTATCCTGAAGTTTATATTAGAAATCGACTTGAACTTGGTCGCACCCCATTGGAAAACAGACAAACACAATCGGTGCAATTTTACGATGCTAACCATAAATTAATTTATACCCAACCAGCGCAAAATAATATAGGCAAACTACCCTATTATAATGTTTTGATTGGGAATGGCTATTTGAACAGTCAAGATTCTTTAATTAATGCCCCCCTTAATTTTTCAGAAAAAAATAGAATAAGCTTAAGTGATTTACACCACATCATGCAATCGGTCATTTTCCCAGATCAAACAGCTTCAAAGCAACGATTTAATTTAAGCAATGAGGATCGTAAATTTTTATTACAATGGATGCATACCACCCCAACGGAATCAAGTTACCCAACCTATGATAGTTCGGAATATTATCCGGCTTATGCTAAATTTATCATGTTGGGTTCAGAGAAAGGCCCTATTCCATCGAATATAAAAATATTTAGTAAAGCAGGTGACGCTTATGGATTTTTATTGGACAACACCTATATCATTGATACGGAAGCTAAAGTGGAATTCATGCTAAGTGCAGTTATTTATGTAAATGCTGACGGCATTTTGAATGACAATACCTATGATTACAGAACCATCGGTCTACCATTCATGAAAAACCTAGGCAATACCATCTACAACTATGAGCTTGGCCGAAAAAGAGTCTTTAGCCCAAATTTTGACAATCTATTGGGTTCAACAAAATAGATATTAACACCTACTGAATAATTTAATTGAATTACAAGTCCAAAACTGACAATCGTTTGCGAATTATTTGCGAAATTTGTTAAATCAAATAATTAATTATGCAATTATCTTCCTTATTAAACAGATTTAGCGAGCCTGAAACTTTAAAAATGGCCAAATTAGGCCGTGAATTAAGAGCGCAAGGTGTTGATGTCATTGACTTAAGCTTAGGTGAGCCTGATTTTGACACACCACAGCATATCAAGGATGCAGCGATTAAAGCAATCAATGATAACTGGAGTCACTATACCCCTGTAGCAGGTTTTGCTGATTTAAGAGAAGCCGTATGTAGTAAATTAAAAAGAGACAACAACTTAGATTATAAGCCTGAAAATATTGTGACATCCACTGGAGCGAAACAAAGTTTGGCGAATGCTATTTTAGCGTTGGTGGATGATGGCGATGAGGTAATCATTCCAACTCCTTATTGGGTGACCTATTCTGAACTCGTTAAAATTGCCCGTGGTAAGGTGGTTGAAATTAGAAGCACTTTGGAAGATGGTTTTAAAGTGAGTCCAGCACAAATTGAAGCGGCTATAACACCCAACACTAAAGTATTTATGTTTTCCTCTCCTTGTAATCCATCGGGTGCTGTTTATAGCAAAGATGAATTAGAGGCTTTGGCGAATTTGTTCAAGAAATACCCAGCCATTACTATTTTATCTGACGAAATTTATGAATACATCAATTTTGAAGGCAAGAATGAAAGTATTGCACAATTTGATTTTATAAAAGATCAAGTAGTGGTGATTAACGGCTTAAGTAAAGGCTTTGCCATGACTGGTTGGCGCTTAGGCTATACCGCATCTAATGTTACTATCGCTAAAGGAATGGAAAAACTACAAGGTCAATTTACTTCTGGCACCTGTTCAATCACTCAAAAAGCAGCAGTAACTGCATTAGTAGGTGATCTAAAACCTTCTATCGAAATGACCGAAGAATTTACAAGAAGACGCGAAAAAACTTTGGCCCTAGTGAATAATATTCCTGGTTTCAAATGCTTTGCACCACAAGGAGCATTTTATGTTTTCCCTGATGTTAGCTACTACTATGGAAAGTCAGATGGTACACAAACCATTGCCAATGCCCCTGACTTTAGCATGTATTTATTAAACACTGCCAATGTATCATCTGTAATGGGTGATGCTTTTGGAGAACCTAATTGTGTTCGTTTTTCATTTGCGAATAGCATGCCAAACATTGAAAAAGCTTGGGCTAGAATCGCAGATGCATTAGCAAAATTGAAATAAGAACAAACATTGGTACTTGATAAGTACGATTCATTTTAAATATATTAATTTTAGAAGCGTTATCAAACTAACGCTTCTTTTTTTTGTCAAGTGAAACAGGGATACCAAATATGAGTGTAGAGAAATATGATATGTTCAATAATCGATTGCTGAAGAATTACAAGCATCGATCCAAACAAGCCAAGCGACAAAATATCACTTGTTGGCGTTTGTATGACCATGACTTACCCGAATTTCCGATTTGTATTGAACTATACGAGGACTACATTTATATTGCCGAATACAATCGCCGCCATGGTATGAGCGACGAAGATCATGATGCCTGGCTAATTGGATGCAAAAATATCATTTCAGAAATGACCCAAGTCCCATTGGAAAAAATGTACCTACGTGTTCGTAAAAGAATGTCACACAGGGAAGGGCAATATGAAAAAGAAGATGCAGTCGTCGCTTCTAAAATTATAACAGTACAGGAAGAAGGTTTGAAATTCATCGTAAACCTTACTGATTATTTAGACACCGGACTTTTCTTAGATCACCGTATTACTAGAAAAATGTTTAGTGAATTAAGTAAGGGTAAAAATGTCCTAAACCTATTTAGTTATACAAGCTCATTTTCGGTATATGCTGCAAATGCAGGCGCAGCATCAGTTACCTCGGTTGATTTATCCAAAACCTATTTAAAATGGAGTGAAGATAATTTTGCACTGAATCAATTAAAGAATAATAATAATAATTATCATTTTGTGCATGCAGATGTTAAGCAATATTTGAAAACATTACCTGCCAACTATTTTGACTTAGTGATTATGGATCCACCTACTTTTAGTAATAGTAAAAGGATGAAGGATATATTAGATATACAAAGAGACCATGTTATTTTGATTAACGATATGCTAAAAGCAATGAAACCAGGGGGCATATTATTTTTTAGCACCAACTATACCCAATTCATTATTGACACCGAAAGTATAAAGAGTCAATTAATTAAAGATATTACCAAAGCCACTACCCCATTCGATTTTGAAGGTCGATTAAAAAGATGGTGTTATAAAATTGAAAAGGAATAAATTTTTATTGTGCAATTAAATACTGCTCCTTAACTTCGTCAATATCATTTCATGTATTTTCATCACCTGCGGTATGATTAATTGGACATTATCATTCACGATAACTGCATCACACAAACGCATTTTAATGGTATCACTTATTTGATTACGCATTCTTTTTTCTACTTCTTCTAGCGTACATTGGTCGCGCGCCATTACCCTTTGTTTGCGAATCGCTAAAGGCGCGGTAACTCCAATCACATAATCCAAACCTTCCACTGCATTGGACTCAAACAATAATGCTGCCTCTTTAATAACGTACGCTG
The DNA here is from genome assembly GCA_964201225.1 of Chitinophagales bacterium. Taxonomy (GTDB): domain Bacteria; phylum Bacteroidota; class Bacteroidia; order Chitinophagales; family Chitinophagaceae; genus Sediminibacterium. The sequence continues at coordinate 391 of CAXNDZ010000074.1, read as the reverse complement.
TTGTTTGCAACTTAGCCCAATCCCAAGATGCTTGAATGGTCACTGGATGCACAATGGCATTTAATAATTCTAATTGATACGCATCTGAAAAAACAACCGATGCTAAATAGGTTTTATTTAATATCCCTTCCTCGTAAACCTTATCTCCAAATTGCTTTATTAATTGCTCCTTGATTACGGGACTATTTTGCATTAATTCCTTAGCTGCATGATCTGCATTAAAAACAGGAATACCCATGGCAGCAAAAACATCGGCAACCATTGTTTTGCCAGCACCTATTCCCCCCGTAAGTCCGATCATGATAGGCATAAAAAATCCGAAATTAGTTACCCCAATTTCGGATTGAATTTTTACTTTAACAAATGTTTTATTTGTTTTGCGCCTGTGACC
>CAXNDZ010000073.1:0-9226 GCA_964201225.1 Chitinophagales bacterium | reverse complement strand
TGGTACTTAAATCAAAAATATCCTCATCATGTGATATTTGTCTTGATCTTCTATAATCTGAAATTTGCACATTTCTAATACAAAGCTTAGGTCTTTGGAAGATTTCAATGGAAAGCTCCCCTATCTCTAATTGATTTATGAGATTTATTTTATCTTTTCTATTCATCTAATCGAAAACTTTAAAATTAAGTACCAAACTTAAGCAAGCCTAAAACTCGTATTTAAAAGATTTACGCTAAAAAAAGTGGTAGGGGGTCAGTTATTACTTTTATTGTTTATAATTCCAGTAATTATTTCATCAATCTGGTCTTCAGGTAAACTATCATATCTACTCTCCATGACAGTTGTTTGTAATTTAGGTAAACCAAATTGTAATAATTCACAATAGTATTTAATCCTATCCTTAGGCTGTAAGGCTTCAAAATCAACTGAAATTGTTTCGAAGTTACTATTTAGGAAACTGGAAATAAGCTCTCTCAAATGGGCTGTATTTCGATTTAAACTACCTTTTGGCCTTCCGGTTGGATTACCAGATTCGCCTTTTATAAACGGCATAAATATTGTTTAAAATTGAAAATAACAATAGCTATAAATAAACCTATTATTAAAATACTTTTATAAGTAACTAACACTTTTAGATTTTAAGAAACTCAGGAAGTTAAGAGAAGCAAAGCCCCCCCTTTCCCCCCCTTAAAATTTTAAGTGGAGCATAGTAATTCTACTTTTTTATTGCGAAGCAAAGTAAGGGTGAATAGTTATTCTAATTAACTACCCTCAGCCCTAGATACACCCAATGTTACAATCCACCGCATCATACGGATGGCATCACTCCAGGGTTATCGCTTCAATTTCACACTTTTGAGTTTTGAAGTTCCCTCCATTGTCAAATAATCACACTCACATTAGCATTTCAACTAATTCCCTTAGTACTTTTGAGTCCCCTTGATGTTATCTCCACTACTCTAGCTTGTTAAAGCTTTAAGCCTACTAATAGCCTTTATTATAAACTAAGATTTCACGCTTAGATTTTAATATATATTCCTTTAAATCTTCTTCCTTAAAATAGATGTACCTACCTGGCTTATAGGAAACAATTTTCCTTTCAGATGCTAAACGATACAAATTCTGATTTGATATTCCTAAATAATCAGCAGCTTGTTGAATTTTGTAAAAATCTTTATTCATTTTTTAAATTTACCTATTACAAATTTAGTAAATAAAAAATAAATCAGACAACATTATGTTTCAACAAGTGTGTATAATTACTCACATACAATCCTTTGCTGTAAAGGATTTCACATTGTTTTACTTTTTTTAACTTTCTTTAATATTTAAAGTATTAAATGACATTGCATTTAATAAATCTTTATTATCGACTCTAATATATCTACCAGTATGTTTTATATTTGAATGCCCCAAAGCTGAAGCAATTATAAATGCATTAGCGCCATTTTGAGACATTAATGTGCCTGCCGTATGCCTAGCACAATGCCAAGTTATATGTTTGTCAATATCAGCTAAATTAACCCACTTTTTAAGGCACTTTCCAGCCCCATTATGGCTAGGTAAATTAAAAACAATATCATTTGATGCCGGAGGTAGAAATGCCCGCATTTCGTCTGTAATTGGCAAGTTGACTGCTGTGCCAGTTTTTAATTGTTGTTTTGATAAAATGCCATCTTTCAAATGTTTCCATGATAGTGTTTTTATATCACACCATCTTAAACCACTATGTATACAAAATAGAAATGCATACTTTACTTGCTCATTAGAACATGGTGTTTGTATGAGAGTTCTTACTTCCTCTTTTGATAAAGTATCTTTTTTTAAGATTCTTTCATCTTTTTTAATATTATAAACAAGATCGCATGGGTTTTTAGTTATATATCCTTCTCTTAAAGCGGATTTAATTACTTTTTTAAATCTTCTATAATACGATAGCGCACCCTCCCCTTTTGATTTACTATTTAAAAATGCAGAAAAATCGAATACAAAACTCTCGTCAAGTTGATCAACATAAATATTCTTATTCCCTATAAATTCAATTAGCCTATTCTTTACGCCAATAATGTTTCGCTTATCTTTAAGTTGGTATTTTTCAATATAATTTGTGAAGTAGTTAATTAGATTAATTCTCTCTTTCTTTTTCTTACTAAATTGAAATTTCCCTGCAAGCAATTCCTTCTCAATCTCATTTCTCATTGACTTTGCATTGAAGAGAATCTCTTTGTTGCTTTGTTTATCAAGCTCATTAGCGGGGTTTAAGACTATTTTTAATCCAGGAAATAGTCTATACCTAGGAGAAGGTGGATTATAAATATCAAAATATAAAACACTCTCTTTTTTAACTGTGTTTTTTCTTTGTCTAATTATTACACTCATATAAAATATTTTGACAAAAATAAGAAAGGTGACAAATAGGTGACAAAATTGTTATAAACAAAAACAACTTAAGTATAATAACTATATTGTATTACAACTAGTTAGAATTTAATATTTTTTATTACAATAGATAGTGCTGTTCCTGTTCTGGGCACAAACCCTGTCACGATTTATTGGGACAGGGTTTTTTAATTTAAGACAACGTCGGGAGCTTGCTCACGTAAGTTGGTGAAAATTAAAAAACACAACAAAGCACGAAGTGCTTTGTTGAAAGGCTTTGGATACGCCCACCTTTTAGGAAGACGGCGTAATGAAATGAAGCCGGCAGTCCTGAAAGGGAATTTTATTTCATTACTTTTTCGACTTTCTAGGAATTTTTTCAGTTGCCATAGCAGCATGATAAATATAAGAAGCCATTATTGTAGCATTCTTCATTAAGTCTTCTGGTTGAATACCTTCAAGATAATCAAGATTAGTATGTCCTGCAGTACCTGGAGTTCTATCTTGTAAATATTGAAATCCTGGAAGACCTACTTCATCAAAAGAAACATGGTCTGTACTACCTAAACTTTGATTAGAAACCATGGTCATACCTAAGTCACGGAAAGGTTCCATCCATGCAGTAAGCATCCTGCGAGCTGCTTCATTACCTTGTAAGTATATCCCACGATATTGTCCTGCACCATAGTCTTGATTAAAATAAGCAGATAAAAGTTCATACTCTGGTTTAATACCAATTGCTGCGTTACGCGGGTCGCCAAAATGTTTTTGTACATAAGCACGAGAACCATAAAGTCCTTGTTCTTCACCCGACCATAATGCTATTCGAATCGTTCGCATAGGTTTTACCCCTAAGGTTTTAAGTATGCGCATCGCCTCCAATGCGACTGCTGTTCCAGATGAATTATCACTTGCATTAGAACTACCATGCCAAGTATCAAAATGTGCGCCTACCATTACTATGCCTTCTTTTGGATCGGTTCCAGGAATTTCACCCACTAAATTCAAAGCTTGTTCTACTTTGTCTCCTATTTTATTTTTAATCTCTAGTTCTATTTGAACTGGAATACCTCTCTTTAAAATACGATACATTCTATTATAATGTTCAGGGGTCACTGCTAAAATTGGTGATGAATTTCGCATCCCAGCTGCACTCCATCCATCTTCTCTCACGCCCGGACGAGAATAGCCAGGCACAATACCTAATCGATTGCCATCAGTTTGTAAAACCACTGCTATATTTTCTGATTTTAAAAAAGCCATACGTTCTAATGCTGTAATTAATGTTGGGTTACGAATAACTCTTGTTGGGCTCGATTTAATGGGTGTAATGACTGTCTTTTCAAGTGCGATAAGTTCTTCGCTATTATAACGATGTACTCCATTTGTTAGTGTTTGAAGATCTATTACAGCAGGACTTGAAATAAGAACAGCCTTACCTTTTAACTTACCTCGGTAGATTTCAAAATCTTCTTTAGATTGTAAATCTACCACAATTGCATCTGCGTTTATTTTTCCTAGCGTACTAGAAGTATAAGCAACAGGATAAGCATTAAGCGGCATATAATCAGGTGCAACCATATGTGCAGACACATATTCATTATCCCAGGTCACACCATAGTCCATATAGGCTTCGCTATTTACCTGACTTAATCCCATCTTTTTCATTTCATCTAAAGCCCAAACTTGCGCGCGTTGCATATCGCGAGACAAAGTAAGTCTTGCTCCTAAAACATCTACTATATAAGATTCATACTCCATTACTTTTGAATGCTGTAAGCCTTCCTCACGAATACGTGCCACCATTGCCCAATCCACTAAACTAGGAATGGTAAAGGCAACGGAAGAAGTAAGCAGAAGTGTAAAAATGATTACACGTATGAATTTGTTTTTGAAAAATGTCTTCATTGTAACAGAAATTTAGTGTTAGAAATGCAAAAATATTAGATTGAATATACTGAAAGATTCTCAGATTAAATATTTCCTATAGTTATTATAGCTAAGCGGAATAACCTCAAAAAATTCTTTAATTTATCTTACACTTTTTAGGCTTATAGACGATGATCATGATTGATAACAAGCAAATTACCTTGTAGTTAGTCAAAAATATTTTTTGAAGAATTTTGAGAAGTAATTGTTTTAACAGCTCGTACACTATATTTATAAAAAATGTGGGTATAGCTTTCAAGCCTACCATCGCTAAATTGCATAACAGATTTTTTGTTAAATGAAATTTGTCCAGAACTCCAATAATCTGAATCAGGATTAGCAGCTATTTCAACTTTATTTTGATATAGTATTTCTATTTCATCATCTGTTGGCAATCTCCATCCACTTCCAAGATTAGCACAAGCAAATTTAGCATCTTCCCAGGTCATTTTATTTGGAAAATCGTACTGTGCAATTTCTAAATTACCAATTTTTTTTGACAATCCTATTACTTTATCTTTAGGCCAAGTTGAAACCTGAGTAACATCATAAAATCTATCTCTAACAGCTCTAATAAAATAAATTGCGGACTCTCCATTCGTATTTTGAAAGCCATTTTCGAAAAACTGAAGCCAATAGGATAATAAATAATATACACTAGAACTCCAATACCCACTAAATTTTTTTGACTTAAAACCTCCAATTTTATATCGATTTTTATATAAAATATTAAGTTCATCTTTAGTAGGTAATCTCCAGCCAGGGCCTAATTTAGCACATGCTGCCTTCGCGACATCCTGATTTAATTTAAATGGAAAGTCGTGTTGTGCTATAACAAGATTATTTATAATAATAGGCTTACCAATGATAGAAGCCGAATCAACCTTTTGTCCAATTCCTAAAAAACATATAAATAAAAACAGGAAAAAGAAAATTGTAAAAAAGATATTTTTCATTTGCAAATTAATTATTTTTATAAATAGATTTTAAATATTACTCTTCTACATTTAAATATTTTTTAAATACAGGATCTTCAAAATATTTTTTACTTGTAGTTTTCTTGAAAACGTTCCCTTTCCTATCGACTAAAGCAAATACTCGCTTGCCGTAACCATCATTGTCAAAATAGCGAATAAATATTTTTCCATTTATATATTTACCCGGATGCCCATCCCCATCTCCATCATGATATATAGAAACCCCTTTTACCCCTCTTTTTTTAGTATAAAACTTTTTATTTATAACTACATTTCCGGTTTTATCAATAAAAGTTAAATATTGTTGATTTATTTCAACTGCAGCAATACCATCAGAAAAAGGTCCAGCTAATGAATACTTAAATGGTATTGCATTTTTTCCATTAATTGGATTCAAATATCCAAATTGTGTATTTTTGGATGCAGCAACTAAACCTTCTGTTATTTCAGGATAATAGCCACATGCAGCTAGAAAATAAATAGAATATTCAAAAGGATCACCAATTAATTCCCCCTTTTTATTAATTAAAGCATATTTATCACTACTAAGACTAGCAATTGCTCTATCATTTACAAACTTTGCCGGGAATCCATCACAATAAAATCCCCAATATGGAAAGATAGCAGGAATAACTACCTCAAAATTATTATTTATGAACCCAAAATTATAACTCCCATTACTTTCAACTGAATCTTGTTTCTTAAAATACAAACATAATCCTTCATTAAAAAAAGGTAAACTACCATCATAGTTTTCAGGAAAATCGAAAGAAGGAACAAGTTTCATAAACCCTTTTTCATCATTAAAACCCATCTTATCATTATCAACAATTGCTCTTAAATTCTCGGAGATTTTACCATATTTAACTTTATTTTCTTGGGAAAATATGTTTGAATAAGAAATTAAAATGATAGTCAAAATAATGATTCTTGTCTTTAACCTCATGATAGAATATTTTTATTTTTAATAATTTATTTTAATTTAATGTCAAAAATGAATCTGAATAATATAATTTAACTTATTTAGAAATTGATTTTACTGCTCTAGTTTTTGGGAAATTATCAGGGTCATATACATCACTCCAATCTTCCTCTCCTGTACTAAAATCTAATGAAATGTAAGGTGGGGGTATTTTGCCATCATAAATTGTGCCGCTCCAATAATAACGGTTCATCGAAAAATTTCCAGCGTTATTTTTTTGAGCTAATTTGTATATCAATTTCAATTCATCAATTGAAGGTAATCTCCAACCATTTCCCAATTTTTTACAAATTTTATCTGCCTCATAACTTCCCATTTCCTTTGGAAAATCATTTTTCGCAACTAATAAATTCCCAATTTTAATAGGATTACCTATAATTGAAGCAGGATTTGTATTTTGTGCTATTCCTATATAGAATGCAAATAAAAATGGGATTAATAATACTCTTTTCAAATTGCTTTTTTATAATAATTAATCACATGTAGTAACTTCAACTTCTTTCTTAAACAAAATATTATCCCCTTGTTTAACTAAAATCACATAGTTTCCAAAAATGAAATTGAAATCTTTATTCGTAAATTTTATTTTATCTTTGATTTCTATATCATTTTTTTTAAATATTATTTTATTTTCCAAATTTACTATGAATGAAATATTTTTGCCATTTGCAAAAATTTCAATCTTCGTAAAATCTTGACCAAAACAAAAAATTTGACTTTCTTTTTTCATAAAATTTGGCTTTTCGTAATATTCTGTTTTATGTAAAACCCCATCTTCATCAACATAACTTTGAACTTCATAAAACATTTTAACCTTAATGTCAGTTGGCAATAATATTTTTTCTGCAACAATAGCTTGATTGATGCCAGCAGTATCAATAGCCAATTTAGCAGTATCCACTTTTGTATCTTTTTTGTCAGAAACATTCGTACAACTAAATAATGTAATTAATGCTACAATCATTGCGAAAATAAATTGTGTTAATTTTTTCATTTGATTTATAAATTTTGATTTTACTGCATATCAGCTAATAAAGAAATAGTATCAATAAACGCTAATAGCTATTATTTAATTTTCTTTAATGGGAATTCGGGTTGATTTTGGCTCGAACAAACCACTGACTTATCTACCCTATTCATTAATAAAATATAAGTTGGATTTGAATTTTTACCATCATTCAATGAACATTCTAATTTAAGTATATCGTCCTTGTTTTCTATAACTTTAATCTTTCCGTCATAATAAACCCTTTGATCGTCTTCTAAATTAATTTGCTGCAAACTAACTTGATTATTCTCTTTTAAAAGAAATTTATAATCAATGGAGGGAATTGGTACTTTTTTACCATTAATAACTAAGTCATCCCCAAATTTATTTTTTAAATTATAACTTGGCTGTATACCATGATAATTTCCTAAAAATTCAGATGACAAAATCTCACTATTTTGTTTTTCTGATGATTCAATTTTAACAGCGTTCGATGTATTTTCTGAAACAGAATTATCGTTTCCACAGCTTAGCTGAATTAATATTAAAGAACTAAAAAGTATTTTTTTCATAACATATTAATTAAGGCGAATAAATGATCGCAAATCTTTATAAATATACAAGTTAATTTATATATTTATAAATAATAATAAAAATATTTTAACCACCCGCTGCAAAAACATTCACTATTTGTTGGGTTAACTTAATCGCCCACTTGGTATATTCTATTTTAGAAGGATGCAAGCCATCCACCGCCAAATAATCAGTTTTAAATCCATCCACGCGATACCCATCCGTAATATTAATAAAATTTGCACCATAGGCTTTCGCATATTTTTCACAAACTGCATTATAATTATCAATCTCATTCGCAATTACTTTACGATCTCGTCCTGATGCAAATGGCGTAATACCCCAATCAGGGATACTCATAATAAAAACTCTTTTGGGCTTATTTCCTGTTAATACAATTGCTGATTTAAGTAAGGATAAAAAACCTGGTTCAAATTCATTCAACTGCTTACCTTGGTATTGATTATTCACCCCAATTAAAATGGTCACAATTTGATACACCGCTTTTTTATCGGCGCCCGCTAACCCATTCTTTAAATCATCTGCGGTCCATCCATTTTTAGCAATAATTTGAAGGGAACTCATTTTAAGCCCTGCTCCTTTTAATAATTGAAAAGTTTGATTGGGATAACCATCCACGAGATCAATAGAAGTGCCAATCGTATAAGAATCACCCAAAGCCAAATAATTGACTGAATCGCTATTTATATTAACCGGATTAGGTACATTAATATTTACATTAGTCCCCTCCGACTTAGTACATGAAAAAAACAGCAAAATTGAAAATCCAAGAATTAGAAACTTACTCATGTTGCTTATATAAATTGCTCCCAAATTTAATTATTCTTTTTCCAATCACGTACTGTTTTCCAAGCCAGGCCTTGCAAATACCTTGACTCGGTTTTTGTGATGCCTTCAGGCCAATACCTTATCCCTTTGGGGCTTTTATTAAATAGGGTGGCATATATAACACAGGAAGCCAAATATGTGCCATGAATGCTCTCATGTTCCTTATCCTTGCCCAACATGGCCATTTGAGGACGAATGCGCAATGAGCGGTCTAAAGCAATACCCACCGGAGCCACTGTTGCATTTAATTGTTTGGCTATAGTTTTATGCGCAGCAACTATTTCATCCAAACTTACCCAATTTAATCTTTCATATGGCCAAGCCATAAAAAATACCAACTTGGATTTAGATGAGGTAATTTCCTTTTCAAACAAAGTTGCATATTCAAAGAAGGGCGTAACCGTATGTTCTTTATATTCAGGGATATCCTCCTGCAAAATGACAATATCATTTTTGCCATTTTTAATTTTTTCATGAGCAGAATCAATACCAAAATGAATTTTTAATGTGGCCCCACCCTTAGTTACCTTATCCACTTGAACAGGA
>CAXNDZ010000072.1:0-9386 GCA_964201225.1 Chitinophagales bacterium | reverse complement strand
TTGCCGCGGAGAGTTGGCAGAGCGGTCGATTGCGGCAGTCTTGAAAACTGTTGACTGTAACAGGTCCTGGGGTTCGAATCCCTAACTCTCCGCAGAATGACAAAAAAGGGGCTAAAAGCCCCTTTTTTAATGCCCAAAACTGAACGGAGAGAGATTACAGCCTTAATTTTTATTTGATACTGCGCATTGGCAAAAAGAGGAAATAATAAAAATAATAGCAACCATTGTTTGCGCATCTATTGGGATTTAAGATGGTAAAAATACTTAGATTATTTACAATAATCCTAAAGCTACAATTTAATAGAACTAATTCTATTTAGCCTTAATCGGCCAACTCCCCAAACTTTCCCAACTCATAATCCTGAAAGGCTTCCATGATTTGTTCACGGGTATTCATTACAAATGGGCCATGTGCAGCAATAGGTTCATAGATAGGCTCACCACTTAAAATTAAAACGATACTATCTTGAGATGCTTTAATGGTAAATGATTCCCCCTCATTTTTAAATAAAGCCAAATGATCTAATGGAACATCTTCCGTATTATTTAAAATGACCTCTCCTTCAATCACTAAAATACAAGTATTATGATTGGAAGGAAAACTAAATTCAGCGCTACCGCCTGAAGCTAATTTCGCATTCAACATATTTACGGGGGTAAAAGTACTTGCAGCTCCTTGATGATCTTGATAAACTCCTGCAATCACTTCAACGATACCTCCATCTACTTTTATTTTTGGAATTTGCGTATTCTCAATCGCTTGGTATTTCGGGGTACTCATTTTATCCTTCGCAGGTAAGTTCACCCACAACTGTACCATTTGAAAATCGCCACCCGTCTCACAAAAACTTTCAGCATGATATTCTTTATGTAAAACGCCACTTGCTGCTGTCATCCATTGCACATCTCCTTCTTTAATTTCACCTCCGCCACCTGCACTATCATGATGTGCAACACTTCCTTTATAAGCAATGGTAACTGTTTCAAATCCACGATGTGGATGCACACCCACGCCTTTAGGTTTACCGGTGGGCGGAAAATGATATCGAGATGCATAATCTAACATAATAAATGGATCCATTCTTTCCATGGTTAAACCATATCCACTTGGAATAAAATTATGTACCCTAAATCCATCTCCCACAAAATGGGGTTGCTTGGGCGCTAAAACCATTTCAACTTGCTTTGTACTCATAATGTAAAGTTTTATAAAAAAAATAACGCACAATGAATTGCACGTTATTTATATAATAATAAGATGAAGCTTACTAGAATCTTGTTAAATAACTATTCCAGAAACCGATATAAATAGATGCTTTATTTCTTAAGGTTAAATTTCCAGACTCTAAAATTAAACTATTACTAAATTTAGCATTTCTCTTTCCTTGTCCTTCAAATTCTAAAAGCGCATTTTTAATTGTAGAATCGTATGGATTATAATTTACGTTAATCAATAATGGCGCATAAGTATAGGTTAGTGTATCTGAAATATGAACATGCGCACTATCTAAATCACCCATATTTCCTGGTGATTTTGGATAAATAATATTTAAGGAATCCAAATATGCCAAGCCATTTTTATCATTAGGATCCTTAATTGTTCTTATAATGATAGTATCTGCAAACTTAATTACTCCAGGATTGATTGAATCCTTAGCATTAAATACTAAATCAGGCATTTGTAAAGTGATGCTTCTTGACCAATTTCCAACAAATTTATCCCTTACTTCAATAGTAATAAGACGTTTGTTATATGCATAATCCAACTCATACACCACAGATTTATTACATGCTGTAAATAAAACAACTATAATCAATCCTAAATAGGTAATAAATTTTCTCATAAAAAAATTCAATTGTAATTAAACACTAAGGTAAACATTTCATGGAATTATCAAGGATTTATGGTTATATATTTTTAATTAATAATATATAATGATGTGATCAATTATTAGATTAAACACTAGTTATAATCTTCTCAACCACGACTAAATCAACCAAATCAATATTCATAGGTAGTTGCCCTATTTTAACAATGGCCCTTTTCCCTTTGATATCTAGCACCTCGCCCACTTGGTAATTGTTTTTCATCTTCACGGTATCGCCCACTACAATAGGTTTAGAAAGTTCCTTATAATTCTTATCTACCTTCTTTGCCAATTTATTTATAACAATTTTATCATTTTTCTTAAACAATAAATTATATAAATTTTTAACTACTTCTTCCTTCTTTTCTGCTTTTTTCCAATCCAACGCAATTTGCTTTAGTTTTCGCTCCATTTCCTTTAAGTAAGTGAACTTTTCCTCCGCAACCCTATTCTGCTCCTTTAATAAGGTGATCTGTTGTAAATGCTTTTCCTTATTCAGGGTTTTACTTAATTCCGCTTGTAAAATGTCCACCTCCTTTAATTTCTTAATTAAATCACGTCGTTCCTTTTGAATTAATTGCAAATCCTGTTCGGTACTATTCAATAATTTATCTAATTCAAAGTGATGACTATCCACCAATTTCCTGGCACGATTTATTAAATTTTTCGGCAAGGCAATTCTTTCAGCAATAGCAAATGTGTAGGAACTTCCTGGCTTACCTATCACTAGTTGATATAAAGGTTCCAACTTAACCTCATCAAACTGCATGGCACCATTCACAATTCCCTTATTATGATTCGCCATCACTTTTAAATTCAAATAATGCGTAGTCACAATACCTTGAGCATGTCGATGTGATAATTCCTCCAATATTACTTCCGCAAAAGCACCACCTAAATGTGGATCACTACCACTTCCTAATTCATCAATAAAAAATAAGGTTTTTCCATTCGCATTTTCAATGAAATGTTTCATATGAATCAAATGACTTGAATAAGTACTTAATTCAAATGCCAAATTTTGCGTATCCCCTAATTGTATAAATAATTGTTTGTAAATACCCATTTGAGAATCTGGATGTACCGGAATCAATAAGCCACTCTGCAGCATCACTTGATTGAGTCCCAATGTTTTCATGGATACTGTTTTACCACCAGCATTAGGCCCACTGATAATTAGTATCCGCGTATTATCGTCCAATTGAATGTTGACAGGAATTGTTTTTTTACCTGATGACTTATTGTACATGTACAGCAAAGGATGATAAGCATCTATCAAATGCGAAGTGGCCAAGTTATTAACCATGGGCAATTGTGCATTCATATCTATTGCCAACATTGCCTTTGCTTTTACAAAATCAAATTGCCCAATAATCTGTAAATAGTTCATTAATAAACTTGAATAAGGTGACAACTGTGCAGTAAGTTGTCGTAATACCCGCTGTACCTCCTTCAGCTCTTCTTGTTCTAAACTATATAATTCATTATTTAATTCAATAGTTTCCTCTGGTTCAATAAAAGCCGTTTTACGACTATCACTTTCTCCGTGTAAAAAACCTTTTACTTGTCGTTTGTATTCTGAAAAAACTGCAACTACCCTTCTTCCATTACTAAAGCTTTCATCAATATCTGCGGTATAACCTGACTTGGCTAACTTACTCACTACTTTTTCAAAAATGCGGCGAAGCTCCTGTCTTTTTTTATACAACTGCATCCTTATCTTGGCCAAATCATCCGATGCATTATCTTTCACTGAACCTCTTTCATCTACAACAACATCAATCATTTCAATGATGCATTTTTCATAATAAGAATCTGCCACTATTTCATACAAAGCAGCATAGGCTGATTGTCTTTCAGCATCAAACCATTTAAAAACCTGTGAAGTATGATCTGCTAACTTTCTCACCAAAAGCCACTGCTCTCCTACCAATTGTGCCCCTGGGATACCTAGCAATTTCAAATCCCTTCGGATATCTATTACAAAATCAGTGGGAAAATATTGACCCGCCGATCTGATGTATTTAAATTCCTGTGTTTGTTGTAAGGCCGTTTGTATATACTTTAAATGAGTATGAATCCGGATATCATTTACCAATTCCTTGCCGATTGTCGTTTGACAATAGTTTAATAAAATAGTAATAATTTTATCAAATTCTAACTGAGATAATGCATTTTCTGGATATACTTTCATGGGCGTATGAGGGCACAAATTTACTTAAATAAACATTAACCTGCTTTAAACAATTTGGGTATATTATTTGTATTATATTTATAAAAACAAGTTTATGCAAGGCCTAAAAAAAACAAGTCTTTTATTATACCTATTCATATGCTTTAGCGCATGTGCCCAAAATAATACAAACACTAAACCGAATAAGATAAATATGACAAATATAGAAACCATAACACTCGGATCTGGCTGCTTTTGGTGTACCGAAGCCTTTTTTCAACGTTTAAAAGGAGTTGTTAAAGTAACCAGTGGTTATAGTGGCGGCTTTGTTGACAACCCCACCTATGAGCAGGTTTGCGATAAAAATACGGGGCATGCTGAAGTATGTCAGGTATTATTTGATACCACAAAGATTAGTTTAGACGAAATATTATCCGTTTTTTGGAAAACGCACGACCCTACCACTTTAAACCAACAAGGAAATGACATTGGGCCACAATATAGGAGTGTTGTATTTTTTCACAACAAACATCAATCCGACTTAGCTTTAAAATATATCAATGAATTGAACGCGGCTAAAGCTTGGCCTAATCCCATTGTGACCACCGTTGAAGCATTCAAAAAGTTTTATGCTGCTGAAAATTATCACCAAAACTATTATAACAATAATAAAAATCAAGGTTATTGCAGATATGTGATTGGTCCTAAATTGGAGAAATTCGAAAAAGTATTTGCTGATAAATTAATAAAAGATTAAATTTCATACGTCATCATTATTAGTTATTCAATTACGACTAATTAAAGCGCTCTTATGAAAAAATCTTTATGTATCATTTTATTGTCTATTTTTTCATTGGCTTTAAATAGTCAACCCGTATTTAATTTACAGGATACTTTAAGAGGAAGTTTAAATGAGCACCGAGATTGGTTTGATATTCAACATTATGATATAACTGTAACACCTAGCTATGAAACCAAATCTATCATTGGTCTAGTTAGTTGGACAGCAAAAGTTATAAAGCCCACCAATAACATTCAAATTGATTTACAACAGCCTTTAATCATTGATAGTGTCATTTATTTTGCCCCAAATGCAAAATCAGGTAAATCCCTGACCTATTCAAGAAATGAAAATGTAGCGCTCGTCAACTTCAATGAAAAATTAAATAAAAACGCAAATTTTAAATTAGTCATTTACTACCATGGTATTCCAGTTGAAGCTGTTCGCCCACCTTGGGACGGTGGCTGGATTTGGAAAAAAGATGCCAATGGTAAACCATGGATGTCAGTGGCTTGTCAAGGATTGGGTGCTTCTGTTTGGTATCCTTGTAAGGATCATCAATCTGACGAACCTGACCAGGGAGCAAGCCTTACCATGAATGTGCCTGATTCATTAATGGCTGTTGGAAATGGCCGAATGATAAAAAAAGAAAATATCCATCAACTTACGAGCTATACCTGGGAAGTTAAAAACCCTATAAACAATTATAATATCGTCCCTTATATTGGAGATTACATGGGTTGGAGTGAAAATTATAATGGCTTAAAAGGAAATTTAGATTTACACTATTGGGTATTAAAGCAAGACTCCACTAAAGCAAAAGCACAATTCACACAAGTACCACAAATGTTAAAAGCATTTGAATACTGGATGGGGCCATACCCTTTTTATGAGGATGGCTATCAATTAGTGCAATCACCCCATTTAGGCATGGAGCACCAATCAGCAGTTGCCTATGGTAACAAATTTGGCAATGGTTATTTAGGTCGTGATTTGTCAGGTTCAGGATGGGGTTTGAAATGGGATTTTATCATTGTGCACGAAAGTGGACACGAATGGTTTGCCAATAATATTACTACCAATGATATAGCTGATATGTGGGTGCATGAAGGATTTACAAATTATACAGAAACCTTGATGACCGAATACTATTATGGGATTGAAGCAGGTAATGATTATAATTTTGGAATTAGACGTGGCATCCAAAATAACAAACCCATCATTGCAAATTACGGCGTTAATGAGCAAAGTGATGGCGACATGTATAATAAAGGTGCAAATTTAATTCATACCATAAGGCACTCCATGGATAATGATTCTTTGTTCCGTCAGATACTCATTAATCTCAACAAACAATTTTATCATAAAACAGTAAACAGTGTTGATATTGAAAATTATATTTCCAAATCTGCTGGATTCAACTATAATAAAATCTTTAACCAATATTTAAGAAATACGCAAATCCCTTCCTTAGTTTACCAATATGATGAGAAAGAAAAAATATTGACTTACCAATGGAAAAATTGTGTGGTTGGTTTTAATTTACCCATAGCTTTTAATTACAAAGGAAATAAATACCAATTAAGTCCAATGGATTATATTCCGCAAAAGAAATTAATCACCCAAGCGGATTTTGATATTAAAGAATTTGTAAAACTTATTAATAGATTGTTTTATATAAATACTTTACTTGAAAAATAGTAAAACTAGTTACGTTTTATTTCTTTGGGTTAACGCTACCAAAACCAAATAATCGTGTTTGCCAATAAGGGTTAGTTAAATCACCAATAGTGACACCTTGACTTGTTCCAGCATGTGCAAATTTGTTATAAGCAATGTATATGCCAACATGTGAAATTAGATTTGGTCCTTCCGTTTTAAAAAATATTAAATCTCCATCTTTCAAATTCTCAAATTCTACTTTTTTACATTGTTCATATTGCTCACCAGCAGTTCTTTTTAAATTTACATTGTACACCCCCTTAATCACGTCAAAAGTAAAGTAAGAACAATCAACACCAATTTTTGTGCTCCCGCCATATAGATATGGAGTACCCCACCATTCATCAATTTTATTTAATAATTTAATATTATCAAATTCATCAAGCGAAATATTCATCTTAATCGAATACTTTCGTTTTATCCAATTTGCTTTTTTAGAATCCGTCAAATTTTCTGATGTATTTTCTCTTGATTTATTAATTTTTTTTGTAGAATTATTAAATAAAGTATTGTTATTATTAATTTCACCTGGAGTAACTGATATATTATCCAAAAATTCCATAGTACGATTAGAATTCTTAATACTGGATATCGTCTCTTTATTTATTGGAGCTGAGCTCTTTTTAATGGAACTACAACTAGCAAAAAAAATAATTAGTCCAAATAAATTAAGCGTCTTCTTTAATTTTTGTATCCACATATAGATAGGCAAGTTAATCTAAGTAGGTGTAAAAAGGGAATTTTAGTCCATTTTTAACGATTTATTTGTGGAAAATTAAGCCAATTTATACCCCTTAATTTTACGATATTTGTACACTTACACCCATTCCAAGATGCCTACATTTTCCCATTTACATGTTCATACCCAATATTCACTTTTGGATGGTGCTGCTTCCATTGAAGGATTGTATGAAAAAGCAATCGATGATAATATGCCTGCAATTGCCATCACTGATCATGGTAATATGTTTGGGGCATTTAAATTTGTAAGTCAGGCATGGAAAAAAACAAAGGTCATTGGTAAAGACGCTGATGGGAAAGATATATTAGCCCCAATTGTTAAACCCATTGTTGGTTGCGAATTTTATGTGGTTAAGGACAGGCATATCAAAAACTTTACCAAGGAATTAAAGGACAACCGTTATCACCAAGTTTTATTGGCAAAAAACGCCATTGGTTATCAAAACTTAATCAAGCTTACCTCACTGGGATACATTGAGGGTATGTATAGCAAGTATCCTAGAATTGATAAATCATTAATTGAAAAATACCACGAAGGATTAATCGCGACTACCTGTTGTATTGGTGCGCATGTACCCCAAGCGATATTAAAAAGTGATGAAGCCGCAGCAGAAAAAGAATTTAAATGGTGGTTGGATATTTTTGGCGAGGATTATTATATTGAAATTCAAAGGCATCAAATTCCAGAGCAACAAATAATCAATGACCGACTTTTGCAATTTGCAAAAAAATATAAAGTCCCTGTCATTGCTACGAATGATAGTCACTACATTAATGAAGATGACGCCAATGCGCACGATATTTTACTTTGTATCAATACGGGTGAAAAGCAATCAACTCCGGGCTTTGATGATTTTGTGAATGATGAAATTCAAATAAAAAATAGAAGATTCAAATTTCCCAATAACGAATTTTATTTTAAAACGCAGGCACAAATGTCTGCCTTGTTCAGCGACCTACCTGAATCCATTGACAATACCAATGCGATAGTTGACAAGGTAGATGTGTTGAACTTAAAAAAAGATATTTTACTTCCTGCCTTCCCTATTCCAAAGGAATTTCAAATTCACAAGGAAGCCAATATGAACCAATGGGAATTATTAAAACATTTAACCTGGGAAGGTGCAAATAAAAGATACCCTGAAATTACCAGCGAATTACAAGAGCGGATTGATTTTGAATTATTCACCATTCGCACCATGGGCTTTGCGGGTTATTTTTTAATTGTAAGTGATTTTATACAAGCAGGTCGTAACATGGGTGTATTTGTAGGCCCCGGTCGTGGTTCAGCTGCAGGAAGTGTGGTGGCCTATTGTATTGGTATCACCAATATTGATCCGATTAAATACCAATTACTATTTGAGCGTTTCTTAAATCCGGATCGTAAGAGCATGCCCGATATTGATACGGACTTTGACGATGAAGGTCGTCAAAAAGTAATTGACTATGTGGTTGATAAATATGGCAAGGAACAGGTGGCACAAATTGTTACTTATGGTACCATGGCTGCAAAAAGTAGTATTAAAGATGTTGCCCGTGTGATGGATTTGCCTTTATCTGAAAGTAATTTATTAGCTAAGTTAGTACCAGACAAACCAGGCACAGAATTAAATAGATGTTTACACGCGCCACTCACTGTGAAGGAAGGTGAAAAATCATTGGCAGAAAGAGAAGGCTATCAACCGGAAGATATTGACAATGTAAAAAAGTTAAGAGAAATATATAACGGAAATGATTTACGTGCAGCCGTATTACATGAAGCAGAAAGATTAGAAGGGTCCATCCGAAATACGGGTATCCACGCAGCAGGTATTATCATTGCCCCTAGCGATTTAACTGAAATCATGCCAGTAGCCACTGCGAAGGATTCTACTTTATGGGTTACGCAAATTGAAGGAAGTGTTATTGAAGAAGCGGGTGTATTAAAAATGGACTTCTTGGGTTTAAAAACACTCTCCATTTTAAAAACAGCATTGGAATTAATTAAACAAAATCACGGGGTTATCATTGATTTGGATTTGATTCCTTTGGATGATGCAAAAACATTTAATTTATACCAACGCGGCGAAACCAATGCCACTTTCCAATTTGAAAGTGTGGG
>CAXNDZ010000071.1:0-9396 GCA_964201225.1 Chitinophagales bacterium | reverse complement strand
TTAGCCACTGGCGCTTCCTTGGTTGAAACCATACAAGCTATTACAAAAACACAAAAACCAAAGGAAATTCATATTGCTGTAGCTATTGCAAGCAAAAAGGGAATTGAAACTGTACAAGCTGCATTGGGTATGGATACCCCAATTTGGTGTGGTGATATTGACGATGTGCTCAATGATAAAAGCTATATCGTACCAGGTTTAGGCGACGCAGGTGACCTAGCTTACGGAACCAAAATGCAATCATAGTATCATCCTAAAGTCGTAGTTCGTATCTTTATTACAAATTAAGCAATTTGCTCAAAGAACTCATTTTATCGGTTCGTGCCTATTTTTTAGCACATCAATTCATACTGCAACATAAATTGTGGAAATGGATGATATTGCCTGGCATATTATACACCGTTATGTTTGTTATTGGCATGTCCTACTTTGGTGATACCTCAAGTACTTTTATTGAATGGATTATTTTAAGAACTGGATTAAAAACTTGGTTAGATAGTATTAGTAGTGATTGGCTAGGTTTTTTTATAACCATGGGAAGTTTTTGGTTGTGGTTTACTTTGCTTCTATTTTATTTTGCATTATTTAAATATCTTTTTTTAATGCTTTTTTCACCTATGTTGTCCTATTTGCATTTAAGAATAGATGCTGCACAAAAAGAAATTCCATTTGTTTTAGATAAGGCTGTTTATAAAAAATTAATTACGCGCGCGGTTTTACTTAATCTTACTAACTTATTATGGCAAACAGTATACTTAATCCCGATTGTGATTGTCTGTTCTATTCCATTGATAGGTTGGTTTACCCCCATTTTCACTATTTTAATGGAATGTTATTTTTTAGGTTATAGCATGCTCGACTATGGTTTAGCCACGGAGAGAAAAAATAAAATTGCTTCTGCCGACTATGTATCTAATCATAAGGGGCTCCCTATTGGTAATGGTATATTATTTTATCTGCTGCACTTATTGCCGATCATTGGTTGGATGGTCGCTCCCTTTTACGCATTAATCGCAGCCCATTTGAATACCCAACAAGTTAAAGACAATCAATAATGACATTAGGAAAAATATATTTATTACCGATGCTGCTTCATGAAGAAGGATTTGACAGTATGCCTAGTGATGTATTAACTTGGATAAAACAGTGTGACGCTTTTTTTGTAGAGAATGAAAAAACAGCAAGAAGGTATTTTAAAAAATTATGGAAGGAGATGGTCATTGACGATTATACCTGGCACGCCATACACAAAGTTGAAAATGAACAAATACATGCATTCTCACAACTTTTAAAACAAGGAAAAAATATTGGTATTTTATCTGAAGCAGGATGCGCTGGCATTGCTGATCCAGGTCAAATTTTAGTCGCCGCTGCGCAGGAATTAGGCGCTATAGTGAAACCTTATACTGGGCCATCCTCCTTATTATTAGCCTTAATGGGAAGTGGTATGAATGGCCAAAATTTTCATTTTCATGGTTATTTGCCCATTGACGCACTTGAAAGAAAGAAAAAAATTCAAGCCCTTGAAACTGAAATTAAACAAACGGGCGTTACCCAACTTTTTATTGAAACCCCCTATCGAAATAATCAGTTATTTGAAGCAATCGTTCAAAATTGTCATCCCAACACCAAACTTTGTGTGGCCATGGAATTAACAGGACCCGACGAATGGATAAAAACACAGTCGGTGAACAACTGGAAAAATAGCAAACCAGAACTTCATAAAAAGTTAGTGGTCTTTTTATTAGGCGCATAAGCGTATTTCCCGCATTTCATTGTGTTTTTTAATTTGTTACCATCCTGGATGGAAAAATCACTAGCGCATTGGAAAGCCGAACATCCCCTTTTATTTATCGCCATTTCAATAAGTATTGGCTATCTTATTGCCAATGAGTTTTTCAATCATACTACTAGTTTAAACTACGCCATTGCCTTTTGCATTTTGGGAATTAGTATGTGTGTATTGTTTTGTTTACCCCTACTCCCATTAAAAAAATGGCAGGAAGGATTCATCATTCTATTCATATTAGTAAGCTGGGGTAACGTAATATATATAACCACGCTTACGCAAAACCTGTTGTGGCTTCCTTATCCGAATGGAATCATTAGTGATATGCGACTATGGATGATTCAAAAAATTGACAAGCAAATAGTGGATAAGGAAGCGAGTGGTTTTGCAAAAGCATTATTAATAGGTGTAAAATCAGATATAGATAAAGATATAATTAAAGCCTACACCCAATTAGGCATTATCCATATCATTGCTATCAGCGGTATGCACTTAGATATCATATTTAAAAACCTGGTTTATATCACAGGTCATTTACCCCGTAAATTTTTTTGGCGATTACTTGAACTTACCATTGTGTTAATATCAGTTTGGATATATACATTTATTGCATTTGCAAGTCCTTCGGTAGTAAGAGCAAGTATATTTTTTAGCCTATTTTTTATGGGTGCTTTTTTAAACCAACCCAAATACACCCTCAATTGTATTGCAGGTGGTATATTGGTGGTATTATTTTTTGACCTGCACTCCGTTTTTCATATTGGCTTACAACTGTCCTATGCTGCCGTCATAGGAATTCATTTATTTTATCCGGTATTTTATAAAATGATTCCAATGGACAATCCAATTTTAAATTGGATGTGGAGTAACTTATGTATCACCCTGTCCGCACAACTAACCACTTTGCCCATTTTGTTATTTCACTTTCATCAAACCGCCACCTTGGTCATCATTAGTAATTTTATTATGGTTCCATTAAGTACCCTTTTGTTGTATGCATTAATTGTATTGGTAATAATGCCCAATCAAGTAAGTTTTAGTATGCACCTAGGCGGCCTGATTCAATCCTATATTAATGTATTAAATCGTATGGTTTTATACTTCCATCAAAAACCCATTGGAACACCTTTTATTGTTCAAATGTCAGGGAGCATGCTGGTGGGCTATTACTTTTGGCTATTATTTGTTTATATCTGGTTGTTTAACCGAAAAGCCAAATACCTTTTTTATAGCTTGGTCATTTTAACCCTCGTTTTCCTAATAAAGTTATTCCCCTAATTGTAGTAGCATTTGTGGAAAATCAGCAAAAAATAAAAAATGGAAAGCGCGTACCTTTGGGTATGGAAAAGAAAATAAAATCAGCCCTCATTTCAGTTTTTTACAAAGATGGTTTAGCGCCATTGGCGAAAACCCTGCACCAGTTAAATATCACCATATACTCAACTGGTGGCACGCAAAAATTTTTAGAAGATATAGGCATTCCTTGTGTTTCGGTTGAATCTGTTACAGGTTACCCCTCCATTTTAGGAGGACGGGTTAAAACACTACATCCTTCCGTATTTGGTGGCATATTAGGTCGCAGGTACGAGGAGCAGGATTTAATAGAAATGGCCCAGTACAAAATACCTGAACTTGATCTTGTCATTGTTGACCTATATCCTTTTGAGGAAACACTAAAAAATACCAATGAAGAAAAAGCAATCATTGAAAAAATAGATATTGGAGGACCTTCTATGATTCGAGCGGCTGCAAAAAATTTCAGGGACTTGGTGGTTTTGTCAGCAAAGGATGATTATGAAAAGTTAAACCAACTTTTAATTAGTCAGGATGGACAAACCAATCTAGAACAACGAAAAGCATTTGCCGCAAAAGCTTTTGAAGTGGTGATGCATTATGATATTGCAATAAGTAATTATTTTAACCCAGCACTAGGCAAAGTTTTACGCTATGGCGAAAATCCACACCAGGTGGCTACTTTTTATGGAGACCTCGATCAATGGTTTACACAACTACATGGCAAGGAATTGTCCTATAATAATTTAGTGGATGTAGATGCTGCTATTGCTTTAATAGCTGAATTACCTACGATTAGTTTTGCTATTATTAAACATACCAATGTATGTGGCGTTGCAAGTCGCAGCAGTGTATTTGAAAGTTGGCAAGCTGCATTGGCAGGCGATCCAGAAAGTGCGTTTGGTGGCGTATTGGTGACCAATGGTAAAATTGATACAGCGACTGCGGAAGCAATTCAGGAAATATTTTTTGAAGTACTCATTGCACCCGCATTTGACGCAGATGCATTGACCATATTATCTGCTAAGAAAAATAGGGTTTTATTACAAAGTAAACCAGGTGTTACGTTTAACGCAGTTCAAAAAAAATCAATCCTAAATGGCAACTTGGAGCAGGGATTGGATACTGGCAACTATACCCAATGGGATGAAGCAGGTGCAAGGGCTTGTAGCGATAAAGAAAAAGAAGATTTAATATTTGGGAATATCATTTGCAAACATTTAAAAAGCAACGCGATTGCCTTAATAAAGGACAAACAACTCGTGGGCAAAGGTTGTGGTCAAACAAGTCGCGTTGACGCCTTACGACACGCAATTGAAAAAGCAAAACAATTTAAATTTGATTTAAAAGGAGCGACACTTGCGTCGGATGCTTTTTTCCCTTTTGATGATTGTGTTCGAATTGCACATGCGGAGGGAATTGAAGCATATATCCAACCGGGCGGATCTGTTAGAGATAAAGACAGTATTGCTTATTGTAAGGAAAATGGATTAGCAATGGTGATGACCCAATTAAGACATTTTAAACATTAACCACTGGTATGTAATTTCATTACCATTGTTCCTCAATAAGTTAACCCTATGTCCAATAATAAAAAAGCATACTTTGCCGTAGCAGTAACGAGTATTGTTTGGGGCACTACTTGGGTGGCAAGCAAAATTGGCATAACCCATGTGCCTGCATTTCAGTTTGCAAGTATGCGCCAATTTTTAGGCGGCAGTATTTATGTATGTTTCTTTTTAATGAAGGGCGCAGGCTTACCAACACCGAAACAATTTTTGTGGCTAATCCCCATGTCCTTTTTAATGTTTGTATCCTCGAATGGGATTGCTACCTACGGGCTTCAATTTATCACTAGTGGCCTTGCTGCATTAATCGCTGCACTTTATCCGTTATCAGTGGTGTTAATAGAAAGATTTTATTTCAAAGCCATCAAAATAACACTTGCAACATTTATTGGTTTAATGTTAGGATTGTTAGGCATCGTATTTATTTTTTATAAGGATAGTTTACAAATGCATGGTACAAATTATCCATTAGGTGTGGTACTATCCTTATTTGCAATGTTGACATGGAGTGTTGGATCAGTCATCATTTCGAGAAATAAAATAAACATTAACGCCTATTATTCTATTGGATGGCAAATGTTGATTAGTGCTGCAGTTATGGCAACATTGGCATTGTATACTAATAACTATATTCCATTACAAAGTATTCCCGGGCGCACCTGGGGCGTGCTTGTGTATATGGTTTTGGGCGGTTCCGTTTTTGCATTTGTGTGTTTCATATACAGTATGAAACATTTACAACCTGCGATTGCCTCCTTGTACGCATATATAAATCCGATCGTAGCTATTTGGGTGGGATCCTTATTGTTAGATGAAAAAATGTCGGTAACCAATATTATAGGTACCCTATGCACGCTGGTGGGTGTTTATGTAGTCAACAACAGTTTGAAGAAACAAAAAGATCCAGTAGAAGCCGTTGCAGATGCTGATGGCATGTAAGCGAATTATCTTTTTAGGATTATCTTTTTTTAGATTCGTTCCAAAGTTGGTTAAATGTCTTTTTAGGAAATTCTAGCGGTGCCCTTTGATTGGACCAACCCTTAAACATTTTATTGATTACCCAATTTTTTATAGTGGCATTTCCTTGGTTCATCAACATCCGACTCATGGACGTATTTTTCCACATTTTCCAAGCAAATTTTTCAGCAAAATCACTTTCGCCAGAGACAACTGATTCTCTTCTGTTTTCCAATAACAATTCATGGATATTTATTTTCACAGGACAAACATCTGTGCAATTACCACACAAACTAGAAGCGTAACTTAAATGCTTGTAATCATGCATCCCTCTTAAATGAGGAGTAATCACACTTCCAATAGGGCCACTATAGGTGGTATCATATGCATGGCCTCCAATATTTTTATACACTGGACATGCATTTAAACAGGCACCACAACGAATACAATACAAGGCTTCCCTTGCTTTTGCATTGGATAATAAATCAGTACGGCCATTGTCAAGTAAAATTACATACATCTCCTCTGGACCATCCACCTCGCCGGGTTGTCGTGGACCTGTAATAATACTGTTATAAACAGTGATTTGTTGACCAGTGCCATAGGTCGCTAATAAAGGCCAAAACAATCCCAAGTCATTCATGGAAGGAATTGTTTTTTCAATACCTACTATGACCACATGCGTTTTTGGCCAAGCCACCGACAAACGCGCATTGCCTTCGTTCTCTGTTAAAGCAATACCACCAATATCAGATAAAATAAAATTAGCGCCAGTGATACCAATTTCGGCTTGTACATATTTATCACGTAAATTTTTACGCGCTACCAAGGTTAATTGCTCGGGCGTTAATGATATGTCGGTACCTAAATGTTTATTGAATAATTGAGCAACATCCTCCTTGCTTTTATGCATGGCTGGTGTTACAATATGATAAGGCGCTTCGCCATCCATTTGTTGTATGTATTCACCCAAATCAGTTTCCACACTTTCTACGCCTATCGATGTTAAGTAATCATTCAAATGAATTTCCTCCGTCACCATGCTTTTACTTTTAACAACGGATTTACATTGTTTTTCCTTGCATAAATCTCCAATAAAATTCAGTGCTTGTTCGCTATCCTCGGCCCAAAAAACTTTGGCTCCTCTTTTGGTTATTTGATCTTCAAATTGTGTTAGGTATAAATCCAAATGCTCAATAGCTTCCCATTTTTTATTTTTCGCTAACTCGCGCACCCTGTTTAAATCGGGAAATTGCGCTTTACCTTTTGGAACAACCGCATTGTATTTGGAAATATTAAAATTCAATTTGCGTCTGTGTTCCAGATCAACGGCTTTTACACTGCTTTTAGCGTCAAATGAGGAGGCGTAAATACTTTGCATAATTATTGCACAAAAATAGTTATTTATCCTTTAGATGTTGCGCTGATGCGTCCAATGCTTCATAAAATTTTTCCCCATATTTGCGAATAATAGATTCCTTTAAAAACACATACGCTGGCACCTTTAATTTAACACCTAAGGAACAGGCAGCCTTGCATAGGTCTTCACGAGGTTCATAATTCATATATTCAATATCGGGATCCTGTTTGCTTTTTTGAACTTTAATGGGAAACAAATGGCAGCTAATGGGCTTTTTCCATGGTATCTTACCATCATTATAAGCTTGCTCAAAGGCGCATTTGATGATGCCATTTTCCTTGTAACCGTAGGCGCAAATTTGACCATTTAAAGTGGGTGTTACCCAACCAAACTCCCGATCATATAAAAACTGGCCTACTTGTTGCACTTCCTTAATACCTTCCTTGGTCATGTATGGTTCAACAAGATCATAATATTTCTTAATAAAATCTTTTTCTTTGTTTTCAAGCGGCGCGCCAGCATCCCCATCCTCGCAACAGCCCCCCTTGCACTTGGTCAAATCACATACAAATTGTTCTTCAATTACTTGGTCACTCACTAAAACAGAATCAATCGCTATCATAATATTAATTGTGGCGTAAAGATATCATTATTTCCATTTAAACGTATTGACCAAATGCGCCACGTCTTTAAATAAAAAATCATTATAAATGGATAAGGAGTCGGCATTGGGTGTGGTATTAAAATACAAAGCCCCTCTAAAAAAATGGGTATTTGAATCTGTTAAAAAAAACTGGTAGGCTGTTGCTACATCACCACCAATATTAAAAAAGACACCATATACTCCTTGTTGGGTCGTAAAAACCGAATCAGCGATATACGTTGCTTTATTGGAATGATTACTTGCAAATTTGTAAGCATCGTTAATTAAAGTATCTAATTGTTGTGACTTTATTTTTTTATAACTGATATATAAAGTTCCATTCAAACTTGGAAACTGAATATTGATCCAAGCGTCTTTGGATTTGTTTTCGCCAAAATAATTTATCTGATTGTCCACAAATGCATAAGTAGGATATTCGAAAGTATAAGGGAAATTAGGCGCATTAAAAACTTGATATGATTTTACGGGAAAGTTAAAGTTGGCATACCCTTTTTGCTTTGGGATGAAAGGGCTATTGCAAGCAGTGACTAGCAAAATGAAGATAGAAAATATAACAATAAAAAAATTACGCATGATCAGGATTAGTTGGAATAACTGGAGTGATGATCATTTGTATTTTATGAATTCTATTTTTTTGTATTTCTAAAACCGTAAAACTATACTGTTGAAATTTAATGACTTGTTGTACAATTGGAAATTCACCCGCCAATTCTAAGAACAAGCCCGCCATGGTATCACTTTCCCCTTTGACAATGTCAAAGGAAGAAGAGGGTATTTCAATAAAATTACACAAATCAGTAATGGCTGTTTTACCTTCAATAACATAGTGGTACTCATCAATTTTTTTAATAGTGGATTCCTCTTCATCAAATTCATCCTTAATTTCACCCACAATTTCTTCTAAAATATCCTCCAATGTTATAATACCGCTGGTGCCGCCAAATTCATCCACTACAATGCCAAAATGGATGCGTTTTAATTGAAATTCTTGTAGTAAATCCTCAATCATTTTTTGTTCATGCACAAAAAATGCAGGCCGTATCAAGGTTTGCCATTTAAATTGATCCGGTTCTTTTAAATGCGGAATAATATCTTTCGTATGAATCATACCCACGATCGTATCTAAGTCATCCTTAAATATGGGAAAACGGCTATAACTAAATTCATTAATATTTTTTAATAAGGTGGGGAAATCTACTTCCTCCTCAATACCATGCACATCCAACCTTGTTTTCATGATTTGCTTCACGGTAATATTTCCAAATTTCACAATTCCTTTTAAAATATTTTTTTCATTTTCTTGATGATGCGCCGAGCTAGTTAATTCAATAGCATGATCCAACTCCTCCATACTGTAAGATGCACCACTCCCTTTTTGTGCTAATTTTTTTTCCATCAAGTTGGTGTACTTGACCATGAGTCCACTGAGTCCAGAAAAAATAAAATAGACTACTTGTATGATAAATCCAAAATCCTGGGCAAATCGAATATTATTTTGCGTCGCCATTACTTTTGGTAAAATTTCGCCAAAAAATAATAACAACAAAGTCACTGCAACTATTTTTACAATAAATTCAAAGCCCGGAATCGCAATTTGATCAAATACAAATAAGTGATCAATTAAAATATTGGCGATTAAAATGATACAAATATTGATAAAACTATTAGCGATCAACATGGAGGTCAATAGCTTTTTAGGATCTTCTAAAAGTTTTACAATTCGTTGTAAAGGAATATGTCTTTTTGTTTTTAATACTTGAATATC
>CAXNDZ010000070.1:0-9555 GCA_964201225.1 Chitinophagales bacterium | reverse complement strand
GAAATTATTGATGGCCGATTTGTAGCATTAAATGTTTACGATGACCAAGAGCATGCGAGTCAGGTATTTAAAATGAATAACAGAACTGCGATCCCTGTAGTGGATGATAACGATGTTTTATTAGGTATTGTAACCATCGATGATATCTTATGGGTTACAAATGAGGAGTTCAGTGAGGATATGCAAAAGATGGGAGGTATGGAAGCATTGAATGAACCTTATTTAGATATTTCAATATTTAAACTCTTCAAAAAAAGAATTACTTGGTTAGTGGTATTATTTATAGGTGAATTATTCACCGCAACTGCCATGGGTTATTTTGAAGATGAATTGGCGAAGGTATTGGTACTCGCAAGTTTTATTCCATTGATTTTATCTACAGGTGGAAATTCTGGATCACAATCCTCCACGCTGATCATACAAGCTATGGCTGTTGGTGAAATTACCATTGCGGATTGGTGGAAAATATTAAGAAGAGAAATTATTGGCGGTTTTTTATTAGGCATTCTATTAGGCATTCTTGGATTTTTTAGAGTTGCTGTTTGGCATATGATCGTTCCAGGATTTTACGGCGTGCATTGGTTTTTAATCGGCATTACCATTGGGTTTACTATTTTAGGCGTGGTGATATGGGGAACAATGACCGGATCCATGTTGCCGATTGTTTTAAAAAGATTAGGTGCTGACCCTGCTGTTTCATCAGCCCCTTTTGTGGCCACCTTAGTCGATGTAACGGCGATACTAATTTATTTTAGTTTGGCTTATTTCTTTTTAAGTGGCACTTTGCTTTAATAAATAGTTCAAGTTTAATTTACCTTAAATCTCCTCATTAACATTACTTTTAATTGAATGTCAAAACAGACGAATACTACCCTAGATAAAGTATTTTGTATCTAATTTTGATAAAATTTTGAATAATTACTTAAATACTTAATATATGTGTGGCATTGTAGGTTATATAGGAAATAGGGAGGCTTACCCCATTGTACTAAAAGGTTTAAAGAGATTAGAATATCGTGGCTATGATAGTACTGGTGTTGCTATTATTCAAGATGGGAAACTGCAAGTACACAAGAAGAAAGGTAAAGTTGTCGAACTAGAAGATGCCGTAGTAGGAATAAATATGCACTCCAATATTTGTATTGGTCACACAAGATGGGCCACGCATGGCGAACCTTCCGATAGAAATGCACATCCTCATTTGTCAAATAATGGACGTTTCGCAATGCTACACAATGGCATTATTGAAAACTATGCGCCTATCAAAAAAGAGTTAATTTCAAAAGGCTATACTTTAAAAAGTGATACCGATACTGAAGTATTGCTCAATTTTATTCAAGAAATTCAAGATAATAA
The DNA here is from genome assembly GCA_964201225.1 of Chitinophagales bacterium. Taxonomy (GTDB): domain Bacteria; phylum Bacteroidota; class Bacteroidia; order Chitinophagales; family Chitinophagaceae; genus Sediminibacterium. The sequence continues at coordinate 8,199 of CAXNDZ010000070.1, read as the reverse complement.
TAAAAGTACCTTAGAAGAAGCTTTACGTATTGCCTTAAAAAGAATTGTAGGCGCTTATTGTATTTTATTAATTGATCAAGATGACCCTGAAACCATTATCGCCGCGCGTAAAGGAAGTCCATTGGTGATTGGCATAGGCAAGGACGAACATTTTTTAGCCAGCGACGCCTCCCCCATTATTGAATACACTAAAGAAGTAGTATACGTCAATGATTATGAAATAGCAATTGTAAAAAAAGATGAGCTCATCTTAAAAAATTTGGGTAATGAAAAGCAAACACCTTTCATACAAAAATTAGATATGGAATTAGCTGCTATTGAAAAAGGAGGATATGAGCATTTTATGTTGAAAGAAATTTTTGAGCAACCTGAAACTATATACGATTGTTTAAGAGGAAGATTATTACACGAGGAATTAGAAATTGTAATGGCGGGTGTCGATCATAATATAGATGCACTTACCAACGCATCGCGCATTATCATTGTCGCTTGTGGCACTAGTTGGCATGCTGGATTGTATGCTGAATATTTAATAGAGGAACTTTGTCGAATTCCTGTTGAAGTGGAGTATGCTTCTGAATTTAGATACCGCAATCCAGTAATCCATCCTGGTGATGTGATTATTGCCATTTCACAAAGTGGCGAGACCGCTGATACTTTAGTTGCTTTAGAAAGTGCTAAAGAAAAAGGTGCTTTTATATTTGGTATCGTAAATGCTGTTGGTAGCAGTATCGCAAGATTAAGCAATGCGGGCGCATATACACATGCCGGACCCGAAATTGGTGTAGCGAGTACCAAGGCATTTACAGGACAATTAACGGTGCTTGCAATGATCGCACTCAAAATGGCAAAATCAAAAGGAAGTATTTCCGAAGATCGATATATTCACTTAGTACATGAATTAGCTTCCGTGCCGGAAAAAATTAAAGAAATTTTAGCAGACACCTCCGTGATACAAAAAATTGCGCTGAAGTTTAAAGATGCTAAAGATTTTTTATATTTAGGCAGAGGCTATAATTTTCCCATCGCATTAGAAGGTGCATTGAAATTAAAGGAGATCACTTATATACATGCTGAAGGTTATCCTGCCGCAGAAATGAAACATGGCCCAATTGCATTAGTAGATGAAACCTTACCTGTTGTTTTCATAGCAACAAAAGATATGTATTATGATAAAGTCGTTTCCAATATTCAAGAAATAAAAGCAAGAAAAGGACAAATCATAGCAGTGGCTAGTATCGGCGATCAAGTTTTACCCACGATGTCCGAAAATATTATGTTCGTCCCAGAAATTGACGAAGTCATTGCACCATTATTAAGTGTTGTACCTATGCAATTACTTAGTTACTATGTGGGTGTTGCAAAAGGGATTGATGTTGACAAGCCGCGCAATCTTGCAAAAAGTGTTACCGTTGAATAGAGTGATTAGCGTATTTATAAACAAAGGCCAACATGGAAATTGATGAAATTTTAGATTACGCATTATCCTTACCCGATACCGAGGAAGCAACCCCGTTTGGGCCCGATACGGTCGTGATCAAACATCATGATAAACTATTCCTGATACTTAATTTAAGTAAGGAGCCCCTTTCTTTCAACTATAAGGCCGATCCAGAGGATATTATCACACAAAGAGAAGATTATTCAGAATATATCATTCCTGGGTACCACATGAATAAAACACATTGGAACACCTTGATCATTAATAGGCAATTACCTGCCACACTCGTGAAAAGCTTAATAAAAACATCCCATACTTTGGTAAGCAAACCCAGCAAAAAGCGCTTGGCCTAAATTCCTGAATATATGGGTCATTAATTATATACATCAAGTAAGTTTTTAGTTCATTTTTAATTATCTTTAAAAACGAACTGCTTATGAAAGATGTAAAAAATAAATCCTACCCAAGAAAAAAATTGGCTATTGTCATTAGCGCTTTAGTACTGATCTGCTTTTTGCAAATTTCAATTAACAGTTATGCTGAGTCTCCTTCAAGCGCAGTAAGTAATGATTTTTTTTGGCTGTGGCGATTTTTAGGTAGACTTCACCCCATTGCAGTTCATTTCCCGGTTTCATTACTTTTATTTGCATCTATACTTGAACTATTCACTTTAAAAAATTTTGATGCCCCATTCCGTACTGGGATCAGATTACTTTTAGCTGCCGGAACTATTGCAGCAATTGTATCAGCAATAATGGGTTTGCTTCTTGTAAAAGAAGGTGGCTATGAATTGCAAGTTTCCAATATTCATCAATGGGCAGGTATCACAACCGCAGTTTTTTCAGCCATCACTTGGTTTGTATCAAACAGCATCTATAAAAAAAATAAAAGGAGCCTTATTAAGTTATATCGTGCCTTTTTGTTTATTAGTGCAATCGGCGTTGCCATCGCTGGACACTTTGGTGCTTCATTAACGCATGGCCAGGATTATATTACGGCCACTATACCTTGGAGTGATAGCTATGATAAAAGTACAAACTCCAATTTTAATATTACTAGTTTCAAAAATGATACCGCCCCATTAACAAAGCAACAATCTATTGAACTCAATATAAAAGTGAGGGCCATCTTTGCGCATAATTGTTATAAGTGTCACGGACCTGAAAAAATCAAAGGCGATTTGCGACTTGATCGTAGAGATATGATTTTTAAAGGTGGTGAAAATGGTCCTGTTATTATACCTGGCGATCCAGCAGCGAGTGATTTATATCGTCGCATTACCCTACCATCCAATCACAAAGATGCAATGCCTTCCAAAGGAAGAAAATTAGCGGACGAGGATATTGCAGTCATTAATTTTTGGATTCAAAAAGGCGCACCTTGGCCAGACAGCTCCGAAAAAAGTATTTTTAGATTAGCGCCGCTAGCCCCTAGGAATCCTGAACTTCCAAGGGCCACTGAAAATTTAACCAACCCGATTGATGTTTGGACCAACCAATATTTTACTGCAAACAAAATAATTTGGCCAAAAGTGGTGGATGATAAAACTTTTTTAAGACGTATTTCATTGGATATTGTTGGTTTAGTTCCTAGTGTAGAAGAATTGGAGAAATTTACAAAGGATAGCAGAACCAATAAAAGAGAGATATGGATAAGAAAATTACTTAACCAAAAGGATGATTACACCTTACATTGGTTAAGTTTTTGGAATGATGCTTTAAGAAATGATTATACAGGCACCGGTTATATCACAGGTGGTCGTCGTAATATTACGACTTGGTTATTTAATTCATTGAAATCAAACAAATCCTATGATCAATTTGCAAAAGAACTATTAAATCCTACGGATGAATCCAATGGATTTATTGAGGGGATTAAATGGCGTGGCGTAGTGAATGCAAGCCAACGTACCGAAATGCAAGCAGCACAAAATGTATCTCAAATATTTTTAGGTCTAAATTTAAAATGCGCCTCCTGTCATAATAGTTTTATAAGCGATTGGAAATTGACAGACGCGTATGCATTTGCAAATATTTTTGCAGACACCTCACTTGAAATAAATAGGTGCGACAAACCAACGGGTAAGTTTACAGGCGCGCGTATGCTATGGAAGGAATTAGGCGCTATTGACAGTAGTGCAAAAAGAGCAGAAAAACTAGCACAATTAGCCACCAATATGGTACAAGCTTCCAATGGAAGATTTTATCGCACCATTGTAAACAGAATTTGGGCCCAATTAATGGGTCGTGGATTAATTGAACCAGTGGATGTGATGGACAATGAAGCATGGAGTCAGGACTTACTAGATTGGATGGCATTTAACTTTCAACAAAATGATGCGGATATAAAGGAATTACTATTTTTAATTACCTCCTCTACTACTTACCAACTTCCTTCGGTAAGTTTTAATGATGCGAGTAAAATAGTATCCCCGCAATATGTTTTCAAAGGCAGATTACGCAAGCGCATGTCAGCAGAGCAATTTGCTGATGCAGCAAGCACAATCATTACACCCATTTTTTACGACTCCATGTCCATTACCTATGTAGATAAAAAAGCAGTGCTCGAAGAAATTAAAAAACAGAAAGAAAGGCAGGAGAAAAAGAAAGCGGAGGAGAAGAAGAAAAAGAAGGACAAGAATAAAGACAAGGAAAAGGAGAAAAAGGAAAAAGAAAAGAAAGAGAAGGAGAAAAAGGAGAAGCAAATGATGCCACCAAAAAAATTACCGCAAATTATTGGTGCAGCATTTGTACGCGCATCATTAGTGAACAATAATCCATTTTTAATATCATTGGGAAGACCCACACGTGAAACAGTGAGCACGACAAGAGAATCGCAATCAAATTTATTGCAAGCATTGGAACTAACCAATGGGGACCGATTTAACTCCATGATCAGCAAGGGCGCCCTCATTTGGAAAGACAAATATATTACCGGTGATAAAATTATTAAAGAAATATACCAACAAGCTTTAGGTAGAGCAGCGACTACAACTGAATACACAATTGCAAAAAAATTATTAGGAGAGGTGCCTTCTACTGATGCCATTGAAGATTTGTTTTGGATAATTTTATTATTACCGGAATTTCAAATTATTTATTAATTCATTTAGAAATAAATATTCATTATGTCAAGTCATTGGAATCGTCGAGAATTTTTAAAAAATAGCAGTACTGCTACCCTAGCCGCATTGGCTGCAGGTGCACCATTAGCAGGATTATTAAGTGGATGTAATTCATCCAAAATGACAGCAACAGCCGATACAGTTATTTTACTTTGGATGGCTGGAGGTATGGCGCATACAGATACTTTTGACCCAAAAAAATATACCCCATTCACCAAAGGCATGATGGCGAATGATGTATTAAGCACTTTTAAATCCGTACCCACTGCATTGGATGATATCTATTTTTCAGAAGGACTTGAGTCCATTGGAAAAGTATTAAATAAAGGCACTGCTATTAGATCCTATGTTGCAGGCGATATGGGACACATTCTTCACTCTCGTCATCAATATCATTGGCATACTTGTTATAAACCACCACAATCAGTAGCCGCACCCCATATTGGTTCCTGGATTTCGAAACAATTGGGACCTGTCAATTCAGTGATACCTGCATTTATCGATATTGGTCAACGATTTTCATTAGGAGAAGGGGAAGAATTGAAGGCATTTCATACCGCAGGATTTTTAGGCAATGAGTTTGGCCCTTTTTTAATACCTGACCCAAGTGAAGGGCTTGAAAGTGTGAAGCCTCCTGTAGGAATGGATATAAATCGATTTGAAAAAAGAAACCTACTCTACAATGAATTAATGAATAAAGGACCATTAGGTGAATTGGGAAGTGATTATCAAAAAGAATCCATGAAAAGATCCATGGAGCAAGCGCATATGCTTTTAAAGTCGCCCGAGGCTGCTGCATTTGACTTAAGTAAAGAGCCTAAAGAAAACTATGACATTTACAATACAGGAAAATTTGGATTAGGCTGCTTAATGGCAAAACGTTTAACTGAAAAAGGTGCACGATTTATAACTGTCACCACCGAATATGAACCATTTAAAAATTGGGACACCCATGACAATGGACATACTAGGTTGGCCGATATGAAAAAACAAATTGATGGTCCAATTGCTCAGTTAATTAAAGATTTAGATCAATCAGGACATTTAGATAGAACACTTATTATACTAGCAAGTGAATTTAGCAGGGACATGATGGTCGAAGGACGACCTGATTTAAAAGTACAAGAACAAGTGAATCAACCTGATATTATTGAAGACATCAAAAATTATGGGATGCACCGACATTTTACAGACGGCTGTTCCATGTTAATGTTTGGTGGCGGAATTAAAAAAGGATATGTGTATGGTAAAACAGCAGATGAACGCCCTTGCAAAACGATTGAAAAACCCATTCGAATTGAGCAAATTCACCAAACCATCTACCGAGCATTAGGTATACCAGAAGAGACCCATTATGTCATTGAAAAAAGACCATTTTATACCACACCAGATGGTTTAGGAAGGGCTGAAATGGACTTATTTGCTTAATTGTAGCTAAATCTGTTGTTTTTGCTGCAAAACGTAAATGGGCTTGCGAAAAGGAATCCTATCGCACTGCTAAGGCCACAAATTTAAATAGTGTACCTTGCAGTCCAATATGAGTACAAATTTCAAGTCATTACAACTAATTGAGCCGCTTTTAATGGCGCTATACGAAGAAGGATATACAACACCTACACCCATTCAAGCACAATCTATTCCGATTGTATTAGCGGGCAAGGATTTATTAGGTTGCGCACAAACAGGCACAGGTAAAACAGCGGCCTTTACATTACCAATCATTCAATTATTATTACAAAATTCTCACGGAGAGAAACGAAAAAAAATAAGAAGTTTAATCGTAACACCTACAAGAGAATTGGCCATACAAATTGCTGAAAGTTTTAATGCTTATGGTCGACATACCCCATTAAATTGTACGGTAATATTCGGAGGCGTTGCACAAGGACCGCAAGTCACTGCCCTCAGAAATGGCGTTGATGTAGTTATTGCTACACCCGGGAGATTATTGGATTTAATGAATCAAGGACATATAAGTTTAAGAGAGGTTGAAATATTTGTATTAGATGAAGCAGATCGTATGTTGGATATGGGGTTTGTAAATGATGTAAAAAAATTACTAGCGGTACTTCCTAAAAAAAGACAATCCTTGTTTTTTTCAGCCACCATGCCAGCAGAAATTGTAAGCTTAGCAAGTACCATATTATTTCATCCAGAAAAAGTAACCGTAACGCCCGTATCATCAACAGTAGAAATTATTGAGCAATCCGTTTATTTTGTAGATAAGAATAATAAAAATGCATTACTAATTGATGTATTAAAAAATACTGCAATAAAAACAGCGCTAGTATTTACAAGAACAAAACACGGTGCTGACAAAGTAGTCAACTTACTTTTAAAATACAATATAAAAGCAGAAGCAATTCACGGTAATAAATCACAAAATGCACGTCAAAGAGCTTTAAGTAACTTTAAAGACCAAAGCACGCGTATATTAGTCGCTACAGATATTGCAGCAAGAGGTATTGATGTGGATAATTTAGAATTTGTAGTGAATTTCGAGATACCCAATATTGCAGAAACTTATGTGCACCGTATTGGTCGAACAGGACGCGCTGGTGCAAACGGAACCGCCATATCATTTTGCGATGCAGAAGAAAAAGCATTCTTAAAGGACATTGAAAAATTAATTGCAAAAACGATTCGGGTCATTGACAATCACCCCTACCCTTTAATGAATCACAATCCTGTTAAAACAGTGCAGCAACAAGGTCGTGGAAATTCTGGTCATGCTCGCTCAAATGCACGCGGAAACGCCCCCCAAAAAAATAGATTTAGCAGATCCAAACCTAGGTATTAAGCCTAGCCTCTTAAATATTTTATAAATTAAAGCATTCGCGCTTCTGCCAATGTATTAATATTTACCTTTATTTTAATTGAGTCAACATTAATTACCAATTACTGATAGTTTAAAAGTTTATTTTAATGAATACAATAAAAAAAATCAGCCTCAACTCCTTAGGGTATGACTTCATAACAGACTTCCCAAAAGGCAAGGATGAATACTATTTAAGAGATAAACAAAACAGAAGTGGTATTCAATATAGAAATTTAACTGCCCATGAAATTGAAATTTTAGTACGCAACGGAAACTCAAGTGACAATTGGAGTAAAATTTTAATTTCAGATTCTTTTAACCCGGAATTAGTAAAGAATTGTACATTTTTTGGATTAAATCGTATTGGCAATTTAGAAAATATATGTTTAGGCTTTAGTGATTTAATAGTACCAGTTGGAATATATAATTCAACCATCATTAGTTGTGATTTTGGAAACAATGTTTCCATACATAACGTAAATTATATGTCTCACTATATTATTGGCAATGAGGTAATTATTAATAATGTGAATGAATTAGTCACTACCAATCACGCTAAATTCGGAAATGGTATCATTAAAAAAGGAGAATCTGAAGATGTTAGGATTTGGCTTGAATTATGTAATGAAAACACTGGAAGAAAAGTATTGCCATTTGTCAACATGAGAGCTGGTGATGCCTACTTATGGACGCGCAATAGGCATGATACCGTATTACAAAATAGTTTTATAAAACTTACAGAAAAGAAATTTGATAACAAATTGGGCTTTTATGGTAAAATTGGCGACCGTACTGTAATAAAAAATTGTAAAATTA
>CAXNDZ010000069.1:0-9727 GCA_964201225.1 Chitinophagales bacterium | reverse complement strand
ATTGCAGGACCATTAACTGAATCTGTTTTGATGGGTAACTTAGCGATTCGTAGTTATGATATCAAAGCACAAGAAAAAACTGCAAAAGGAAGAATAATTTATCCAGGACGTAACGTTCAATTGTTATGGGATGGACCAAATATGAAGATCACCAACTTTGACGAAGCAAATCAATTTGTTAAACGCACTTACCGTGAAGGTTGGAGTTTAGGTGTTTAATTAAAATAGCTTAATGATAAACCCTTCCACGATAAATGAGTGGAAGGATTTTTTTATGTCCCTGATTAAGTGGTAACTTTAATTTTGTTCCTTATATCGTCTTGTAATGCTTGGCGCACTTATATTTTAAATTTTTTTATGAAAAACTTTCAAGATCAATTTTTATTAAATCCAGCAATCACATTTTTAAATTTCGGCTCCTTTGGCGCAACACCCAAGCCGATATTTGAAAATTACCAACATTGGCAAAGGGTATTGGAGGCAGAACCGGTGCAGTTTAATGCATTTGATGGCTTTAACTATTTAGCAGAATCGAGAGCTGCGTTAGCAAAATATATTGGTTGTCCGGATCAAGATGATTTGGTTTATGTAACTAACCCTTCTTTCGCTATTAACCTAATAGCAAAAAATTTCCCATTAAAAGCAGGAGATGAAATATTAACGACGGATATTGAATATGGTGCCTGCGATCGGACTTGGAATTTTTATTGTGAAAAAGCGGGTGCTACTTACCGACGACAAAAAATTAATCTGCCCATTACAACTAAGGAAAAATTTATTGCTGATTTTTTTGAAGGGGTGACTGCAAATACAAAAGCAATATTTATTAGTCAAATAACCAGTTCAACCGGATTAATTTTTCCCGTAAAGGAAGTTTGCGAAATTGCGAAATCAAAAGGACTCATCACTATTGTCGATGGTGCACATGTGCCAGGACATATCCCATTCAATTTAAGTGAAATGCAAGCCGATTTTTATACGGGTGCTTGTCATAAATGGATGATGGCACCCAAAGGTTGTAGTTTTTTATACGCGCACAAATCGGTGCAACCCCTTTGTGACCCGCTTATTGTAAGTTGGGGCTACAAAGCATTGAAACCTTCTCATTCGGCTTTTTTGGACTATCATCAAATGATTGGTACCCGTGACTTTTCGGCGTTTTTAACAGTACCTACTTGTATAAAATTTATGGCGGAAAACGATTGGATTAGTGTTAGAACTGCCTGTCATGAAATGGTCCTTGCCAACGCACAACGCTTTTATGATTTACTAGAATCAAAACCTATTAGCCCATTAACCAATGAATGGATTGGGCAAATGATCAGTATCCCCATTAAAACCAATGCGCCTGAAGTTTTACAAAGAAGGTTATATACCGATTATAAAATTGAAATTCCAATCATGCGTCAGGAGAATGATGTTTACATGCGCTATTCCATCAATGCATTTAATACCATTGAAAATTTAGATACACTATCTCATGCCTTGTCTGAATTAAAAAAACAAAATAGCCTTTAAATTTACGCTCTCCAATCTAAATTGTTTAAAACAATTGCGTTTTCTTTAGCGCAATCTAATTCAGTAGTACCGGTATAGGATTCTTGCTCAATGATGTGGAATTTTAAACCATTTTGCGCACCTACATATAAAATGTTTTTAAAATCGATGGTTCCTTTACCCAATAAACATGACTCATGCCCAGTGGGTGTTTTTATCAAATCCTTCACATGACATAATTTAAAACGATTAGGATATTTCTTTAAATATGCAATAGGATCGGCGCCAGCTGCTACTACCCAATAAATATCCATTTCAAAGTCAACCAAATTAGCATCTGTCGCATTCATCAACACATCCTGTGGCATTCCACCTGCCATTGCTTTAAAAGAATAGTCATGATTATGATAAGCAAAACGAATGCCATTCTTATTAGCTATTTCGCCACACTTGTTAAACTTATCAGCAAAACGTTTGTAATCATCAATTGATTTTTGCGCACCAATATGCGGACATATTAAATACTTCATTCCAATTTCAGCAGCTTCAGCAGCCTTGCGTTCAAAATCCTTATTGATATCACAATGTGAAGCAATCATATTCATCTCTAAATCACCCAATTGTTTTTTAAACTCCGTATTTTTCATACCCCAGAACATGCCATCAGCACCCTCAAAACTTTCAATTTGCTTATACCCGCAATTAGATAAATGTTTCAACACCCCTAATGGATCTTTAGCCAATGCTTGCTTTACCGTCCACAACTGAATGCCAAACTTGTTTTTCTTTTGTGCCATCGCAAATAGCTGATTATTAAATGGGGTACCCAATGCTAAACTAGCTAATGCGGTGTTGCGTAAAAAACTTCTTCTTGAATTTGACATAGAATAAATTAAAATGGTAATTGATGCTTATTAAAAATGTTATTAAAATCTAATGAAAATATAAATGAAAATATAAACTGCTTGAATTCTTGTAACTAAACAGTTGACTGAAAAAATATTATGCCCAAGCCTTATCTCCTTTAGCGTAAGGTACACAGCCCTCATATCTTCCAGGAATAGCTACATAACGAAGCGCTTTTGTTGCCCCTACTTCTGAAGTAAAAAATCCAGTCAGCGTTAATTCCTTTATCATGGTAAAATAATGTTTCTCGTTGCCTGTTTTTTTATCTGGATTTGCTTTTTGTGCTTCTTTATTCGCTTGCACTTCCTTGTCAAGTGCGCTAATTAAATCATGGCGCTCTTCTGCGTTTGCTTCCATAAAGGATTTACCAATTTTAGCTTTCGCTTCCTTAAATTGTAATGCGCGCATCCCTTCCATGAAAATATTTTGATTTTTTTCGTCATAACAATCGCGGACCATCACTGACATAAACGCACCCACATTGGCTTCCTTGGCACCAGGGGTGTTGGTTGCAGGAATAATTACCTCCCCTACTTCATTTAAAAATGCAATGTCTGCCGCAGAAAAAACCAATCCTGTTTTTGCAGGAGTACATCCTGACAAAAATGCTTCCGCGCCTAAAACGGTTCCGCCCATAATAATAGCTACTCTTGATAATGCTTCGCGTCTGTTCATCATAAAATATAAATTTATTCGAGTTAATTATTTTTAAATATCACAAATTTCAATTGCTTTTTTGAGTGACGCCATTGGATCTTTATCAGCAGGGATAAACTCCTGTGCCACATACCCTTTAAATCCAGTAGCTACAATAGCGCGCATAATAGCAGGATAATATAATTCCTGACGCTCATCAATTTCATTACGGCCAGGTACCCCGCCTGTATGATAGTGTCCGTAATAAGTATGGTTTGCATTAATCGTACGAATAATATCTCCCTCATCAATTTGCATATGATAAATATCAAACAACAATTTAAAATTAGGCGACCCTATTCGCTTGCACAATTCAACACCCCAAACAGATCTATCACACATATAATCCTTGTGATCTATTTTCGAATTCAATAACTCCATCTGAATCATGACCCCTCTTTTTTCAGCCAAGGCCATAATTTTTTTTAATCCTGTCACACAGTTGTTTAATCCTGTTTCATCATCCATACCTTTTCTGTTTCCTGAAAAGCAAATCAAATTGGTGTACCCTGCATCTGCAACATAATTAATATGATCCGTATAATTCTTAACCAAGGTGTCATGAAAGCTTGGCTCATTAAATCCTTTGGTCAAACTAATTTCCGCACCATTGCACATGGTGGATACCAAATTATTTTCCTTAAGCACATGCCATTCGGAAGGGCCTACCAAATCCATCCCCACCATACCCATTGCTTTAAAGTTTTTAGCTAATTCCGTAATGGGATATTGACTATAACACCACCTACATGCAGAATGGTTAATTTTTCCTTTTAAAGAAAAGGGTTCGGTATCGTTTTGGAATCCTTGTTTCACTGATGCAATTAAATTTGAAGGGACCACGACACCTGTTGCCAAAGCCGCAGAACCAGTGATTACTTGTTTTAAAATTTGACGCCTATTCAGATTAGATGACATTACAAAATATTATATAAGTTCCCATAATTTATGACTTGATAAATATAATTTTTTTTTCCTGTTTTTTATAAAGTTTTAAGTTAAAAATGGGGGTTTTTTGCGAAATTATAAGGAAATTGCTAAGGTTATAATCTATCTTGTAAAAATGGATTTTAATTTATACAAAAGCATTAAAAATTTCAAATATGAATCGAAAATTACGCATGGGAATGGTTGGAGGCGGAAAAGACGCTTTTATTGGTGCCATTCACCGATTGGCTGCCAATATGGATGGCTTAATCGAAGTGAGTTGTGGTGCATTAAGCATTAATCCTGAAATAGCAGTTGCTTCTGGTGAGGCATTATTTTTACCAAAAGAAAGAACCTATTTGACTTATGATGAAATGATCAAAAAGGAAGCAAGCCTGCCTGCGAACGAGCGTATCGATTTTGTAACGATTGTAACGCCCAACTTTGCGCACTTTGCCCCTGCGATGATGGCATTAGAATATGGCTTTCATGTGGTGATTGAAAAACCAATTACATTTTCATTAGATGAAGCAAAGCAATTAAAACAAAAATTAGACGAAACCGGCTTAACGCTTTGCTTAACACATACCTATTCTGGATACCCAATGGTCAAGCAAGCAAAGGCAATGGTTAAGGAAGGAAGGTTTGGAAAAATTAGAAAAATTTGGGTAGAGTACCCACAAGGTTGGTTAAGTAAATTATCTGAACGCGAAGGAAACGCACAAGCAGCTTGGAGAACCGATCCCAAAAAATCAGGTAAAAGTTCGGTAATGGGCGATATTGGCACGCATGCTGCGCACTTAGCTGAATACATTACTGGTGCAAAAATTACGGATGTATGTGCTGAGTTAAACACCATGGTCGAAGGACGATTGTTAGATGATGACGGCGCAGTCATGTTGAAATTTGACAATGGCGCTAAAGGCGTTTTAATGGCATCACAGGTAGCAGCGGGCGAAGAAAATGCTTTAAAAATAAGAGTGTATGGCGAAAATGGTGGTATCGAATGGGCACAACATGAACCCAATACATTATTAGTGAAATGGTATGATCAACCCACCCAAATACTAAGGGCTGGCGGAAATTATGGCGCACATTTATCTCCTACTGCAATTCATAATTGTCGTACTCCAGGCGGACATCCAGAAGGATACTTAGAGGCATTCGCAAATATTTATAGAAACTTTGCATTAACGATTGGATGTAAAATTGATGGCACCACACCTACCGCTGAAATGCTTGATTTTCCTGGTATTGAAGATGGATTAAGAGGTATGGCGTTTATTGATAATGTAGTTGCATCATCACAGTCAGATGTGAAATGGACTCCATATGTTGTATAAAAAATAAAGTTACCATTCACAACTTATTAAACAAATAGTATGACCACAATAAAAGGACCTGGAATATTTTTAGCACAATTTATGGGCGATGTTGCGCCATTTAATTCTTTGGAAAGTATTTGCAAATGGGCAGCTTCCTTAGGATTTAAAGGTGTTCAAATTCCTAGCTGGGATGCAAGATGTATTGATTTAAAAAAAGCGGCTGAAAGCAAAACATATGCAGATGAAATAAAAGGTATTGTAGCAAGTGCTGGCATGGAAATCACGGAACTCTCTACACACTTACAAGGACAATTGATAGCAGTTCATCCTGCCTATGATGCACAATTTGACGGATTTGCACCAAAGGAAGTGCATGGCAATTCAAAAGCAAGGACTGAATGGGCTGTACAACAATTAAAATATGCTGCTCGGGCTTCGCAAAATTTAGGCTTAAATGCACACGCAACATTTAGTGGTGCATTATTATGGCACACGGTGTATCCTTGGCCACAAAGACCAACAGGTTTGGTGGAAACTGGATTTACAGAATTAGCAAAAAGATGGTTACCCATATTAAATGAGTTTGATAAAGTAGGTGTAGATGTTTGTTATGAAATACACCCTGGCGAGGATTTGCATGATGGTGTTACTTATGAAATGTTTTTAGAAAAGGTCAACCAACATCCCCGTGCCTGCCTATTATATGATCCCTCACATTTTGTTTTACAATGCATGGATTACTTAGGATACATTGATGCATTTCATGAGCGCATAAAAATGTTTCATGTAAAAGATGCTGAATTTAATCCAACAGCCAAGCAAGGCGTATATGGTGGTTATCAAAATTGGATTGACCGCGCAGGCAGGTTTAGGTCATTGGGAGATGGTCAAGTTGATTTTAAAAATATTTTTAGCAAACTAGCCGCTTACGATTTTAAGGGTTGGGCTGTGATGGAATGGGAATGTGCCATTAAGCATCCGGAAGTGGGTGCAGCAGAAGGTGCCGTATTCATTCAAAAAAATATTATTCAAGTAACAGAAAAAGCTTTTGATGATTTTGCAAATACAGGATCAGATGAAGCATTTAACAAGAAAATTTTAGGTATATAATTAAATCAATTAATCATTAAATAAAAACGAGTATGAAAAAGGTGTTAGGAATTATGTTTGCAGTAGTAGTGTTAGCCGCTTGTGGTGGTGGAGAAAAAAAAGAAGGAACAATGGATGCAACAGCAACCACTGAAGCAAAAGCAGTAGTAGCAGCGCCAAAACCGTTGTCTGAAAATCCTGATTATCAAAAAGGTTTGGCACTCATTGCAGGTAGTGACTGTTTGACTTGTCATAAAACAAGTGAAAAACTAATTGGACCCGCGTATAAAGATGTGGCGGCAAAATATGAAGCAACAGAAAGTAACATAAAAATGTTGGCAGGGAAAATAATCAATGGCGGTAGTGGCGTTTGGGGTGCAATACCAATGACACCGCACCCACAGGTGAAGGAAGAAGATGCAATAGCAATGATAAAATATATTATGTTGTTGAAAAAGTAATTAATTAGTAATTCAAGTAAAAATAAAAAAATGAAATTTAAATCAATTGTACTTTCCTCATTGGTGTTATTTATTTGTGTTCAAACAATGGCTCAAAAAAAGAAGTGGACTAATTTATTCGATGGAAAAACAACCAAAGGATGGCATACATATGGTGAAACTACTGTAGGCCAAGCTTGGAAAGTAGAAGATGGGGTGCTTTTTTTAGATGCAAGTTCAAAGGAAGGTAAAGGCTATATTGTTACAGATGAAAGTTTTGATGACTTTCATTTAAGATTAGAATGGAAAATTTCAAAAAACGGAAACAGTGGTATCATCTTTTTTGCACAAGATGATAAAGCAAAATATAAAAACCTATGGTATACAGGACCAGAAATGCAAGTGATCGATAATGAAGGCCATAGCGATGGTAAAATTGTAAAGCATAGAGCTGGAAACTTGTACGATTTAATCGCAGGACCAGACGATGCAGTAAAACCCGTTGGCGAATGGAATAAAGCGGAAATCATTGTTGAAAAAGGAACTTTAGTTTTAAAATTAAATGGTGTGACAACTGCGACTACTGCTTTAGGTGATGATAGCTGGAAAGAATTAATTAAAAACAGCAAATTTGCAAAAAAGGAATCGCCTGATTTTGGAAAAATTTTTAGTGGCCATATTTCCTTACAAGACCATGGCGATAATGTGTACTACAGAAATATTCAAATCAAAAGACTTTAATCATTTTTGTGAATAACGTCCATGAATCATTTATGCGTCAGGCCCTCTCGCAAGCGCAGAGGGCCTTTGACGAAGATGAAGTTCCTGTTGGTGCAGTTATTGTTATGAATGGTCAAGTGATTGCAAAAGGATATAATCAGGTGCAGTTATTAAAAGATGTCACCGCACATGCTGAAATTTTAGCCATCAGTAGTGCTTGTGAAAATTTACAATCCAAATATTTACCAGAGGCCACCTTATATGTAACCCTGGAGCCCTGCTTAATGTGCGCCGGGGCTTTGTATTGGAATAAAATTGGCCACATCGTTTTTGGGGCCTACGATGAAAAAAATAGTTATCGCCGCGTTACAGAAAAAAATCCATTCCACCCTTCTACGACTATTGTGGGGGGTATTCTTCAAGAAGAAAGCGCCGCACTCATGCAGGCATTTTTTAAAGCAAAGAGATAGTTGTTTCGATAAAATTAGCAACTAACTTACTATTTAAGAAAAAATGCCCGGCGTTCGCTTAAATCAGTGGAAAGCGGTGTAATTTTGTTCCTCATTCAAGAAACAATAAAATAAAAAATATGTCATTTACTTTACCAGCGTTACCCTACGCACACGAAGCCTTAGAGCCACATTTTGATACTTTGACCATGCAAATTCATCATGGCAAACACCATCAAGCTTATGTAGATAATTTAAATAAAGCAGTGGCTGGAACCCCTAATGAAGGAAAAACTTTGGAAGAATTAGTAGCAGTAGCTGGAACCATTAGCCCTGCAGTTCGTAACAATGGTGGTGGTCATTGGAACCACAGTTTCTTTTGGGCTAGCTTAGCGCCTAATGCTGGCGGAACACCAACAGCTGCTTTGGCAGATGCTATCACTACTGCATTTGGAAGCTTTGATGCATTCAAAGAAAAATTTGCTGCAGCTGGTATGACGCGTTTTGGAAGTGGTTGGGCTTGGTTAATCGTAAAGGACGGAAAATTAGAAGTAAGTTCAACGCCCAATCAAGACAATCCTTTAATGGATGTTGCTGATGTAAAAGGAGCGCCATTATTAGGTGCAGATGTTTGGGAACATGCCTACTACTTAAAATATCAAAACAGAAGAGCAGATTATTTAGCTGCTTTTTGGAACGTAGTCAATTGGTCAGTAGTTGCTGATCGTTTTGCTGCTGCGAAATAAAATTGAAATCGAGTCGTAAATTCACTTGTTTTTTCAATCCCAAAGTTAATCGCTTTGGGATTTTTTATGGAACAGGGTCATAGCCATGTCCACCACCAGGCCTACACTTACTGAGTCGCTTGATACCTAAAAAAATTCCTTTGATAGGCCCATACTTTTCAATCGCGGCTGCGGTGTATTGCGAACAAGATGGCGTGAACCTACATTTGCTGCCACCCAAATAAGGGGACAATGCTAATTGGTAAAATCGAATGCACATGATAAATGGGAAGGCGCTTACCTTTTTTATCACACCCATGATATCATCGCTTGGGTAACGCTTATTCATACAACATTTGATTTTAGCTTATCGGCAAGCTTTTGCAATAATAATTTAATCGTGGCTTGTATTTGCTGCTGTGATTGAACATTGGCATCCACATATAAAAAAAATAAATTGAGGCGCGAGTTTGTTAAACTTATCGCATTCATAAAATCAGGTTTTTCTAAACGATACCCTTCGCGTAATAATCTTTTTACTTTATTGCGTTGTACCGCTTTTCTAAAATGTCGACTAGGTGCTCCCACTCCTGCTTGTAAAAGACCATTAGAAAAAATTCCTGGCTCCTCATTTTCAATAGTATAAATTAATCGAATAGGATGTATCGTTATAGCTTTGCCATTCGAAAACAAAAACTGCGTTTGCTTTCGGCTTTTGAGCTTATCCTTTTTCTGGTATGTAAAATTTTTTGACAACAGTTTAAATATAGGCATTAAAAAAGTCTCCTCCGATGAATCGGAGGAGACTTTAAAATTATTGAATTTCGAGTGAATGAAGGAAATCCTACAACGGATTTATTTCAATCCTTTTTCACTTGATACTGTAAGTTTTTTGCGTCCTTTCTTTCGGCGGCTTGCTAATACTTTACGACCATTAGCTGTTTCCATACGTT
>CAXNDZ010000068.1:0-10050 GCA_964201225.1 Chitinophagales bacterium | reverse complement strand
AATGGCGGAATATTATTCACACCATCATACCAAGTAATATCACAAGCTGGCATTCCTTTACGCTCAGGGAATTTAAATAAAATAGTAGAATCGTTCGGATAGAAGAATTGATTATGTCCTTCCGCTTTTAGCATACTTACTTCAGTTGGTAAACCTAGATCCAAAAACTGATGTGAAGTATCAATGATATGCGCACCCCAGTCACCCAAGGTACCCATGCCAAAGTCATACCAACAACGCCATTGACCATTCACAAAATCGTGGTTGTAATCATGTTCCTTTACTACCCCGTGCCAAGTGTCCCAATCCAATGAACTTGGAATGGCTTCCTTAGCAGGAAAGTTTTTAATATTGGTATCCCATCCATGCCAACGACGTCCTAAATTCATATGCGCAGTTATTGCAGTTACATCTTTAATGATGCCCGCTTCCGACCATGCTTTAAATTGAAAATAATTTGTTTCGGAGTGCCCTTGGTTACCCATTTGAGTCACAAGATTGCTGTGTTTTTTTGCAGCTTTCATCATTAACTCCACTTCGGTAAAAGTACGTGCCATTGGTTTTTCAACAAACACGTGCTTACCCAAACCCAATGCCATCATGGTGATTGCAAAGTGTGAATGATCTGGTACGCCAATACTTACCGCTTCAATTTGACTTCCCATTTTATCAAACATTTGACGGAAATCCTGAAAGCGCGGAACATTTGGGAACATTTTTAATACTTCAAGGGTTTGAGGACCGCCCATATCGGTATCACAAAATGCAACAAAGTTTGCCAACCCAGACTCATGAAATTTCATAAGGTCATTCGCTCCTTGATTACCAATGCCAATACAAGCAAGATTTACTTTTTCGCCTGCTTTTAATCCCGTGGATGCCTTAGTTAAAATTGTAGGGAAAGCGGAGGCTGCCGAAATGAGCGCTGAATTTTTTAAAAACGAACGCCTTGAATTTGATTTCAATGTCATTTATTTAGATATTATTAATAATGATTAACCTTTTAAAAATAAGGCTTTTTTTAAAACAATCGTCGAGATTATGATAAAGGTTATTCAATAAAAGGGGGATGGAAACTTAATTTAAAATGATTAACTTCAAAAGTACAAATCCCTACCCAATGAAAAGTATCATAAAAACATTATTATTTTTAATAATGAGTATTAGCGGCCAGGCGCAGCAAAAATCAAACACCCCCAATATCATATTGATATTTATGGATGATATGGGGTATGGTGATTTATCTTGTTATGGTGCATTAGATATTTATACGCCCAATATTGATCGGTTGGCTAGTGAGGGAATCAGGTTCACTAATTTCTTATCAAGCCAGGCGGTTTGTAGTGCTTCAAGAGCCTCCATTATGACAGGATGTTATGCAAATAGGGTTGGAATAAGTGGGGCCTTATTCCCGGGAAGCAAAGTGGGGCTGGCTTCAGATGAAATGACGATGGCTGAATTATTGAAACAAAAAAATTACGCCACAGCCATCTTTGGTAAATGGCATTTGGGAGATGCCAAACAATTTTTGCCATTACAACAAGGATTTGATGAATACCTAGGCATTCCCTATTCTAATGATATGTGGCCTGTAACTTATGATGGTAAGCCTGCAGACAGTTCAACTAGTAAATCAAAAGTGCCGCAATTGCCATTAATTAAAAATAATGATAAGTGGCTGGAGATAAAAACATTGGAAGATCAATCTACCCTAACGGAAAGATATACTAGCGCGGCTGAAGATTTTATTAAAAAAAATAAAAACAAACCTTTCTTTTTATACCTACCACATTCCATGCCGCATGTACCCATTAATGCATCGCCTGCATTTAGAGGAAAAAGTAAACAAGGATTATATGGTGATGTAATTCAAGAAATTGATGCGTCGGTTGGACGTATCTTAAAAACAATTAAAGAAAATGGACTTGATAATAATACGATTGTCATTTTTACAAGTGACAATGGGCCATGGATGAATTATGGTAATCATGCAGGATCCACTGGTGGATTGCGGGAAGGTAAAGGCACTTCATTCGAAGGTGGTCAACGTGTGCCAGGAATTATAAGATGGAAGGGAACCATTCAACCGAATGTGGTGAGTAACCAACTTGCGTCCACTATTGATTTATTTCCAACCATTGCAGCAATAACAAAAACATCCTTGCCTAACAAAAAAATTGATGGCGTAAGTATCCTTCCCATTTTACAAGGAGATAAAAATGCAACGCCGCGAAAAACATTTTTATACTATTATCGTAAAAATTCATTGGAAGCAGTCCGTATTGATAATTGGAAATTAGTTTTTGCGCATCCAGCGCGCTCCTATTTAAATCAAGTACCAGGAGTTGATGGCTTTCCAGGTATGACGAATGAAAATAACCCCACTTTAATGGCTTTATATGATTTAAGACGAGATCCTGCTGAAAATTATGATGTGAAAGAAGTGAACCCTGACATTGTAAAAAAACTGCAGGCGCTTGCAGAAGAAGCCCGTGTTGACTTAGGAGATGACTTACAAAAGCGCACCGGTGCTAATAACAGAGCCGCAGGAAAAATTGAAAATTAAAATCGTATCTTTGCGCTAAATAAAAAATATTATGAGTGAAAATATAATTATAAGTATTTGGATCCTTTCTGCAATTTATTGTTTGTACAAATTATACCAAAGAGCCAAAGCAACTTCATTAGATGGCGTAACAGGATATACACCAGGCTTGGAAGTCATCATGGTGATTGTAATAGGCCCATTGTTGGCAGTCATTGACATGTCTCTTACATGGATAAGAATTTACAAAGAGGCGGAGGAAGCAAGAAGAAGGTCACAGAAATAAAATAACTAATCTGGTATTTGATATTGGCGAGTATTTACTTTTCTACTGCCCTATTGATTTCTTTTCCAGTTTACGGCCGTAAAAATAATTTTGCCATAATTATCCTTTTCATATAAAATGCCAATATGTTGCTTGTTGATTAATACCAAATCAGAATAAGCCGAATTATTACTCATCGCTTTTGGATCAGTAGTGTTATCAATGACCCAATTTTTTGTCCAAGTTTTTCCTTCATCGAAACTAATACGTAAGGTTAGGTTGTTTCTGTTTTTTGTATTAGCTGCATTTGAAAAAGCAATTACTTGTTTTTTATTTTTTACACCAATATTTAAAATACTTCCTTCGCAAACAGGATCCGGAAGTTGTTGATCAAAATAGCTTGTATCCCAGGATGCCCCGCCATTCGAGCTAATGGCCACTATGCGTAATCGAATATCCCCTTTTTGATTTCTTGCATTAAGCATTACGCTACCATTAGAAAGTTCTGCGGCGGTTGACTCGTTGCTACCAGGTAGATATAGTTTTTCGCTTAACTTAAATGTGGCTCCGTGATCATCCGAATAAAAACTATGCGCAAAATAATCATCGCCTTCCTTTTTCGGTGTCCCTGCCGAATGATTGGCAGGAATAAAAATTCGGCCCTTATATAAACCATTTGAAATTTGTAAAGCATGACCAGGTGTATTTGCATAATGTCTCCAATCTTCTTTGAAATTATATAAAGGATTGGCCGTTGGCTGCATCGGTCGATGTGTTTGCGTGGTAATATTTACACCCGCACTCCAAGTAAATCCGTTGTCAATGGATGTTTTATACCATACTTCTCTTACGCCCTTACCATTTCTTATTTCACTTTCGTGATTATTGCCTGTGTTATAAAATAAAAATAATCTTCCATTGGGATAAGCTGGGTCGCTCCTATCAACCACTGGTGCTGGATTGCCTGCTTGTAATGAATCATAGGTTGCAATCACACTAATCGGTGACCAAGTTTTACCATTATCGGAACTTCGTTTCATGACAATATCTATATCTCCAAAATCACCTGATGAATTTACTCTTCCTTCACAAAAGGCCAATAAGTCATTATTTGGGGTTTTAATAATCGCAGGAATTCGAAAACTTTTATACCCTTCTGTACCTGAAATATACACTGGGATATTTATTGGTTGTGCAAATCCAATGTTTGTACAAAAAAATAAAACAATAAATTGCGTAATGATTTTTTTCATTTGAACAGAGCGGTTTGGGTATGATAAAAATATAGTAAATTTAAATATTAAAAATGCATTACGCTTTTATATATTTTAAGAAGTAGGCATATTAAAATTCTAATTACTCCGTTATGATCCTGCAACCCACTAATTTAAAAAACGACCTTGTTTGGCTAGAACCATTGAAGCAAGAACATTTTGAGGAGTTGTACTTGGTTGCCTCTGATCCTTTAATTTGGGAACAACATCCCAATCCAGACAGATATAAATTGGACGCTTTTACCAACTATTTTAAAGGAGCGATGGAATCAGGTGGGGCATTTATCATTAGAGATACATTAAGTGGCCAGGCATTGGGATCAAGTCGCTATTGCGCATACGACGCAGTGATGAAGGAAATTCAAATTGGATATACCTTTTTTTCAAGAAGTTGTTGGGGAAAGTCCATCAATAAAGCAGTAAAAACATTAATGCTTAGCCATGCTTTTAATTTTGTAGATAAGGTTGCATTTTATGTAGGGGCTAATAACATACGATCACAAAAAGCAATGGAAGGTATTGGTGGTGTTAAGGTTAGGGAGGAGGTGGTTGCTTATTTTGGAGAGCCGGATAGACTAAATTTTAGGTATGAAATTAACAAGTAGTCCTATTTAATAGTTAAATTGCTATACGCTAGATTGCTATTAATTTGTATCTAAATCATATGTTGGATTTCATAGGTCATTTACATCCCTTAATTGTGCATTTACCGATTGGTATTTTGCTATTGGGTGTTTTTATGATGGCGTACCAACATTATAGTGGCGTTGATTTAAAAATGCCTATTTCATTGGCTTTTTTAGCTGGAAGTATAAGTGCAGTGTTGGCTTGTATTGCAGGATGGATATTATCCAACTCTGGCGAATATGATGCATTAATAGTACAAAAACACCAATGGACCGGAATCGCAACAGCTACTTTAGGATTACTGGCATATTTATTAAAAAAACATCGAAAAATATTAGCCATTTTATTAACCGTACTTATTTTCATTACGGGTCACTATGGCGGCACACTGACACACGGAGAAAATTATTTATTTAATTCAAATGAAAAAGCCAATACTATTTCGTCGGATACTTTGATAGGGGCATCAAAAATAATTACACAAACAATTTCAAATGGCAGTGATTTATTGACCATTGAAACACATAATGTTTATAAAGAACAAATTGCGCCCTTATTAAAATTGAGGTGTTATAATTGTCACGCTGCACTTAAACAAAAAAATGGATTAAGATTAGATGCAGAAGCATACATTAAGAAGGGTGGGAAAAACGGAAAGATATTTTTCGCGGGTAATACTTTCAAAAGTCCGCTATATACAAGCTTACTATTGCCGCTTGATGACGAAAAACACATGCCCCCCAAAGGAAAGCATCAGTTGAGTCAAAATGAAATTTTAATTATTGAACGCTGGATAAAATCAGGTGCATCTTTCGAGGACATCATTGACACCATCAACAATAAGGAAGTAACAAACAATATTGTAGCAGCAAATAAAATAGCGGATAAGAATATTTTAGATGATTCAAAATTAGAAAACGCAAAAATTGAAATAAGAGAAACAAAAAAGAGTTCAATTGAAAATAATAATATCAAAGGTTTCGAAAAAATTTCAAGCTTACCCAATCCTGCAGCTATTAGCCCTGCAATCATTGATGAATTTAAACAAGAAAATATTATTTTAACCAATATCACAGAAGGCTCTAATTTTGTAATGGCTAATTTTGTCAATGTAGTTCCCTTTAATAAAGCCAGCTTACAAACATTGAAAAATATTAATACACAGTTGGTAACTTTAAAATTAACCAACTTAGCGATTGATGATAATGATTTAAAAATAGTTGCGGATTTAAAAAATATTAAAAAACTGAATTTAGAAAACTCTTTGATCACAGATGATGGGATGGCATATATAAAGCAGTTGTCACAATTGGAACAGCTGAATCTTTATGGTACGAATATTTCAGATGAAGGACTAATTCAATTAACTTCATTAAAGAATTTATCCCAAATTTATTTGTGGAAAACAAAAGTGACGATGAGCGGAATTGAACAGTTTAAAAAAATACATCCGAAAGTGACTATTGAGATAGGTGATTTTAAATTTGAGAAAAAATGAAAAAACTTTATTTATTTATAGGATTTGGATTCCTTTTTGTTGCGTTTAAATCCATTTCTAAATTACCCGAAGATGTAAACAAAGCATATCTAAGCTTACCCGCAACCATTGATTACAATGAAGATGTAAAACCAATTTTATCTGATAAATGTTTTTCTTGTCATGGACCAGATAAGGCAAAGCAAAAGGCTGGACTTAGATTAGATATAGCGGAAGCTGCATATGCTGTTTTACCTGAAAGCCCAGGTAAATTTGCCATTGTTCCAGGCAACCTAATAAAAAGTGAAGTTTACCACCGCATTTTATCTTCCGACCCCGATTATATGATGCCGCACCCAAAATCACACTTATCATTAAGCGCAAGGGAAAAAGCCATCCTTATCAAATGGATTGAAACAGGTGCCGTTTATAAACCACATTGGGCTTTTGTTACTCCACAAAAAAAGGCCATTCCCGACATCTTTAATTTTCAGGTAAACAACCCTATTGATAATTTTATATTGAGCAGGTTGCAACGAGAAGGCTTACAGCCTAGTCCTGCAGCCTCCAAAGAGCTTTTACTAAGACGCGTTTCATTGGATTTAACAGGCCTGCCTCCGACCATTGATGAAATCAACAGTTTTGTCAATGATAAAAGTTCGAATGCTTATGAAAAACAAGTGGTTCGATTATTAAGCTCCCCGCATTATGGTGAAAAAATGGCAACACAGTGGTTGGACTTGGCACGTTATGCCGATTCCTATGGATATACCGTAGATAGAACAAGAGATATGTCGGTATATCGCGATTGGGTGATTCGTGCTTTTAACGATAATATGTCTTATAAAAATTTCATCCACTATCAGCTAGCGGGTGATTTAATGCCTTCGCCTACCAAGGATATGATTATTGCAACTGCATTTAATCGTAATCACCAACAAAATATGGAAGGGGGAATTATAGAAGAAGAATTTCAAACAGAATATGTGATGGATCGTACCAATACTTTTGGGGATGCATTTATATCCATATCGGTAGGTTGTGCAAGATGTCATGATCATAAATATGATCCAGTTTCACAGGAAAACTATTATCAGTTGTATAGTTTTTTTAATAACGTTCGTGAAGCGGGGCAAATATCTTGGAATGATGACATGCCCACGCCCACATTAATGCTTCCTTCCGCTGAACAAGAAAAAACAATTCAATATATAAATATATTGGTCAAAGAAAAAGAAGCACAATTAAAATTGAGCTATGAAAATGCAGCGAATGAATTTAATGAATGGATACAACAGGAAAAATATAAAACAATTTCGAGCAAGGGTATACCCACTGAAAATTTACAAGGCTTTTATGATTTTGAGGATTCGTTAAAAAATAGTGTTAACAATAGTAAAACTGCCGCCTTACGACGCGACGGAGACAGCAAAAGCGAACCCCTAATTTTTGAAAGAAATGGTAATAACCAAAGTTTATATTTAACAGGGGATACCTATTTAGATTTAAAAGAGGTGGGCGTTTTTAGAAAATCGGATCCTTTTTCGATTGGGATTTGGATGAACATCTCCAAGGAAATGAAGGAAGGAGTTATATTTCATAAAAGCAATATGGAAAGGTTATATAATTTCAAAGGGTATAATGTTTATTTAAAAAACAATCGACTTGAAATGACTATGGCACATACGGCGCCTTCCAATGCTATAACTAAAGTGTCATTAAATGATATACCCCGTAATCAATGGATACAACTCACGATGACCTATGATGGCTCCTCCACTGCAAAGGGACTAAATTTATTTGTAGATGGATCGCCATTAAAAATGGAAACACAAATTGATCAGTTATATAAAGACATTGTGTTTTTTTCAAAGGACGAACCGGGATTGCAAATAGGCGGCTGGGGCCGAGGTTTTGGAATGAAGGGAGGAAAAATAGATGACATTAGTGTATATAACCGAGCGTTAACTCCTTTTGAAATAAAAGTATTGGCAAAAAAATCAAATTGGGATTTAATCACAAAAAAAACCAGGGTCGAATTAAGCACGGATGATATTTCCGTTTTAAAAGATTATTACAACTCAGTAGTGAATGTTGCTATTAAAAATGCAACTCTTGCGCTGCAAACACAACGAAAATTATTATCAGATTCAACCGAGCATATCAAAGAATTAATGGTGATGCAAGAAATGCAACAACCTAAAAAAACTTTTTTATTAAACAGGGGGCAATATGATGCGCCTGCAAAACAAGTATTTCCAAACACGCCTGAAAAAATATTACCCTTCCCAAGTCAGCTTCCAAAAAATAGATATGGCCTAGCACAGTGGTTAACGGATGCGCGCAATCCTTTAACTGCTAGAGTTGCGGTAAATCATTTATGGCAAAACTTTTTTAGTAGGGGCTTGGTTAAAACAGCGGAGGATTTTGGGAACCAAGGTGAAATGCCCAGTCATTTGGATTTATTAGATTGGTTGGCGATTGAATTAAGAGATAACAACTGGGATATCAAAAAATTAAATAAACTCATTGTGATGTCTGCGACTTATCAGCAGGATTCAAAAGCGAGTCCTTTGCTCAATGAAAAAGATCCAGAAAATAAATTATTAGCTAGAGGCCCTTCAATGCGATTGTCTGCAGAAATGATTCGTGACAATGCGTTAACGGCAAGTGGATTGTTAAATAAAAAATTGGGGGGTAAAAGTGTGTATCCGTATCAACCAGAAGGACTATGGGAAATTAATGGGACCAAATATAATCAGGACAGTACTGATCAGGTATATAGAAGAAGCCTTTATATTGTTTTAAAAAGAACGGTTCCTAATCCAACCCTTGCTAATTTTGATGGGCCCACCAGGGCATCTTGTTTGGTTCGTAGACAATCCACCAACACACCATTACAAGCTTTGGTTACTTTAAATGATCCCACTTTTATTGAAGCAGCTAAAGTCATTGGAGAAAGCATCACCAAACAACAAAACACAGAAGCAGCTATTAGTAAAGCCTATCAACAACTTACAGGAACCACCCCCACAACAAAACAGATGGCATTATTAAATGCATTGCAACAATCGGAATACAATAAGTTTAAAGCATACCCAAATAAAATTAAAGGATGGATCAATACTGGATTATATAAAATTGATAAAACATTAGACCCCTATTGGGTAGCCGCAAATAGTGTCGTCGCAAGCACTATATTAAATTCAGATGCAACCATTACTAAAAGGTAAGTTTATGAGAAAAGAAAATGATTTTAAAATATATAATCAAGAATTTGACGCCATCAATAAAAAAATTGAACGTCGCAATTTTTTGAAAAGTACAGCAGGCGGTATGGGCGCGATGGCATTGGGTACCTTATTAAGTAGTAGTATTTCAACAAAAACTTTTGAACAACAAATATTAGACGCCTTGCCTACCATCGCGCCTAAAGCAAAACGCGTGGTGTATTTATTTATGAGTGGTGGCCCTTCACAATTTGAAACTTTTGATTACAAACCAGGCTTAATAAAAATGCAAGGACAGGGCTTACCTGATTCGATTCGTAAAGGACAACGTTTAACAGGAATGAGTGCCAGCCAAGCTTTACTTCCTATTGCCTCTTCCTTTGCAAATTTTAAACAGCATGGAAAAAGTAATACCTGGGTAAGTGACTTGTTACCCTACACAGCGCAGGTAGTAGATGAATTGTGTGTTATCAAGTCCATGTATACAGAACAAATTAATCATGATCCTGCGTTAACTTTTTTTCAAACAGGACATCAACTTCCTGGTCGTCCTTCCATTGGTTCCTGGTTGAGTTATGGATTGGGTTCTGAAAATAAAAATTTACCTGCATTTATTGTATTGGTTTCAAAAA
>CAXNDZ010000067.1:0-10133 GCA_964201225.1 Chitinophagales bacterium | reverse complement strand
ATGCCCACAATTTCCATGCCTTCATTGCTATGATACCAAAAAGCTAGATCGCCTTTTTTCATTGCGCGTAAATTATTTCGCGCTTGATAGTTTCTGACACCATCCCAAAATGTTTTTTTATCCTTGTTGAATTGATCCCAAGAATATTTAAAGGGTTCTGATTTAATTAACCAATATGGCATAATAGGGTAGGTAAAAATTTTTATTAATAACCGCTTGCTAATACTTCGGACAAGTGCAATACTTTTATATCTTGTCCATTAAATTTCATTCTGCCATCAATATGCATCAAACAACTCATGTCTGTACTAATTAAATAAGGAGCTGATGTTTTAATAACATTATCTATTTTCTGATCAGCCATAGAAACACTAATCGTATCAAATTTTACTGCGAAGCTTCCGCCAAATCCACAACAAATATCGGTGTCTTGCATTTCTACTAATTCCAAGCCTTTGACTGCTGCTAATAATTGTCTTGGCTCGTCTTTGATATGACATTCTCTCAAACCAGCACAACTATCGTGGAAGGTTGCTTTGCCTTCAAATGAAGCACCTAGGTCAGTAATATTTAAAACCTTCACTAAAAATTCAGATAATTCATAAATACGGCTGGCCACTTTTTTAGCCGGACTTTGGAATGCATTGTTTTCAAACAGTTTTCCATAATTGTTTCTGACAAAGCCAGCGCAACTTGCACTTGGACTTACAATGTAATCAGCACCTTCAAAATCTTGTACAAATTTTGTACATACATCTTTTGATTCACCCCAGAATCCTGCATTAAAAGCCGGCTGACCACAACAGGTTTGTTGTGTATTGTATTTTACGGTACATCCTGCTTTCTCAAGCACTTTGATGGTGTCAAATGCAACTTGCGGATATAATTGATCAATAAAGCAGGGAACAAATAATTGAACTATCATACTCAAAAATACGAATTGTCATTAAATAAAGTACATAAAAAAAGCATTCTCTACAAATTGTGGAGAATGCTTTAAAATAAGTTAATTAGTAGCGTTGATTAAGGCTGTACCTTCAATTTATTGATATATTTATCTACCATTAATCCTTTTTCAGATTTTGGATATTTAGCTTTAATTTCTTTAAAAATTTCTACCGCTTCATCTGCCTTACCATTCAATTCCAAAAGGGCAGCAGCACGGTATAAATATTCTGAACTAATGGCTTCGTCGTCTGGAAAATGACCACCTGCCTTTTTGTAATAATTTAAAGCTTCGTCAGTATTTTTTAATTCACTGTAGGCGTCTCCAATGGTTCCATAAGCGATGGCTTGGACTTGTTTCGCTGAAGTAGAGAAATCCTTTAAATATTCAACTGATTTGTTAAAATCATTCATACGGAAATAACTAATACCTGCATAATATTTTGCAAGGTTCGCCGCTTTTGTTCCACCAAATTCTTTGATGATATATAAGACACCTTTGCTTTGGCCATCACCATTTAACACTAGGCTAGAAGAATCCATTGCGAAATATTTTTCAGCAGTGAATATTGCATCAGCTGCTTTTTCTTCTTCTCTTGGTTTTTGATACAATTCTGCGTATCCAAAAAATGCAACTAAAGCAACAGCAATTGCTGTAACTGTATAGGTTAACACCTTTTTATTTTTATTTACGAAATCTAAAAATGGGTGATTCTCTTTTTGTAACTCGCTCATATTATTATTTTATAATTTTTTCTACTATTTAGTCAACAATAAATGGATAATTTTGATCAATATACACATCTTTGTATACTTCGCTATCATCTGGCCATGGACTTTCTTCTGCAAACTTAACGGAAGCGTCTACAATTAAAGTTATTTTATCATCAATTGCTTTTAATTCCCCTTCTGTAGCAAAATTGTTATCCAAAATTGTTTTAGTTACTTTGGTAATCGGATCTTGGTCTTTGTATTCTTCCACTTCATCCTTTGTTCTATATTTTTGAGGATCAGATACGGAGTGACCTTTGTAACGATATGTTTTCATTTCCAACAAAGTAGGGCCTTCTCCTTGACGCGCTCTATTCACCGCTCTTGCAACACCTTCATGAACCGCTTCTGCAGTCATACCATCAATTTTATCTGCTGGCATTTCGTAAGCATCTGCTAATTTGTATATATCAATAACATTACTTGTTCTTTCAATTGAAGTTCCCATGGCGTAATTATTGTTTTCACAAATAAATACAACAGGCAATTTCCAAAGCATGGCTAAATTAAATACTTCATGCAACATGCCTTGTCTTGCAGCACCATCTCCAAAAAAGCACAATACTACATTTTTTGAACCACGATATTGTTCAGCAAAAGCCAATCCAGCACCCGTTCCAATTTGAGCACCTACAATACCATGTCCTCCAAAAAAGTAATGTTCTTTACTGAACAAATGCATACTGCCCCCTTTGCCTTTTGAGCAGCCAGTCGCTTTACCATAAAGCTCAGCCATAGCAGAATTAGGGCTCATGCCTTTGGCTAAGGCCAAACCATGATCACGGTATGCAGTAATAAAGGGATCTTCTTGATTTGTAGCGGTCATACAACCTGCTGCAATGGCTTCCTGTCCATTGTAAACGTGGAAAAATCCTCTGATTTTTCCAGCCATTTTATACATTTCCTCCGATTTGGATTCAAATTGACGAATTAATTGCATCAATTCATACCAGTACAGGTAGGTTTCTTTAGAAAATTTTTGGGCCACAGTCCTTTTATTTTGAGGGGCAAATATACAGTTTTCTGAATTAAAACAGCTTAAATCCAGTCGCTTATGCCTCGTTTAAAAATGGGTATTTATAGTCGATAGGTGGGTTAAAGGTCTCTTTAATGGTTCTTGCGCTTAACCATCTGTATAAATTAAGCATACTGCCCGCTTTATCATTGGTTCCAGAAGCCCTAGCACCACCAAAAGGTTGTTGACCTACTACTGCTCCAGTGGGTTTATCATTGATATAAAAGTTTCCAGCAGCGTGTCTTAGTTTATCAGTAGCTAAATTAATGGAAGCTCTGTCTTGTGATATGATGGCACCCGTTAAAGCATATTTGGATGTTTTGTCCAGTAAATCCAATGTTTTTTCAAATTGGGTTGTTGGATAAACATAAATAGTAAGCACTGGCCCAAATATTTCCTCACACATGGTCAAATATTTCGGATCGCTGGTTTCAATAACGGTAGGTTCAATGAAATAACCATTTTTCTTACTAAAATTACCACCTACTAAAATTTTTGCTTTTTTATCTTTCTTTGCTTTGTTAATATACTTAGTAATATTGTCAAAAGATTTTTCGTCAATCACTGCATTTACAAAATTTGAAAAATCTTCCACGGTTCCCATCTTCATTGATTGAACTGCTTTCACCAATTTTGCTTTCACTGCAGGTGCAATATTTTTTGGTAAATAAGCACGAGAAGCAGCAGAACATTTTTGTCCTTGGTATTCAAATGAACCTCTTGCAAGTGCAGTAACTACAGTATCCACATCGGCAGTAGGATGTACCATCACAAAATCCTTGCCTCCAGTTTCGCCTACAATTCTTGGATAGGTTTTATATTTAGGAATATTTTCACCGATTTGTTTCCACATATAATTAAATACACCTGTTGATCCAGTGAAATGCACGCCTGCAAAATCAGGATGGGAGAAACATGTGGCACCAATGGTTGGACCATCTACATAAACTAAATTTATAACACCATCTGGAAGCCCTGCTTCTTTTAAAATTCGCATAAATAATTGTGCAGAATATACTTGTGTGTTGGCTGCTTTCCATACTACACCATTACCACACATTGCAGCTGATGCAGGAAGGTTCCCACCTATGGCTGTAAAGTTAAAAGGAGTGATGGCTAAAACAAATCCTTCCAAGCCACGCCATTCCATTCTATTATGCATACCTGGAGAGGAAACTGGTTGTTGCTTATATATGGTACTTAAAAAATGAACATTGAATCTTAAAAAATCAATCAATTCGCATGCAGCATCAATTTCAGCTTGGTAAGCATTTTTGCTTTGGCCAAGCATGGTAGCTGCATTCATTTCGAAGCGGTATTTGGTTGCTAATAAATCAGCCGCTTTTAAAAATATATGTGCACGTGATTCCCATGACATATCCGCCCAAGAAGTACGCACTTTTAATGCACTAGTTATAGCTTGATCAACATGTTTTTTGGTACCCATATGAAAATGACCAAGGGTATGTTTGATTTCGTGTGGCGGATGAATAGCAATTTTATTTCCAGTACGAATTGCTTTCCCGTTAATATACATGGGAATATCCATTGTTTTGCTTTTCAAACTAGCGAGGGCTTTTTTTAATGCTAATTTTTCAGGCGT
Organism: Chitinophagales bacterium; assembly: GCA_964201225.1. GTDB lineage: Bacteria > Bacteroidota > Bacteroidia > Chitinophagales > Chitinophagaceae > Sediminibacterium. The sequence goes on along the minus strand of CAXNDZ010000067.1, from coordinate 5,799 downwards.
TCCTGGAGCATAAGATAAAACGGGCTCAGTGGCCGGAGTAGGGTAATCGAAATAACCTATTTGCATATCTGATAATTTATATGTCAAAAATAAGCATTAAATGAATATCTTAAGGAAGATCTGCATTTTCCTTAAACTTGCTTTACTTTTACCTATAAATAAGCAACCTATGCAGTTTGTTTTAGTCGATATTGCAGATAGAGAAAAATTTTATCCTTTTAGTTTAACGCAGTCAGTTGCACAATTCAGGATGGGTATTTACTCTTTTCAAGAAAGATGGGAGCATTTACTTAATAAGGAAACTGCAATATATACGGTACCATACTTGCAAAAATTATATCATAATAGTGATTTTTTACAAAATAAGGAAGCTGCTATTTTTATTAATGTTACCTGTATTCCAACCACTGATTTAGTGGATGCAATTTTAAATTTAAAATTCGGAGAGAAAATAATTAGCAAGTCGGGAAAATGGATTGCCACTTACACAGATGAGCGCTCTATTGAAAAAATATTATTAGCCAATTTTACGCCAATCACTTTTGAACAAGGGGCGTTTGTGCAAGACGCAATGGGTATGTTGCAATTACACACAAAATTTATTGAGAATGATTTTAATTGGGCTAAGAAACATGGTGCTGGCATTAAAATTGACACAAGCAACAAAGTAATTCAACCCGAAAATATATTTATTGAAAAAGGGGCAGAAGTGCATTGTGCTATTTTAAATGCAAGTACAGGCCCAATTTATATTGGCAAAAATGCGATGATCATGGAAGGCGCTGCCATACGAGGACCTTTTGTTTTAGGGGAAAAAGGTGTAGTTAAAATGAACACGAGTATTTATGGTGCTACTACTATTGGCCCTTATTGCTTGGCTGGTGGGGAAATAAAAAATTCAATTTTGATGGGATATTCCAATAAAGGGCATGAAGGATATCTGGGGGATAGTATTATTGGACAATGGTGCAATTTAGGCGCAGGTACTTGTAATAGTAATATTAAAAATACAGCAGGCCCTATTCAAATGTGGAATGAGGCTAAACAAATCTGGGAAACAGTAGGTCAAAAAATGGGAATGTTGGTGGGTGATTATAGCCGTTTCGCTATTCAGTCAAGTATCAATACAGGCAGCTATATTGGAGTAAGTGCCAATATTTTTGGTAATGGATTGCTCCCGAAATTTATTCCCAATTTTACTTGGGGCGTTGTGTCAGGATATCAAATTGATAAGGCCATTGAAGACATTGGTAATTGGAAACAATTAAAAGGTTTTGTGATGTCGGAAGAAGAAAAGCAAGTGCTCCAAAAATTATATATAAAAGCTTCCTAATCCTTTTATTTTGCTCATTTTACAGTTTTTGTAATAGCCTGTATAAACTGATAAATTGCCACAAATTCATCTATTTTTTAACTACCTTTGCATCGCTAATTTTAGTGTTTAAACAGTTCAACGAATATGAGAAAACAAATAGCTGCGGCCAATTGGAAAATGAATTTAAATCAGCAAGAAGCGAAAGATTTGCTGGCAAATATATTAGATAAACTACCAAAATTAACTGATAATCAACAAGTTGTATTCTCAGTTCCAGCAATATATATACCAAATGCCGTAAAGCAAATTGCAGGAATATCCAATGTTTTTGTAGCAGCACAAAATTGCCATCAAAACACCAATGGTGCTTATACTGGTGAAATTTCGGCGCCCATGTATTCATCTGTTGGAGTTAATCATATCGTTATTGGACATTCCGAAAGGCGCGAATACTTCGCTGAATCAGATGCTTTATTAGCAGAAAAAGTAAATGCAGTATTGGCTAATAATAGCACTCCCATTTTTTGTTGTGGGGAGCCTTTAGCCATTAGAGAGGCGGAAACACAAAATGCATTTGTGGAAAACCAATTAATCAATTCCTTATTTCACTTGTCATCGGAGCAACTATTAAAAGTGGTGATTGCTTATGAACCCATTTGGGCAATTGGTACTGGTAAAACAGCATCAAGTGCTCAAGCACAGGAAATACATGCTTTTATTAGGTCGGTATTAGCAACCAAATACGGTGCGGATATTGCTGATCAAATATCAATTTTATATGGCGGAAGCGTAAAAGCCGCTAATGCTGTTGAATTATTTTCACAACCAGATGTGGACGGAGGTTTGGTAGGAGGTGCATCTTTAATTGCTCCCGAATTCACTGCCATCATAAACGCACTTCAATAGATTTTAAAGCCTATTTTCACTTACATGAAGAACATAAGAAACTTTTGTATAATCGCTCATATTGACCATGGTAAAAGTACCTTGGCTGATCGCTTGTTAGAACATACCAAAACCATTACGGAAAGAGAAATGATGAACCAGGTTTTGGATGATATGGATTTGGAGCGTGAAAAAGGAATTACTATTAAAAGCCACGCAATTCAAATTAATTATATTCATAAAGGTGTTACCTATACCTACAATTTAATTGACACCCCTGGTCACGTTGATTTTAGTTATGAAGTGAGTAGGGCGTTAGCTGCTTGTGAAGGTGCATTGTTATTAGTGGATGCATCTCAAGGAATACAAGCGCAAACCATTAGTAATTTATATTTGGCATTAGATAATAATTTGGAAATTATCCCGGTGATCAATAAAATTGATATGGATGGTGCCAAGATTCCAGAAGTGACTGATCAAATCATTGAATTAATTGGTTGCAAACAAGAAGATATTTTATTGGCCAGTGGTCGCTCAGGTATTGGTATTGAAGAAATTTTACAAGCCATTTGTGAACGAATTCCTGCACCCAAAGGTGATACAGAAGCACCTCTACAAGCGCTGATTTTTGATAGTGTTTTTAATAGTTTCAGAGGAATTATTGTTTACTATAGAATAATGAATGGGGTTTTAAAGAAGAATGATAAAATTCGTTTTGTTGCCTCCGGTCGAGATTATAATGCGGATGAAGTAGGGGTATTAAAATTAGCCATGACACCAAAGGCTGAAGTACGTGCTGGAGATGTGGGTTATATTATCACAGGTATTAAGGTGGCCAAGGAAGTAAAAGTGGGAGATACTATTACACTTGCAAATAATCCAGGCCCCATGATCAATGGTTTTGAGGAAGTGAAGCCAATGGTTTTTGCTGGTATATATCCTGTGAATACAGATGAGTTTGAGGAACTCAGAGATTGTATGGAAAAATTACAATTAAATGATGCTTCATTAACTTTTGAATTAGAAACTTCCCAAGCATTAGGCTTTGGTTTTAGATGTGGATTTTTAGGATTACTGCACATGGAGATTATTCAAGAGCGTTTGGAACGTGAGTTTAATCAAACTGTGATTACAACGGTTCCCAACGTAAGTTTTATTGCCTTTACGACCAGAGGTGAAAAAATCATTGTGAACAATCCTTCGGAGATGCCAGATCCTGTAAAGATTGAACATATTGAAGAACCTTATATTCGTGCACAGATCATTACTTCACCTGATTATATTGGTAATATTATTACGCTTTGTTTGAGTAAGCGTGGTATATTAATGAATCAAAGTTATTTAACACCCACTAGGGTAGAATTGATTTTTGAAATGCCGATGACCGAAATCGTTTTCGATTTTTATGATAAGTTAAAAAGTCAAACTAGAGGATATGCTTCCTTTGATTATTCTCAAATAGGATTTAGGGATGCTGATATTGTGAAGATGGATATTTTATTGAATGCTGAAAAAGTAGATGCTTTAAGTGCATTAATCCATAGAGGTAAGGCTTCTGATTTTGGACGAAGACTTTGTGAAAAATTGAAAGAGTTATTGACGAAGCAACAATTCCAAATTGCCATTCAAGCAGCGATTGGTGCTAAGGTAGTTGCGAGAGAAAATATCAGTGCCATGCGTAAGGATGTAACTGCCAAATGTTATGGTGGTGATATCAGTCGTAAACGTAAGTTATTAGAAAAACAAAAGGAAGGTAAAAAGAGAATGCGACAAATAGGTAATGTGGAAATTCCACAGGAAGCATTTCTAGCGGTACTTAAATTAGATTAATTTATTTGCGGGATTATTACTTTTTGAAGTTGTTTTCTTCTTTGATCGATAGTTCCCACTTATTATTAACCCAAGCAAAATATTTAAAGTTGCCTGAGGGCACCAAGGTTTCTTGTTTTTTTAAATCGTTATCGGTACTCGCTAATTCGGAAATCATAATTCTATTTTGCAACTTCTCGTATTTTATAATAGCATTACTGCCTTTTTTAAAGGAATAAATAAAACGATCTACAGTACCAATTGGGTAGGTTGGGTCGGGTATAAATTTAAAAAAGTCGCCACCTAAAATAGGTTCGTCATTCTCAAAACGAACTACTTCGATCATCTTTTTTGATACACTGGTATTATTTTCATCAAATCCTAACAAGGTATAAATAGTTTGGTCATTGTATTGCATTGGGATAATGTCATAGTATATTGCGCCAATCCATTTTTTTCGATCATACACCCCCAATGTATTATTTTGTACAAAATCAGAGTTGTCAAAGAATGGTAATAATTTAAGTTGCCCTTCATTACCGGGTAATTGCATGGCGCCTCTTTGACGATAGGTTCCATCACCTAAGTCCACCTGCCAACTAAAAAATTTAAATCGTCCATCTGGTGAAACAATATGTTTTATTGCAGTTAATGAGTCAAAGTTGTATTTAAAAGAGTAGGGACTTTTTAATGTTTGTACCAATGCTCTTGTAAAAATGCTATCGGCGTTTAAACGATTCCGTAGTATTGTATCTTCCTGAATACGACTGGCTAATTTTTGTAATTGAATTCCTGTGGAATCGTAACTATAAAAAGATTGTCCTTTAATATTACTATTTATTGAAATAAATAATACCCAAATTAAAATAAACTGTTTCATTTTGACTTAAGCTTATTTTGATAATGCATTTGCAAATTCAAGTAGATTATTAAATCTGAAGTCAATGCTCGGATCAGGGAAAGGCGTTTCAGGATGTGTAGTGGCTAAAAATACAGTGTGCAGGCCTGCATTACGACCAAATGCCATATCACTGGGTCTGTTACCGACCATGATGGATGTATTAAAGTCAATGGAAGGAAACATTTCTTTTGCTTGCATTGCCATTCCTGGTTGAGGCTTACGATTGATGGAATCATTTTCAATATCGGTACAATAAAAAACATGATCAATTCTTCCACCAATGGTTTCAATAGTGCGCAACATATTTTCATGAATTTGATTCAAATCTGACGCGGTCATAATGCCACGTCCAACACCTTTTTGATTGGTGGCAATAACAATGGTTTTGAATAAGTTCGCTAAAATAGGTAGTGCTTCAATGCTTTCATTGTAAAACTCAAATTCATTCCAGGTTTTAATATAGTCATTGTCCTTTTCAACATTAATTACACCATCTCTATCTAAGAATAGTGTCCAATTAGGGTTGATATTTGATAAGTTGAATGACAAATTGTATGTTTTTTATGGGTAATTATCCAAAAATATTGCTTTCTACTAATTCGCAAATAATATGACCTACTAGTATGTGAGACTCTTGAATTCTTGGGGTATCATTCGAAGGGACATTGATTAGATAGTCTGAAATCGCCTTCATCTTACCACCATTATCCCCCGTAAATCCTATGGTCACCACTTGCTTGGTTTTAGCCATTTCAAATGCTTTAACAATATTTCCAGAATTTCCTGAAGTACTTATGCCCACTAATACATCTCCTGGTTTTGTGATGCCTTCTATTAATCTTGCATAAATAACCTCATAGCTATAATCATTAGCGACAGCAGTTAAATA
>CAXNDZ010000066.1:0-10234 GCA_964201225.1 Chitinophagales bacterium | reverse complement strand
GGATCGTCAAAAAGCTTTAGAGTGGTTAAACAAAGGTGCACAACCTACAGACACGGTTCACCGTATTTTATCTTTCAAAGGAGTTCTTTATTTAAAACACTTATTACGTGGTGTTAAATTAAACTTATTTGATGAGGCAACTGCGATGGATAAGTTTCAAACTTGGTTCGCTGAGCATGAAGCTAATGTAGCGACCAAGAATGATGCACACAAAAAAGCACAAGCTGCTAAAAAAGTGTATGTTCCAGTGGTGAAGAAAGTAGCTGAACCAATTGCAGAAGCGCCTGTTGCAGAAGCACCAGTGGCTGAAGCTGAACCAGTAGTTGCTGAGGAAGCACCTGCTGCAGAAGAAACACCAGCTGCAGAATAATTTTAAATTAATCTAGCTTTAATAAAGCCCCTGGTTCCGTTTATCGGTATCGGGGGTTTTTTGTAATTTATCGTTGTTAAAAAAATCAAGTATATCCCAATTGTTCTGTTTCGAATAATTAGTTTTGTGTATTCTATATTTTAAAACCCATCCAATGAGTGAATATATACATATCGGAAAAATTGTTGCTGCTCATGGTATTGGGGGGCAAATTATCATTGAACATGCCTTAGGCAAACCCATTAATTTTAAAGGTATCGAAGCCATTTTCGTTGAAAAAAATACAGCGAGCTTTATACCTTATTTTATTACATCGGCCGTTGCAAAAACAGATTCTTTAACCCATTTGCAGATAGAGGGTATTCAAAATAGGGAAGCCACTCAAATTTTAATCAGCAAAAAAGTGTGGCTACCACAAGCCGAGTTCCAGCAGCTGGTTGATAAAAGTTCGCCCTTGGCTTTATTAGGTTATATGGTACAGCAAAATGGCATTGATTTAGGTAATGTGATTGAAGTCATTGAGCAACCGCACCAGTTAATGTTAACTATATTATACCAGGGACAGGAAGCCTATATCCCATTACATGAAGAAAGCTTAAAAGGGGTGGATCACGCAAAAAAAACAGTCACTGTTTTGCTTCCGGACGGTTTATTGGATTTATACACTTCCGTTTAGGGGTTATTCATTTGGTAAAAAAATTTTTTCTTTAAAAGTCTACTAATTTAGTAGGAAATGTATATCTTTGTATTCTCACTATAAAAAAACAGCATTATGAGTTTAAGATTAGGGGATATTGCGCCCGATTTCAAAGCAAAAACAAGTATTGGCGATATTAGCTTTCATGAATACCTTGGAGATAGTTGGGGAATTTTATTTTCACACCCAGCCGACTTTACACCTGTATGTACCACCGAATTAGGCCGCACTGCTGCATTGCAAGAAGAATTTGCAAAACGCAATGTAAAAGTTTTAGCACTCAGTGTGGACGGTGTTGAAAGTCATCAAAAATGGATTAGTGATATCAATGAAACGCAACAGGTACATGTAGGTTTTCCAATTATAGCTGATCAGGATAAAGCGGTGGCTAACGCTTATGATATGATTCATCCAAATGCTTCAGAGACCTTTACTGTGCGTTCCTTATTTATCATTGGACCAGATAAAAAAGTAAAATTATTTATTACCTATCCAGCTTCCACTGGGCGAAACTTTGTGGAAGTGTTAAGAGTGATTGATTCACTTCAGTTAACAGCCACTTATAGTGTGGCTACTCCTGCGAATTGGAAAGATGGGGAAGATGTGATTGTGGTTCCAGCCATCAAAACAGAAGATGCATTAGTTAAATTCCCCAAAGGCTTGAATATCGTAAAACCTTATTTGCGTTATACGCCACAACCGAACAAATAATGGTGTGTAATTGCAAAAAGGAAGTTGGGTGATGGACGCTTCAGTAAAAAGTAATTATTTTTTGAAATCAAACTAAATAACTTTTACAGTGTGTCACTGTTGATGCGAGTCATTTACCTTTCTTTATAAATCCCTTTCTCTGTTAACCCAGGGGAGGGGATTTTTATTTTTCGCTATTCCATTTGTCCAACTGCTTTAAAGTGGCAGCAAGATCCTTGGGAATGGGCGCTTCAAATTGAAAGTTGTTCCCATTTAATTCAAATTGTAAAGTATGTGCATGTAATGCTTGTCTTGCTAATAAAGGGCGTTCTTCTTCTTCTGTTTTACTTAATTTGAAATTTTTCTTTTTTATGGAAGACAATAATAATTTTTCGCCATCTCCATAAATATCATCTGCAACAATGGGGTTACCCAAATGTTGGGCATGTATCCTAATTTGATGTGTTCGGCCAGTATGAATTTGAAAACAAACCCAAGCATATCTTTTATAATATTTTAATACCTCAAAACTTGTTTGCGCTGCTTTGCCTTTGACATGGGTCACCATTTGTCCTTTTTTACCGGGATGTTCCATGATGGCTTGATCAATGGTGCCATTTTGTGGCGGACGCCCCATCACCAAACCCAGGTATTTTTTTTCAATAGTACGTCCCTCAAATAAAGTGCTTAATTCTTGGTGCGCCTCCGCAGTTTTTGCAAATAAAATTAAACCACTGGTATGTTGGTCTAATCGATGTACTGTAAAAATGGAAGGATACTTTTCCTGTAACAATGATTTAAGTGAAGCTTCTTTGCCAAATCGATCAGGGATACTAAATAAACCGGCGGGCTTATTGAGTACAATCATATTGTCATTTTCAAATAATATATCTATCATTAAATTGCGTTCAATTAAAAAGGAGGTAGAAAGATTAATTTTCCTTTGCAGATTTCCTTGTAAAGGATTTATTCATGAATTTCAAAAGGCGAACTTCTTTTTCTGCTAAAAAACGCCATTTACCTCTGTCCACATTTTTCTTGGTAAGGTTGGCGAACATTACTCGGTCCAAATGCCTAACATCATATCCTAAGTGTTCAAAAATACGTCTTACAATTCTGTTACGTCCACTGTGAATTTCAATACCTATTACATCTTTTGAAGTATTGGATAAATAACTTATTGCATCAGCTGCAATAAATCCATCTTCCAATTCAACACCCTTCGCAATGGCTTCCATGTCCGCCTTGGTAACAGGTTTGTCTAAGGTTACTTCGTATATTTTTTTAATTTCATAGGAAGGGTGGGTTAGCTTCTGCGCCAAGTCGCCATCATTCGTTAATATTAACACACCAGTAGTATTTCTATCAAGTCGACCTACTGGGAACATGCGTTGTGTAGTTGCGTTTTTGATAATATCCAACACCGTTTTCCTGCCTTCAGGATCATTCGCTGTACATATATAATCCTTGGGTTTATTTAATAATATATATACAGGGGTTACTTGTAATTGTAATACTTTTCCTTTTAGTCTAACGACATCTTTGTATTGCACTTTGTAGCCCGGTTCTAAAATCGTATCACCGTTGATGGTGACATGTCCCGACTTTACCATGGCTGCAGCTTCCCGACGACCAGAAATACCCGCATGCGCAATGTATTTATTCAATGGCATTTGTTCATAAGGCGTATCCGAGGCAGCATTTACTTTACCAATAGAAGCAGTTCTTTTTTCATCCGCTTTGTCCATGGATGCGGGTGTTCTCTTATTCGTTGTTGCTGGACGCGCTGTTGTTGGACGCGTAGTGTGAGAAGGGGTTAGTTCACCATATTTTGGTGGGGCATCTTGAAAACTTTTTCGAGTGCTTGGTTTTTTTTCATAGCCTGTTGTCTTTTTGGCATAGGGCCCCTTACTATATTTTTCTTTAGGCGGATCGGTTACAATACCTCTTGCTTTATCTATTTTTCTTTGTCGTGCAGCTTCACCCATAGCCCTTGATTCGGCTTTTGCTTTTTTCTTATCCTGTCTTATATTTTCTTTGACAGCACTTCCCTTTTTTTTAAGAGAAAATTTATCAAAATTATCAGTTCTATTTTTTTTCATGGTGCCGTGCTATTAAAAATTATCCTTGTTGGCAAGCTGTCCACAAGCGGCATCAATATCCTTACCGCGGCTTCTTCTTACCCTAACATTAACCCTGTTTTTTTGTAATGCGGTTACAAAAGTTTCAAAACCATCTTCGTTGGGTTTGTCAAATGGGAATTTATCAATCGGATTATATTCAATGACATTAATCAAGTCCGCAGGAACTTGACGGTATATTTTTGTTAATTCAACAACGTCTCTTTCGCTATCGTTAAAATCTTTAAATAAAATATATTCAAATGTAATTTCGCTACCTGTTTTTTTATAAAAATAATTCAGTGACTGAATCAATGCTTCAATGTTGTTACTTTCATTGATTGGCATAATTTCATTACGTTTTTTATCATTTGCGGCATGTAAGGATAAAGCTAATTTGAAGCGTACTTGATCATCTCCTAATTGTCTAATTCCTTTTGCTACACCCGCAGTTGAAACGGTGATTCTTCTTTGGCTCATGCCCAATCCATCTTTTGCTGAAATTCGCTCCACTGCTTTTAAAACATTCTTATAATTCAATAAAGGCTCACCCATGCCCATGAAAACAATATTCGATAATGATTTTTCATGGTGTTTTTCACTTTGTTGATTAATCATCACTACCTGATCATAAATTTCGTCATAGCTTAAATTTCTTTTGCGTTCCATATATCCTGTCGCGCAAAATTTACAGCTTAAGCTACACCCAATTTGAGACGAAACGCATGCGGTTTTACGCTCACTGGTTGGAATTAATACGCCTTCAATCATATGATGATCAAATGTTTCAAACCTGGTTTTCAAAGTACCATCCTCGCTTAATTGTGTCGTATTTAAGGTTAGGGCAGGAAGCGTAAAATTAGCTTCCAACTGCTGACGAAGGTCCTTACTTAGGTTGGTCATTTCATCAAAGCTATGCGCATGCTTTTGCCATAGCCATTCGTGAATTTGTTTTACGCGAAATGATTTTTCACCTATTTGACCTATAAAACGTTCAATGTCAGCGATTTCGAGTTGTCTGATATTAACTTTAGTATGCTCCATAATGCAAAGATACTTGATCGTTTTTGTATCTATTTATTTCTTTTTTTAGCCCCTTTTTTAAACAAAGATGCCCGATTTCCATAATGGAGAAATTTGGGGAGATTCGTTATAGCGGAAGGGGCCATTAATTAAACTTGTGGTAACATGATTTTTTCAAAATTGTATCCTAATTATCCTAAATTTGGTATTCAATTTATAAAAATAAAAACGAGCAACTATGAAAAAGATGTTATTAATGGGTATTGTGTTTTTAGGAATATTTGTTACTGTGCAAGCGCAGGATAGTCCACTTAAGGAGTACCTTGGTAAATATACATTTGCGGAAGGAAGTCCGGTAACTGAAGTGAATGTTACAGCAGAGGATTCAGTGCTTATTATAAATTCTGCTATGGGTTCTACAGGATTAGAGAAAAAAGGGGTGGATACTTTTTATTTAGCTGCTTATGACGCACCAGTTGTATTTAAAAGAGATGCTAATAAATTGGTAGTATCCGTTTCGATTTTAGTACAAGGCATGGAGTTGATTGGTACAAAAGCTGCAGCTTCTAGTGCGTTAAAGCAAGACTTTTATTTTGAAGACCAAATTTGGGCTGATAAATTATACAACTAAAATTGGTAATCCATTAGCGCTTCAAATGGAATTGTATCTTGTTGTCCTGAATTTAAATTTTTAATAGTACATTTTTTAGCAGCTAATTCCTCACTACCAATAATAACAATGGTAGGAATATTTTTTTTCTCAGCATATTTAAATTGCTTGTCAAACTTACTTTTCTCAGGGTAAATTTCACAAGCAATTTTTTTATTTCTAAGCGCCAACATTAATTGATAAGATTGCAGCGCTTCATTCTCGCCCAAATTAAAAAACAATACCTGCGTAGCTTGTTCAACGGATGCAGGAAATAAATTTTTCTCCTCCATCACATCATAAATACGATCCACGCCAAAGCTAATGCCCACGCCAGGTATATTAGGAACGCCAAACAAACTAGTTAAATCATTATACCTGCCACCACCGCCAATACTGCCCATTTGTGCATCTTTGGCTTTTACTTCAAAAATAAGACCCGTATAATAATTTAATCCGCGTGCCAAAGTAAAGTCGGCGACCAAATGTTTGGCCATGCCAGTATTGTTATGATAATTTAAAACATAATTTAATTCCGCAATACCAGTTTGTCCAGCAGCATTATCACCCAATAGCGTTGCTAATTTTTTTAATTTTTCTTCATTGCTCCCTTCAATATTCAAATAGGTTTGAATGGTAGTTTGTTGTGCAGTTGTAAATCCTTTTGCACTTAATTCTACTTGTACTTTTTCCCAACCTATTTTATCTAATTTGTCAATAGCAATAGTGAGGTCAATCAGTTTTTCGCTGCCGCCACAAATTTCAGCAAGCGCTAATAAAATTTGTCGGTTATTTATTTTTATTTCAACAGGTAAATTTAATTTTTCAAATGCGGTTACATACAATGCAACCAAATCAACTTCATTTAATAAACTTTCACTTCCAACAATATCAGCATCGCATTGATAAAATTCACGGTACCTGCCTTTTTGAGGACGATCCGCGCGCCACACAGGCTGAATTTGATAACGCTTAAATGGGAAAGTTAAAGCGCCATGATTCATGGCAACATATCTTGCAAACGGGATTGTTAAATCATATCGCAAGGCGCGCTCGGTAATATTAAGGGTACTTTTGCCAGCTAAAATTTTATCAAAACCTTCTACTGTTTGTTCTTTTTTTTGCGGGTTATCCAACCCGTTATTTAAAATCTTAAAAATCAGCTTGTCACCTTCTTCCCCATATTTACCCATTAATGTTTCTAGGTTTTCCATGGCGGGTGTTTCCAAGGGTGCAAATCCAAATGATTCAAACACAGTTCGTATTGTTTGAAAAATATATTGTCGTTTTTGTACCGTTACGGCATTAAAATCACGGGTTCCTTGTGGCAAAGATGGCTTGCTCATGCTGTCATATTTATAAGTAAAGATAAATTTTTAAATTCATCCTATATTAATTGTTTAAATTGTGGTTTTAAATTAAAAATATGGAAGACTTTAATCATTCAAGTAATAATACAAGAAATAATCCAAGAGAAAAATCAGAAAGGTCCTATCGACTTTTTAAAAGTATCTATGATTTTAGCATGGCGGCCCTAATTTTAGGCTGTGCGGTGTTGATGTTGGGCGCCAAATGGTTCAAATTAGATCAGGTGTTGAATGTAGATGCCGAGTTTCGGACCATTTTTGGGGGTATGTGTTTATTGTATGGTGGATTTAGGTTATATCGGGGCTTTCAAAAGGATTACTAACCTGTCTGTTTTTTAAACTTATGAATTTCAATTATGCGTAAAATATTTACTTTTTTAAGCGGCTTCATTTTGTTCATCTCATGTAATAGTTCGACAACCAATGCGCCTATTGAAACCACGAGTGAAGGGGAAATCAATATTTCAGTGGAAGAAAGTTTTAAACCCATTATCGAAGAACAAATTAAGGTGTTCAATTCAAGTTATCCCAAGGCCAAAATCAATGTGTTGTACAAGTCTGAAATTGAATGTTTAAAGGACTTTACAAAGGATAGTACCCGCATGATTATTATCACAAGGGGGTTGGGAAAAGCAGAACAAGCAGGATTTAAAAACCAATTAGGGTATGCGCCCACATTTGGCATATTGGCGTATAATGCTATTGCTGTGTTGGTACATAAATCAGCAAAGGATACCCTATTTACTTTAAAACAATTAGGGGATAAATTAAAGGGGGTGGATCCACAAGAAGTAGTCATGGATGGCAACAATTTAACTGGCATTAATCGTTTTTTAAAAGACAGCTTATTAAAGCAAGCCCCATTTGGAAAAAATGTGCATGGGGCAAATGGATCTGCAGATGTAATCACCTATATTAAAAATCATCCCAATGCGATTGGATTTCTAGGGTTGAATTGGGTGGGGGATAAATACGATCCAAAGCAGGTTGAAAATCAAAAGCAGGTAAAAACCGCTATGCTGGAATGTACTTTATGCGAGGAAAAAGGAATGTATGCCCAACCTTCTCAAGCAACCATTGGTCGAGGGCAATATTCATTATCATTACCAATTTATTATATTTTGAAGGAAAATTCACCCGGTTTGGGGTCAGGATTTTTAAATTTTTTAAGTCTAGAACGAGGCCAGTTAATATTTAGAAGGGCCTTTTTGGTACCCGCTAAAATGGGTTTTAAAAAAAGAAACGGGCTCTTGAATTAGTACCGCTTATAAAAACTAACATTTTGTAGTAGAATTATCCATTAATTTAGGTTGAATTTCAGGTAAAATTTGATATTTTCACCTTCCGAATTTATAATTTGAATTAAATTTAAGGATCCAGAATTTTTAAAAAATAAAGTGATGAAAAAATTGGTTTTATTTTCCGTAACTGTGGTTTTAGCATTGTCAAGTGTATATGCACAGGTAGTTCCAGTTTCTCCCTTAGCAGAGGGCGTGAAGTTGTTGAATTATGAAAAAAACAAATCTGCCTTGGCCTTTTTCAAAGAAGCCTTAGATAAAAGCCCTACCAATACGGAAAATATTTTTTGGTATGGAGAAGCGGTATTAGCAGAACAAGGATCTGGTATGCCAAGTGATACAACCATAAAAAAAGCGAAAGCTATTTTTCAACAAGCAATGCAAGCAGCTGGAAATGATCCTTGGTTATTAGTGGGTATGTCGCACGTTCAATTATTAGAAGGGGCAGACGCAAATGCGGTGAAGCAAAATTTAGAAGTTGCGTTAACAACCACTTTACTAACAAAGGGTAAGTTTAAAGGAAAACCTAATCAAGATATTGTTAATGCGATTGGTTATATATACGCTGAATGCCCTATTAATATTGGTGATCACAGATATGCAATTGACAAATTAAAGGAAACAATTTCAGCATATGAATCATTGGTAAGCCCTAATTTATTTATTAATTTAGGCATTAACTATTTGAAAGTGGGTGGTGAAAATGGAGGTGAAGCGGTGACTGCATTTCAAGAGGCAATAACGCGCGATCCAAAAAATGCTTTTCCTTATTACAGAACTGGAAGGGTGTATCAAACACAAAGTAACAGGGAGTCATTTGATGAATACTATAGTAAAGCGATTGCTGCCGACCCAAGTTTTCCTCCAGTATACTTCGCTTTGTATACGTATTATGCGGATCTCAATACACAGACCGCAACAGAGACTGCAAAAGTGAATTTAGATTTGTTTTTAAAATATGCGGATAAGGATCCATCCTTAGACATTTTTAATGCTGATTATCTTTTCCGCGCTGGACAATATGATGCGTCATTAGAAAAAGCAAAAGCATTAGAAGCTTCCATTGGAATTGATGCTTTACCTAGATTAGGGGTGTTATTGGCCTATAACTATGATCGCAAAGGCGATTCAGTACAAGCAAAAACATATATTGAAAATTTCATGAGTAAAAGCGCAGCTGATAAGATAGTCACCAGTGATTACGAATTAGCGGTTAGGATTATATCTCGTTTTAGCGGCAACCAAGTCGCGTTAACTGCTTTATTAGAAAAAGCAATTGCTGCTGATACTGCAAAGGTAAATAAGTTGAAATATTACAAGTTGGGCTATGAAATGTTAGAAAAAGCTAATATGTATGCCGATGAACTAAAATGGTATGCGAATTATGCTGCTTTAAGAGGTATCAAGGATGAAGTGTATTATTACAAAACAGCAAGTATTGCGGCAAATGCAAAGGAGGGAGCTACTGCAAAAGCCATTTCAATGGAATATATCACGGCGTTCCCTGATAAACCAAACGGGTATTCATTTAATGTGAAAGCAGCTAAACTATTGGATACGGCAAACAATTTAGGGGTACTTTTTGAAGCAGTAACGCTTCAAAATCAGTTTTTGTCGAAGGATATGACTAAAAATAAGCAGGCGATGGTTAACAACTTTTACACCATGATGGGCTATTATAATGAAACCAAAGCATATGAGCAAGCAATTGCAATGTGTGATAAGGTTTTAGAGCTAATACCTGGGGAGCCACAAACCATGAAAATCAAGGAAAGCTTAACTAAAAACTGGGAAATCATTAAAAAAATGCAATCTGGCGGTAACCAAAAAGCTGCCACGGATACTACGCAAATCAAAAAAGGATAACCCCCGAATTTAGATCTGCACCACTGTTAAAAAATAATTGAAAATTACTCCCCATTTATGGGGAGTTTTTCGTTTTATGAGCTATCCTTTGTGTATTTTTGCAAATCCAAAACATAGTGTATGAATTTGCCACTGTATTTGATGTCGGCTAATG
>CAXNDZ010000065.1:0-10390 GCA_964201225.1 Chitinophagales bacterium | reverse complement strand
CCTCCAATTAAAACTGCAAAATAAGCCTATTGAGACTTAACTTTGCACGTCGCTATTTTTTTAACAAAAACTTTCAAAATGACAGTGGATTTGATACTAAAGGCATTAAGTAATGTGCAGGAGCCGGATTTGGGGAAGGACTTGGTTACATTGAATATGATTACCGATTTAGTCGTGGAGGGTGATCATGTAAGTTTTACCATTGTATTAACTACACCTGCATGTCCAATGAAGGATTTGATGAAAAATGCTTGTGAAAATGCGATTAAATTATTGGTGAATAAGCAGGCGATTATTACTGTGAACTTTACTTCCAATACAACCAGTAGAAGGCAGGATGAAAAAACAGTTTTAGCGCAAGTAAAAAATATTATTGCGGTAGTGAGTGGTAAAGGCGGTGTGGGTAAGAGTACCGTTTCTGCAAACTTAGCGCTTGCTTTAGCGGAGGGTGGTGCAAAAGTAGGATTAATGGATGCGGATATTTATGGTCCAAGTGTTCCTATTATGTTTGGTGTGCGTGGTCAACGTCCTTTGATGAAAGATGAAAATGGGAAAGGAATTATATTACCATTGGAAAAATTTGGTATTCGATTAATGAGCATTGGTTTATTAGTGGATGAAAAAGATGCAGTGGTTTGGAGAGGACCAATGGCAAGTAGTGCAATTCGTCAATTTATCACTGATGTGGATTGGGGGGAACTAGATTACTTAGTCATTGATATGCCTCCTGGAACTGGAGATATACATTTAACAATTATGCAAACAGTGCCAGTGACAGGGGTGGTGATTGTTACTACGCCTCAAACAGTGGCACTAGCGGATGCTAAAAAAGCAATCGCTATGTTTGGTCAAGCAAATATTAAAGTGCCCATCATTGGGCTGGTTGAAAACATGGCTTATTTTACACCTGAAGAATTGCCTAACAATAAATATTATTTATTTGGAAAAGAAGGTGGCCGCAACTTAGCGGAGGAATATGATTTGCCTTTCCTTGGACAAATACCATTAGTGCAATCTATAAGAGAAGGCGGAGATGAAGGTGTTCCTGCAATGGTCGGCAAGGATGAAATTTCTAAAGATGCATTACGAACTGTCGTTTCGCAAGCAGTGCGCCAAATTGCCATTCGCAATGCCAATCTTCCAAAAACAGAAACCATTAATGTTGAATAATGGCGAATCAAAAAATAATTATTGCGATTGACGGATTTTCCTCTTGTGGTAAAAGCACTTTGGCTAAAGCTATGGCAAAAAACTTACAATATGTTTTTATAGACACAGGGGCCATGTATCGTGCAGTTGCTTTATTTTTTTTAAGAGCAGGGATTGATTTTAATAACACTTCTGACATTGCTTCGGCGTTAAATAAAATCATACTTCAATTCAAATACAACCCGGCAACTTTGCAGAGTGATATGTATTTAAATGAGGAGAATGTAGAACAAGAAATTCGGGAGATGCGGGTAAGCCAAAAAGTAAGTGAAGTGGCAGCCATTTCCCTAGTTCGAGATTTTGCTGTTGCGCAACAACAAGCCATGGGCGAATCAAAAGGAATTGTGATGGATGGGAGGGATATTGGAACCGTTGTTTTTCCAAAAGCAGAATTAAAAATATTTGTTACTGCCAGTCCTGACATTAGAGTGCAGAGAAGATTTTTAGAATTAAGTGCAAAAAATTCAGCAATTACGGTTGAAGAAATTTCAGAAAATTTACAACACCGTGATTTGATTGATACCACGCGTGAACACAGTCCATTGAAACAGGCTGATGATGCTTTGGTTTTGGACAATTCAAATATGAGCAGAGAAGCGCAACTTGACATTGCATTGCAATGGGCGCAAGAGCGCATTAACAAAGTTAATAATCAATAAGTATTTTAACTTAGTGAATTTAATGTATCCATTTTGCTTCTAATGCTTTTAGCACATCTGAAACATTATAATAGTCGGCTATTTGTCGAATGACCGCTTCCACAACAGTATCGGGACAACTTGCGCCACTGGTCATTAAAATAGTTGTGGTATCTTTTGTTGGCAAATAATTATTAATGATTGATTGTTCTTTATTTCTCCAATTGGTATTAAGAATGGAATTTGCATCAATTAACTTTTCGGGACCATCAATAAAATAAGTAGTTAATTTATTTTCACAAAGTTCCACTAAATGTGAACTGTTACTGCTATTTTTTCCGCCCATGACAAATGCTATATCCGCAGGAATTTCTAATAAGCTGTTGACGGCTGTTTGATTATCATTAGTGGCGTAACATAAGGTGTCACGCGTATCTGCAAAGTGAACGGGCAATTCGGATTCGCCGAATTTGGTAACCATGACCGATTTTAAATAGTCCGAAATGGCTTGTGTATCGGTGGCTAATTGAGTGGTTTGATTTACAACCCCAATTTTTTCTAAATCAGTTACGGGATTAAAATTTTCAGAATATTTTCCGTTGAAATAAGAATAAAAATCAGTAACTGGCAATTCACCAGAAATAATTTTTCCCAATTGAATGGTATCTTCCATGTCATTCACAATTAATGTAGGGCTATTCGCGGAGGCATGTGAAAAAGTCGCTCTTGTTTCTTCATGCTTGGGCTTGCCGTGAATGATAATGGAATATCCTTTTTTTGAAATTTGGGCACTTCTATTCCATACTTTTTCAACAAAAGGACAGGTAGTATTATATTGCTGCACTTGTATGCCAATCGTATTTAATTTTTTCTCCATTGCAATTGTAGTGCCGAATGCAGGGATAATCACAATATCATCTTTTGTCAATGTTTCGAATGGAATTAATTCCTTGCCATTAGTATCTTGTAAAAATTGTACGCCTTTTTGAAGTAAATCTGCATTTACTTGTGGGTTGTGAATCATCTCACTTAATAAAAATATTCTTTTGCCTTGATTGGATTCAATGGTTCGGTAAGCAATTTCAATCGCATTTTCAACACCATAGCAAAAACCAAAGTGGCGTGCTAAATAGATCTTCAAATTACCCAAATCAAGTAAGGTAGGTTGCGTGTCTTTTTTTAGTTTATCGTCCTCTTTTCTTTTTTCCTTTATTGCTGAAATTAAGGAACTACGATAACCTAATGGGACCTCAAAATGCTTCATTTTATTGCTTTTATTCTTTAACAATGACAAAAGTACATTGTTCCCCTCTTTTTACCCTATTTTTTAGCTAAAGGCTATCTAAAAAGTGACATACTCCCTTTCCCCGCTTATCTTTGCGCCATGAATTATGTTTCCGTTGAAAATTTGACAAAAAGCTATGGTATCCAGCCCCTATTTAAAGGGATTAATTTTAATATCAATGAAGGTGACCGCATTGCGCTCATTGCCCGAAATGGGGTAGGGAAAAGTACGCTTTTGCGCATTTTGTCGGGGAAGGAAGTGCCTGATTCTGGTACGGCTAAAATTCATAAGGATGTGCATTTGGTTTTATTCGAACAAGATCCACAGTTTATAGAATCAGCTACTGTTACACAAAACTTATTTAATCAGGAGCATCCAACCATGAAAGCGATAAGTAATTATGAGATGGCTATGGAAACTGAGGATGAGGATTTAATTACTAATTCGATTATGGAGATGGAGGAAAATAATGCATGGGATTTTGAATCGAAAGTAAAAACTATTTTAACGCAATTAAATATTCACCATTTAGAGCAACCAGTATCAAAATTAAGTGGCGGACAGCGCAAGCGTGTTTCCTTGGCAAAAACATTAATTCAAATTGGTTTTGAGCCTAAGCATGTTTTATTGTTAATGGATGAGCCGACCAATCATTTGGATTTAAACATGATTGAGTGGTTAGAGAATTATTTAGAGCAGGAAAAAGTTACTTTATTACTGGTTTCGCATGATCGCTATTTTTTAGAGTCGGTTACAGATGAGATTTGGGAATTGGAGCGTGAAAATTTATACAGTTACAAAGGGGATTACGAAAATTATTTAGAAAAAAAAGCAGCACGAATTGAATCTGAGTTAGCGAGTATTGATAAAGCAAAAAACACTTTCCGAAAGGAATTGGAATGGATGCGCAAGCAACCCAAAGCAAGAACCACGAAAAGTAAAAGCAGACAGGATAATTTTTATGAAGTTGAGGCCAGGGCCAAACAAAAAATTGACGACTCCAATTTGCAGTTGGACATGAAGATGACCCGTTTGGGTGGTAAGATTATTGAAGCCAAAAAAGTATACAAATCCTATGGCGAAACCGTGGTTTTAAAAGGCTTTGATTATACTTTTAGTAAAGGGGAGCGTATTGGGGTGGTGGGGAAAAATGGGGTGGGGAAATCTACTTTTTTACAAATATTACAAGGCATAACAGAACCAGATAGTGGTAAAATTAATGTGGGAGATACGATTGTTTTTGGTCACTTTTCCCAGGAAGGGTTGGTGTATAAAAAAGACATGCGGGTGATTGAATATTTAAAAACATTTGCAGAAAATTTTCCATTGGCGAGTGGCGGCTCCTTAAATGCAGCACAATTTTTAGAACTATTTTTATTTACACCGGATAAGCAATATACTTATTTAAGTGCCTTGAGTGGCGGTGAAAAAAAGAGGTTGCAGTTATTGACCATACTTTTTAAGAATCCTAACTTTTTAATTTTAGATGAGCCTACCAACGATTTAGATTTACCTACTCTTGCAGTACTGGAGCAATTTTTAATTGATTTTGCAGGTTGTGTATTACTGGTATCGCATGATCGTTATTTTATGGATAAATTAGTGGATCACTTATTTATATTTGAAGGGGATGGGGTCATTAGGGATTATCCTGGAAATTATACGCAATACCGTATCCTTGAAAAGTCAAAGCAAAGCCTGGATTCTCTTAGCTCAGATATCACGTCGGCTAAGGAGTTTGAGACAAAAAAAGTGGCGCCGGAAAACGGAACACCCACTTCAACGGTGGTCAATAAAAAAGCAACTGAAAAAATGACTTTTAAGGAAAAGCATGAGTTGGACACACTGAACAAGACGATGCCTGAATTAGAAAGCAAAAAACAGGTACTCACTAATAAATTAAATAAACCCAGCCTTGATTATAATGAAATTATTAAATTAAGTGAGCAATTGGGTGCATTAAACATTGAATTAGAAGCTGCGGAATTAAGGTGGCTTGAGTTATCTGAAAAGCAACAGGCATAAGCGATTCTTCAATTTTTTGTCTAAAAAGGCATAAGCCTCAAATTTCCTTTCCTACATTTTTTGAGGCATAAGAATTCATGTGTCAATATTTTATAATACTAATTTGGTTTAAGAAAGAAGTCGATAAAAATTTTATCAGGCATTTCATCATTAAACTAAAAGCTTATGAAACCTATTGAACGCATTGCCATGTATCTAAAATTTAGAAACATTAATCCGTATTCCTTTGAAAAGAAAATCAAATTATCCAATGGTTATTTTTCAAAACAACTTAGGCATCTAGGTTCTGTGGGTTCGGATATTTTAATTAAAATTCATGAGCACTATCCCGATTTGAATATTTTATGGGTATTGATTGGAGAAGGTGAAATGATTTGTGCCGACTGGGTGGGCGATCAAGGTCAAGCAGGTCAATTTAGTTCCAACTACCTCATGGAGAATGGTAAGCTAAAAGTTTTAGAAGAAGACCTTGAAAAAATGCATTTTGTTTTAAAAGACAAAGAAAAAATTATTTCCTTATACGAGTTTATGTTAAACAATAATGCACTTTCTACCACTATTGCAGATACGGCTACCGCTGTAGGGAATGGTTAAATAAATAATGCCTTCCTCTTTATAAAAGGAGGAAGGCTTTAATATAGTATTCAATCAATGAATTTTATTTGCTTTTTTAATTATTAAGCATAGGCCGAAACTGGTTCGCAAGTACAAATTAAATTTCGATCACCATGGGTATTATTAACCCTTGCGACTGTTGGCCAAAATTTATTTTGTTGTACATAATATAATGGGAAGGCTGCTTGCTGACGAGTATATTTATGATTCCATTCATCTGCACAAACTACTTTTTGTGTATGAGGCGCATTTTTCAATGGGTTATCAGTTTTATCTAATTCGCCATTTTCAATCGCTTTAATTTCCTCATGAATGGCAATAAGCGCATCACAGAAACGATCCAATTCAGCTTTGTCCTCACTTTCTGTAGGTTCAATCATAATAGTACCAGCTACTGGGAAACTCATTGTTGGTGCATGAAATCCAAAATCAATTAAACGCTTTGCAACATCTTCCGCTTCAATACCAGCACTTGCTTTAAATGGACGTAAGTCGATAATGAATTCATGTGCACAGGTACCATTTTTGCCGGCATATAAAATGGTATAATTTTTTTCCAATCTTGCCTTCATATAATTCGCATTTAAAATGGCATAGGCAGTGGATAATGCTAATCCTTCGGCGCCTAACATTTTAATGTATGCGTAACTAATTAATAAAATACTTGCTGATCCTATTGGTGCTGCGCTCACTGCGTTCGCGCCATTACCCTGTTGTGAGTGACCTGGTAAAAACGGTGCTAATTTATCGTTCACACAAATAGGGCCCATGCCTGGTCCACCGCCGCCATGTGGAATCGCAAATGTTTTATGTAAATTTAAGTGACAAACATCGGCGCCAATATTTCCTGGACTGGTAAGTCCCACTTGCGCATTCATGTTAGCACCATCCATATATACTAATCCACCTAATTCATGTATTAAGCTACAAATATCAATAATGGTTTCTTCAAATACCCCGTGCGTAGATGGATAAGTCACCATTAAAGCGCCTAATGCATCTTTATGTAATAGTGCTTTCTCTTTTAAATCATTCATATCAATATCTCCAGCGGTATCGCAAGCAACTACCACTACTTTAAATCCGGCCATTACCGCACTAGCAGGGTTGGTGCCATGTGCACTGATTGGAATTAATACAATATTACGATGCGCTTGTTGGTGATGTTGGTGATAACTACGAATTGTCAATAAGCCAGCATATTCCCCTTGCGCGCCACTATTGGGTTGTAAGCTACATGCAGTAAAACCTGTTGTTTGGCATAAATAGGCGCTTAATTCATTTGCCATCTCGTCATAACCTAATGTTTGGTGACTAGGTGCAAATGGGTGCATGGTACTGAATGCTGGCCAGCTTACTGGAATCATTTCAGTAGCCGCATTTAATTTCATCGTACAACTACCCAAACTAATCATGCTTGTATTTAATGACAAATCCTTATTTTCTAGTTGTTTGATATAACGCATCATTTGCGTTTCACTCTGATGTATATTAAACACAGGATGTTGTAAATAACTTGAACTGCGTACTAATTGCGAAGGGATATTTTCATTTTTCACCGCCGCATTGGTAGCAGTTGATTTTTTCCCAGTTAATTTTTCAAATAGTGCAACTACTTCTTGTACATGTGCATTGGAAATTGTTTCGTCAATAGTAATGCTAACAGTCTCATCTTTAAAATAATTGAAATTGATATTTTTTTCGTTGGCTAATTTTTGTAATGCACTACTATCAAATCCATGTAAATGTAAAGTGTCAAAATAAAATTCATTGGCTTGTTGTATGCCTAAGGATTTTAATTGTTGCTCTAAGTTTTGCGCTAAAGCATGAATTTTAGATGCAATTTTTTTCAATCCTTGTGGACCATGATATACTGCATACATAACGGCCATGTTGGCAAGTAGTGCTTGGGCCGTACAAATATTTGAAGTTGCTTTTTCTCTTTTAATATGTTGCTCGCGGGTTTGTAATGCCATACGAAGTGCCCTGTTGCCTTGCGCATCCACGCTTACCCCAATTAATCTGCCGGGCATGCCACGTTTGAATTCATCTTTTGTAGCAAAATAAGCTGCATGTGGTCCGCCAAATCCCATGGGAACACCAAAGCGTTGTGTATTACCTACAGCAACATCTGCATTTAGTTCACCCGGGCTTTTTAATAAGGTTAATGCTAAAATATCAGCCACTAAAATAACCAAACCGCCTGCTTCATGCACACGATCAATAAATTGTTGGTAATCAGCAATATTTCCTTTGCTATTCGGATATTGTATTATTGCGCCAAAAAATTGGTTGTTAATTTCCACTTCATTGTAATGGCCTTCCACTATTTCAATACCTATTGGATTTGCTCTAGTTGCTAATACATCTTTGGTTTGTGTGAAAATAGATTGGTCAACAAATAATTTTGGTTGCGTCGCTATTTCCGCTTTGTTTACATGATTAAAAATCATGGCCATTGCCTCCGCTGCTGCAGTCGCTTCGTCTAATAATGAAGCATTTGAAATGGACATACCCGTTAAGTCGGTAATCATAGTTTGAAAGTTCAATAAACTTTCTAGTCGGCCCTGCGCAATTTCCGCTTGGTAAGGGGTGTATTGGGTGTACCAACCTGGGTTTTCAAAAATATTTCTAAGTATCACACTTGGCGTGATGGTACCATAATAGCCTTGTCCAATAAAGTTAGTGGCAACGATATTTTTTTCGCCTGTTTTTTTTAATGCTTGCAACATCTCAAACTCCGTTAATCCGGCTGGAATTTCCATTGCTTTTTTTGAACGGATATTATCAGGCACTGTTTTACTAATTAATTCTTCCACTGATTTTAATCCAATGACAGATAGCATTTTTTGCGTATCATCATGATTAGGGCCAATGTGTCTTTGGATAAATTCGGCGTTGTTGGAGTTCAATTCAAACATAAATAGGGTGGTTTAGAAAATTGCCTCAAAGATACTACATAAACTGCTTTTTAACAGGGCGTATTCAATTGATGGGGAAAGCTTGTGGATGAAAGATAAATGGTTTACTTTTGACCTACAATATGGACAAATCTACTGAACAATTATTTGAGGCGCCGGCGCCAGAATTGCTAAAAAAGCTTGAATATTTTTTAAAAAAGGAAGATAAGCGCAAAATAATGAAGCAATTGCCTGATTTGCATGAGGCCGCCTTTGAAAAAATTGATTGCTTGGACTGTGCAAGATGCTGTAAGAATTATTCCCCTCGATTTAAGATGCCTGATATCAAAAGAATCAGTAAGTATTTAGGGCTTAAGGAGACAGCGTTTATTGATACCTATTTGGCCATGGATAATGATGGCGATTATGTTTTGCAACAAAAGCCATGCGTGTTTTTGGGAAAGGACAATGCATGTAGTATTTATGAACATCGCCCCTCCGATTGTCAACGTTTCCCTTATACGGATGAGGATACTTTTTTTAAGCGTATTCCAGTGACTATGAAGAATGCTGAATTCTGTCCTGCGGTGCACTCCGTAATGAAGGACTTATTGAGTAAGTAGGTGAGCAGTCAAGATTGGCTTCCTATTTTTTTTGAATTTAATATTCCATTTTCTTTAAAGCAGGTGCTTTAAACCAAGTGACTCCTACCACGAGTAAAGTCATGGCACCACCAAATACCACCGACGGTATTACGCCCATTGCTTTTGCGGCAACACCACTTTCAAATTGACCTAATTCATTACTGCTATTAATAAACATTGAATTTACACTCATCACCCTGCCACGCATATGATCGGGTGTTTTAAGTTGCACAATAGTGCCTCTAACAATCATACTAAATCCATCCAGAATACCGCTTAATAATAACATGACAAAGGAAAGCCAGAATATCTTTGATAAGGCGAATACAATGATACATACCCCAAAGCCTGCAACGGCAAGTAATAATTTTTTTCCTTGACGGCGATTCGCAGGGAATATTGTGATAATCAAAATGATGATAATCGCCCCTATGTCTGAAGCTGCATTGAGCCATCCAAACCCAATGGGACCTACTTTTAAAATATCTTTTGCAAAAACAGGTATCATTGCTACCGCACCCCCAAATAAAACAGCAAATAAATCAAGTGATAAAGCGCCGAATACTTCTTTAGAATTAAAAACAAAACGTAAGCCTTCTTTCACGCTCTCTAATGTTTTTTGATCTACTACGTCCGCGTGCGGAGGCTTTGGTTTAATCATGGCAATAAAGCCATAACCGATACCCACTAAGCTTACTACGACTATTAATGAACCAGTATGACCAAAGCCTGCGATGATAAATCCAACAATGGCATGTCCTAAAACGGAAGCGCTCAGCCATATGCCTTGGCTCCAAGTGGTGGCATTTTGTAATAAATTTTTGGGCACCACCGCACCAACAATAGTTCCAAAACTAGGGCCTGTAAAGGAGCGAATGATACCCGTACAAAAAACAATGAAATAAATACCAATGGCAATTTGTAGTGAAGTCAATTTGAGTGCCCCAATATCCATCGATAAAAAAAGTAAAATAAGTGCGCAGCACCAATATAAAATAACGCCTTTCAATAAAAGCTTTCTTTTTTCGCTTTTGTCAATCACATGGCCTGCATATAAAGCGAGTGAAACGGCTG
>CAXNDZ010000064.1:0-10448 GCA_964201225.1 Chitinophagales bacterium | reverse complement strand
TCAAACACTCTTTGACCTATTGGTCTTTTACTATCGTTACGTTCGTATATTCCTCCCATGTCAATTGACTTTGGTTTGATCACGCCCCAACTATCTAATAATTGTAATTCGTATCTGCCTTGCAAGTAAATACCTGAATTTGATTCCTTTGCCATCATACAATCCAATTCAAGATCAATATCACCATGTTTAAAATTGGTAAACAAATCCTTACGTGCAGTTGAATCAGGTATGTTAACAAGGATGCCTGTACCAGGCGTAAAACTAATATGATGACTTTTATTTAGGTCAGCATAAACGCTCCCTGCAATATGCCAATTAGCGGTAGGCTTATTAAACTCGGCCATCGAAGTTAAATCGAGCTTTGTCTGTGCTGTCAAGTTCAGGCTAATTAACAATGCCAAAATTGCAATCACTGATTTAAAGGAAGACAATACATTCATTCGAAAATTTGGATGATATCCCATATTCATTATTTTGAATTAGCAATTTATGTTAAATACATATAATAACAGTACGCTTTTGCTATTAATATCCATAAAAAAGCCCTCCCAATGTGATTGAGAAGGCCTTAATATATAAGATTATTTTTTTATACTAATTCAAAACGATCTAGGTTCATCACTTTCGTCCATGCTGCTACAAAATCATGCACAAATTTTTCCTTTGCATCGTCACATGCATATACTTCCGCCAACGCACGTAATTCAGAATTAGATCCAAAGATTAAATCAACCCTTGTACCTGTCCACTTTACTTTTCCAGTGGCACGATCAGTTCCTTCAAAAGTATATTGATGTGCATCGGTCGCTTTCCAAGTGGTAGTGAAGTCAATTAAATGAGCAAAGAAATCATTGGTTAAAACGCCAGGTTGGTTTGTAAATACGCCGTGATTTGATCCATTAAAATTAGTATTCAATACACGTAACCCACCAACAAGCACTGTTAATTCAGGCGCAGTTAGCGTTAATAATTGTGCTTTATCAATCAACATTTCTTCAACAGATATTAAAGTACGTGGTTTGATATAATTACGGAATCCATCAGCAATAGGCTCTAACACCGCAAATGAAGCAACGTCTGTTTCATCCTGTGATGCGTCAGTACGTCCAGGTGTGAAAGGAACTTTAACTTCATAACCACCTTCCTTCGCTGCTTTTTCAATGGCAGCATCACCCCCTAAAACTATTAAGTCAGCAATAGAAACTTGTTTTTCTTTATTCGCACTATTAAATGCTGATTGAATTACTTCTAATGCATCTAACACTTTTGATAATTGCGCAGGATTATTAGCTGCCCAGAATTTTTGTGGCGCTAAACGGATACGTGCGCCATTCGCACCACCACGCTTATCAGATCCACGGAAAGTAGAAGCAGATGACCAAGCAGTTGCAACTAATTCGCTCACTGATAATCCAGCAGCAATAATTTTTGTTTTTAGTGCTGCGATATCTGAAGCGTCAATTAATTGATGTGTCACTGCAGGAATTGGATCCTGCCATATTAAAACTTCTGCAGGAACATCGGAACCTACATAACGTGAACGAGGACCCATATCACGATGCGTTAATTTAAACCATGCTCTTGCAAATGCATCTGCAAATTGATCAGGATTTTCATGGAATCTTTTTGACACTTTTCCGTAAGCTGGATCCACTCTTAATGCGATATCAGTTGTTAACATAGTTGGCGCATGTGTGATCGCTGGATCATGTGCATCTGGCACAGTACCTGCACCTCCACCCGCTTTTGGCTTCCACTGATGAGCGCCTGCTGGACTTTTTGTTAATTCCCACTCATATCCAAAAAGATTATCAAAATAATTATTATCCCATTTTGTAGGTGTGGTTGTCCATGCTCCTTCTAAACCTGATGTGATTGTATATTGTGCATTACCTGTTCCATAAGTATTTTTCCAACCTGTACTTTGTTCTTCGATGGTTGCAGCTGCAGGTTCTTTACTTATATATTTACCAGGATCTGCCGCGCCATGTGTTTTACCAAATGTGTGTCCACCTGCAATTAATGCAACTGTTTCTTCATCATTCATTGCCATACGCGCAAATGTTTCTCTAATATCACGCGCTGAAGCAATAGGATCAGGATTGCCATTTGGCCCTTCTGGATTCACATAGATTAAACCCATTTGTACAGCAGCCAATGGATTTTCTAAATCACGATCTCCCGTATATCTTTTATCTCCTAACCATTCTCTTTCATTTCCCCAGTAAACATCTTCTTGAGGTTCCCAAACATCTGCTCTTCCACCAGAAAAACCAAAAGTTTTGAAACCCATAGATTCTAATGCACAATTACCTGCTAATATCATTATATCAGCCCAAGATAATTTTTGACCATACTTCTTTTTGATAGGCCATAATAATAAACGTGCTTTATCTAAATTTGTATTATCAGGCCAGCTATTTAAAGGTGCAAATCTTTGCATACCCGCTCCGCCGCCACCGCGACCATCTGTATTACGATAGGTTCCCGCACTATGCCAAGCCATACGAATAAAGAAAGGTCCATAATGACCGTAATCTGCAGGCCACCATTCTTGAGAATTCGTCATTAAATCAACCATGTCTTTTTTTACTGCCTTTAAATCTAATGACGCAAATTCTTTTGCATAATTAAATGACGTTTCCATTGGATTGGACAAGTCAGAATGCTGACGAAGAATATTTAATTTTAATTGTTTTGGCCACCAGTCAAGGTTTCTCGTTCCATTTCCTGCTCCTTCTTGTTTACCCGCAATTGCTGCAGCGCCAGGGTAAGGACATTTTGCCTCACCTGAGTTATTTGAATTGTTTTCCATATCGTTAAATTGTTTAAATAAAAGTATTGTGTAAAATTACTAAATTAACCGCCTATTTGGTTACAAAAAACGAAAAAATAATAGCAATATGTTAATGAAAATCAGCGCAAAATTCTAATTACCTCCAACAATTTTGCTGGTACTACGATATAAATAATTTTCGTAGATATGACGTCTTGCAAAACGATCTGGGGTATCTGAATTGACCAATTTTACATAAATCGCTTTAGGCACTCCGTAGTACTCATATTCATTACCATCTGAAAATACGACCCTTAAAATTTCAGACTTAAATTCAAAATCATCCATACTGGATTCGGAAATTGTTTTATTATATTCCGCATAAGTAGCTTCATGTGTTTCTTTATGTACGCTCACTAAAAAATGGTAAGATGCAATTAGTTTAGCCGACTTAAGTTCCGCTTCTTTTTTAGCATCTTCACTGTCCTGAAATTTATCTGGATGCCATTCCATCATAATCTTACGATACACTTTTTTTAAGTCGCTTAAGGTAGCTTTATCGTCCACCCCTAAAATAGCTCTATGTCTTTCAATTCGCTTCATAAATGAATAATGTGGCGCGAAAGTACAACAATATATATGAATCAAAAAGCCCTTCCAGTTTTAACTGAAAGGGCTTAACCAAAACTCAAAATTTTACGAATATTCCTTAATAAAGAAAAATTGATTATTTCACTTCCTCAAACTGCGCATCTTCCACCGTATCGTTGCTTGCTCCACCATTCGCTTGACCACCGTCAGCACCTGGCGCACCTGCTTCAGGTCCACCTGCACCCGCTGCTTGTGCTTTGTAAATATCTTCACTTGCAGCAGTCCATGCAGTATTCATTGCAGCTAAAGCAGCTTCTACTTGTGTAATATCCTGTGCTTGATGCGCTACTTTCAATGTTTCTAAAGCAGTTTCAATTGGCGCTTTTTTATCCGCTGGGATTTTGTCGCCAAATTCCTTCAATTGTTTTTCTGTTTGGAAAATTAAGCTATCCGCCTCGTTCAATTTTTCAACTCTTTCTTTTTCTATTTTATCAGTTGCTTCGTTGGCTTTTGCTTCGGCTTTCATTTTTTCAATTTCTTCCTTAGTCAAACCACTACCTGCTTCAATTCTGATTTTTTGTTCCTTACCCGTTCCTTTGTCTTTTGCACTAACGTTTAAGATACCGTTTGCATCAATGTCAAAAGTAACTTCAATTTGAGGAACGCCTCTTGGTGCTGGTGGAATACCATCCAAGTTAAACATACCCAAACTTTTATTTTGCGCAGCCATTGGACGCTCACCTTGAATTACATGAATTTGAACCCCTGGTTGATTGTCGCTTGCGGTTGAATATACTTCGGTCTTTTTTGTTGGTATGGTTGTGTTGGAAGAAATCATAGTTGTCATAACACCACCCATAGTTTCAATACCTAAGTTTAATGGTGTTACATCTAATAACAATACATCTTTTACATCACCAGTTAAAACACCACCTTGTATACCAGCACCTATCGCAACCACTTCATCCGGGTTTACAGAACGGTTTGGTTTTTTACCAAAGAATTTTTCAACCAACTCTTGTACTTTAGGGATTCTTGAAGAACCACCCACTAATATAACTTCATCAATTTGAGAGGTTGAATAACCTGCATCTTTTAATGCAGCTTCACAAGGCTTTAAACATCTTGCAAATAAATTATCCGCTAATGATTCAAACTTTGCTCTTGATAATTTTAACACTAAGTGTTTAGGAACGCCATCCACTGCAGTGATATAAGGTAAATTGATTTCAGTTTCAGAAGATGAACTTAATTCAACTTTTGCTTTTTCAGCAGCTTCCTTTAATCTTTGCAAAGCCATTGGATCTTTTCTTAAATCAATCGCTTCTTGTTTTTTAAACTCATCCGCTAAAAAGTCCATGATCACTTTATCAAAATCATCACCACCTAAATGTGTATCACCATTCGTTGATTTTACTTCAAATACCCCATCTCCTAAATCCAAGATAGAAATATCAAAAGTTCCACCACCTAAATCGAATACTGCAATTTTTTGCTCAATATTCTTTTTATCTAAACCATAAGCCAATGCAGCAGCAGTTGGCTCGTTTACAATTCTGCGAACGTTTAAGCCAGCAATTTCACCAGCTTCTTTGGTTGCTTGACGTTGTGCATCATTAAAATAAGCAGGTACGGTAATCACCGCATCTGTTACTTCAGTGCCCAAATAATCTTCAGCAGTTTTTTTCATTTTTTGTAACACCATTGCTGAAATTTCTTGTGGGGTATACATACGATCATCGATCGATACACGTACTGTATCATTTTCACCTTGCACTATTTTATAGCTCCAGTGACTTTTCTCTTCTGAAATTTCATTAAAACGACGACCCATAAAACGCTTCACACTCGAAATCGTGTTTTCAGGATTAGTGATGGCTTGACGCTTAGCAGGATCTCCTACTTTACGCTCCCCATTTTTCAAAAACGCGACAACCGATGGCGTAGTTCTACGTCCTTCGTCATTGGCGATAACTACTGGTTCGCCACCTTCCATAACTGATACGCAACTATTTGTGGTACCTAAGTCAATTCCTATTATTTTTCCCATAATGCTTGATTTTCAATATTTAATTACTCAATGATAGGCAATCATTATGCCATTGGCAGATAGGTGCAAATTTGTCATAAATGGCAGAAAATCAGCCTAATTCATGCTCTGAAATGGCATATTATTAAAATAAAGAGGCAGAAAAGTCAGTTAACAGGTACAAATAATGAGCGGTTTAAGCAGATTAGCTATTCGCCCCAACCGACTTAAAAGTGAAGTTTTTTTGGCTGGTATAGCTAAAAATGACCACAAAAAAGGTGGTAACTATTTTGGCTAAAGTTGGATACCAACCAAAATATTCAACAAATAACTTCAAAAATATATAGTTTAAAATGATACATCCAAAAACCACAAAAAAGTACTTCATCAGCTGCTTCCTTTTAGGCACCGTGGTTTCCTGAAATACCACATACCTACTTAAATAAAATCCGATGGGGAAAGTAATACAAAAACTGATGATGAAGGACGCGATATGGGGGCTAATACTTAAGCTACTAACATGAATAATTTCCTTGTGTAAAATGTAATTATAGGAAACAAAGAATAATAAGATATCAAGTACCGTATTGGCACCGCCACAGGCTGCATAGCGGAATGTTTTCAACGACATTAGTTTTTGTAAAACCGGGTAAACCCAATCAATCAATTTAAGAATGATTTGACTAATTATTTCATGCAGTTTTAACATGTATGCACAAAGGTAATCTTAATTAATTACTTTTGTAGGAGGCAATCCTACTTTATGAATTTGATAACTAATTTAAAGCAGTCTACTTCCAAATGTATTCATACATTATATGGTGTAAATATACCAGCAGATCAGGTATTGGTGAACGCAACCAAACCTGAAATTGAAGGTGATTATACCATCGTATTATTTGCATTTGTGAAACAATTAGGGAAAAGTCCAGAAGCCTTAGGAAATGAGCTAGGTGCTGCGATGTTAGCTGACATGCCGGGGGTACTTACGCAATTTAATATTGTCAAAGGTTTTTTAAATTTCACCATCAGCAATGAATATTGGTTTGATTTTATCAATGGTACTGATCCCAATCAATTAGTACCCGCTACTGAAAACAAACAAAAGATTATGGTGGAGTATTCCTCCCCCAATACAAACAAGCCATTACACTTAGGGCATTTAAGAAATAATTTTTTAGGCTGGAGCATTGCAGAGATTTTAAAATTACAGGGACATGAAGTTTTCAAGACATGTATTGTAAATGATCGCGGTATTCATATTTGCAAAAGCATGATTGCTTGGCAAAAATTTGCAAATGGTGCAACCCCTGCCGATACCCATCAAAAAGGAGATCATTTTGTAGGCGACTACTATGTCAAATATAATGATGCCTTTAAAGCAGAGGTTGCTGAATTAGTTGCAGGTGGCATGTTATCTGAAACAGCTGAAAAGGAAGCCCCTATTTCGAAAGGTGCTCAAGCCATGTTGTTATTATGGGAACAAGGCGATGCTGCAACCATCGACTTATGGAAAAGAATGAATACTTGGGTGTATGAAGGATTTGAGGTGACTTATAAAAAAATAGGCTCTGATTTTTTAAAAACCTATTACGAAAGCAATACTTATTTATTAGGCAAAGAATTAGTATCAGAAGGTTTAACAAAAAAGGTATTTTTTCAAAAAGATGATAGTTCGGTTTGGATTGATTTAACCAACGATGGATTAGACGAAAAAATTGTACGTCGAAAAGATGGCACTTCAGTATATATGACGCAGGATATTGGTCTTGCGCAATTAAAACAAAAAGAATTCAATACGGATGCTAGCATATATGTAGTGGGCGATGAGCAAAACTATCATTTTAAAGTATTAAAATTAATTTGTCAAAAGTTACAATTGCCCGCTGCTGATGGTATTTATCATTTAAGTTATGGCATGGTAGAACTTCCTACCGGCAAAATGAAAAGTCGTGAAGGTACCGTGGTAGATGCAGATGATTTGGTGGATGAAATGATTAAAATTTCTAAAGAAAAAACGGAAGCCTTGGGTAAAGTGTCTGATTTTACGCCAGTACAACTTGAAGAATTATATAATACGATTGGTTTAGGCGCACTTAAATTTTTCCTTTTAAGGGTTGATCCTAAAAAGAAAATGATTTTCAATCCTGAAGAGAGTATTGATTTTCATGGCTTCACAGGTCCATTTATACAATATACCCATGCCCGTATTAAAAGTATTTTACGTAAAACTGGAACGGCGGTAACACTTACCCCAAATGAATTATTGCCCTTGGAAAAACAGTTGGCGATTGAATTATCGTTATTCCCAGCCATCATTAATGAGGCTGCTGATAATTTAGACCCTTCAAAAATTGCGATATACGCATTTAATTTGGCGAAGCTATTCAATACCTTCTATACCGAACATTCCATTGCAAATGCGGACACCGATACAAAAAAGCAATTAAGAATTAAAATTGGAATTTTAACAGCTGCTACTTTACAAAAAGCAACGGGCTGTTTGGGAATTGCAGTTCCAGAACAAATGTAATGTTTACGCTAAAGATTATTTAGCTTTAATTTCGCTATATAATCAGATTAACTTCTCTTCAATTTTGAATTCTTATACACTTCAGGTGTTTCTTCTTCAATCCCCCACTGCGTTAATAATTCATCCATTTGTTGTTTAGGAAGTGTAGCTTGATCATAGTGTCCTGCATTCATTTTTTGTCGCATGGCTTCATAAATACTTACGGCACATGCCACTGAAATGTTTAAGCTTTGAATGATGCCCATTTGTGGGATAATAAAATTGCCATCGGCTAAGTTTCTAAATTCTTCCGTGACACCTGCATGTTCGTTGCCAAAAACCAATGCAATAGATTCTGAAAAATTAATATCATGTAAACTCACCGCATCACTTGACAAATGGGTGGTCAATATTTTTTTGAAATTTTTTCTTAACGAATTAACACATTCTTCCAAATTATCAAATTCATGAATGGTTAGCCATTTTAAGGCACTACTGCTACTGCGATATCCCCATTTTTTATGCTTTGCTATTTTTGTGGTAAGTACATATACATCCTGAATACCCACTGCATCACAGGTACGCATTACTGCAGATACATTATGTGGATCCTGTACATTCTCCAACACCACCGTTAAATTGGCTTGTCGTTTGCTTAAGACTTTTAATAATTTATTGGTACGTTCTGGTGTCATATTCGGCTAATAATTGAATTCGGTTATTTTATTCATTTAAAAATCTTACTTAACAAATGGAGCGCGGTATTGCACGCCTAATCCTGGTTTTATTAAGGGTGCTATTTTGCCATTGTTTTGCGCAAAACTAAAGTCAAGGCCTACCCCATTCAGCTCCGTCATTAATAATGGTCCATCCATATCTACATAATCCAATTGTGGCAAAAACTGTGCGATAGCTGCTGAACCAATCACACTTTCATTCATGCTTCCCATCATCACTTTCAATCCTACGTTTTTTGCTTCCTTAATCATTCTTAATGCAGGTGTGAGTCCACTACATTTGGTTAACTTAATATTGATACCATAAAAATAATTTGCGCAAGTAGCGACATCTTTTTCAAACACACAACTTTCATCCGCAAACAATGGTAATACAGATTGCTTTTTCAATTCCGCCATACCTTCCCAATTATCTTTGGACAAAGGTTGTTCTATTAGTTCAACGCCTAATTTTTCGAATGCAGGTATTTTAATTAAAGCTTCCTCCGTTGTCCAACCCGCATTGGCATCAACACGAAAAGGTACCGTGGTATGTTTGCGTAAAGCGGTTAGCATTTCAATATCATAATCGGTTCCTACTTTCACTTTGTAAATAGGCCATGGATGTGCGTTCATCTTTTCTACCATTTTCTCTATTGGATCAATCCCTAAAGTATAATCACAGATAGGTGTTGGTGTATTATTATCCCAAGTGGTTTGCCACATTTCATGAAGTGGTTGCTTTTTCATCTGTCCAAACAAATCCCAGCCTGCCATATCTAAAGCGCAAACTAAAAATGGATCCTTGGGAAACAAATGATGTAAAAAGTGCCAAAACCTTTCTGGATCAATTAATGCAAATTTTTCAATGAGTTTTCTTTGTTTTTCTAATTGCTCCATCATCCCTTGCACCGTTACATCATAATAGACAATAGCTGGCGCTTCACCATATCCTACCCAATTGCCTAAAGACAATTTAACCATTAAACTATGCTGATGCGTTTTAGTTCGACCATTTGAAATGGTGAAAGGATACTCAAAAGGTAATTGCTGCTCCCAAAATTCTAATTGCACTACTATTAATTTTTGCTAAGATACAAAACATTAGCGTCCACTTGATTGGATGGTCTTTTTCCATTCCTTATTAAATTCATCTTGTTCTAATAAGTTTTCAAGGGTAATATGCATTCTGTAGCGCCAATAATGTTTAGGATTTGCTGGCACATTGATCTGCTCCTCTTTTGGATTGTTTCTGCGAATGGTCGCATCCACGCCTAAAAAGTCCTGTAACTGAAATATGGCCCACATTGCAGGAGAATATAAATGCTGCGATAAGATTGCTTTATTAATCCAAGGTTCACAAAACTCAGGGGCCTGACCCTTTTGTCCAATTTCATGATTAAAAAATTGTTGGGTTTTGTTTTTATCTTCCTCCCACCATCCACGAATGGTGCTTGTATCATGCGAACTTGGTGTAACCACACTTAAGTAAGGTGCATCAGTAGGATGAAAAAAGGTTTTATTGCTTGCCTTAGGCATACGCTGTACTTCCAAACTCAACATACCTAATTGGCGCAAAACATGTGGGACACAATTGGGTACTAATCCTAAATCCTCGCCACAAATCAACATATTTGTTGATTTTTTTAGCATCGGTAATTTATTTAAAGCTTCCTTTTCCCATGCATTATCTTGTCGTATGAAAAAATAATTTACATATAAATCTCGTAAAGCATTCTTTGATTTTTCATCTAAATTTTGAAAGGACAAAGTTCCCTCCATATTAAATCTAAAATGATAAGTTTGTGTATCATGTCCTTT
>CAXNDZ010000063.1:0-10490 GCA_964201225.1 Chitinophagales bacterium | reverse complement strand
TTTGATAAAAAATTTGAAATAGCACATCAAATTGTAAAAGTGACAGAGGATTATTCTCTTAATTTTTACTTTATCAGTTTTGAATTTATTTTATACTCGAGATCAATACATTTAATTCTTTACGCTTTATTATCCTTCTTTTATTTTAGGAATCGTACAAAAATTATTATTAATAAATATGGGATGGTGCCCTCTAATCATACTATTATCAGCAGGTGGGTTAACACACTTATATTTATTCATTTATTAATTGCCTCTAATAGCCTAGGTCATATGACCACGCTATACCATCAATTCACATTTTTAAATATCAAATCAACTGATTTATTTTCAGAATTATATTTTTTTAGAATTTGCGGGGGTGCGTTTGTAATCCAAAACTTCATTCTGTTTTTAAATCCCAAAGTATTATATGGTAATATTTCCTATAATATTGAAAATGATTCAGAAGGAATTATTGAAGATATAAAATCAAGTATTGCAAAAAAAGTTACGCCTTCGACAAATTTTGAAAATATAGATATCACCCTAAAGCCTTATCTATCCACACTTCCATTTATTAAAAAAGGGTTTTCACTTTCTCAAATGTCCTTTGATTTAAAAATATCAGAACGTGTTTTATCCAACTATTTTAATAAGGAGCTCTCCAAAACATTTGGTGAGTGGAAAAATGACCAGCGTATTAATTATGTATGTAAAAATATAGACGAGGGCAAAGCAAAAGATATTACTATTGAAGCCATTTCAATCAATGCAGGTTTTGTATCTAGATCAAAATTTATTGATGCATTTAAGGACAGAAAAGGCGTGACGCCTTCGGCATATATCAAAGGTCTTGCTGAAAAAGAATCATAAAAAAGGCCACCTAATGATAGATGGCCTTTACTTATAAATGTTATATTGAATTTAGCGAGGCATTAATCCAAGCTGTCTAAAAAATTCTAAGTTATCCATGAAATCTATTTCTTCTGTAATTTTACCATCCACAATTGTAGCAATGGTACAACCAATGACGTCCACTTTTTTACCTGTAGCTGGTATGCCAAAAAAGTTACCAGAATGTACTCCTTTAAACTGCCAATACTTTGTTACTTTGTTACCTTGAGCGAAAATATCTTTAATGATAAATTCTCTTTCTGTAAAGCCAGTCACATAGTTTTCATAATATGCTTTTGCATTTGCGGCACCTTTAACTTCAGGCACGGTGTGTAAAACCACATCTGGACTGTAAGCAGTATCTAATATATTGACTCTTCCTTCAACAATTGCCACATCCCATACATGGCCATAAAATTTAATATTGTCATTAGCTATTTGTTCTCTTTTTGCACTTTCGTTATTACATGAAATAAGAGAAGCCGTTAAAAGAAGCCCTAAGATTACTTTTTTCATATTGTATATTTTTTTCAAAAATACAGCCAAAATTTCCATATTTTTTGACGAATGCTATTTAAATATGTTCCAATAAACAAAAAAGGGAACAAAAATGCATTCATCTATCCATATAGTAGCATTATAAAGCGCCCCATTTTTCAATACTAACCCAATTTTCGTTAAATTTATTTTATGTAATTAAGTGCGCAAAAGTAACAAGGCAAAGAATATTTACCTAAACCGCCGTTTCCTATTGCTACACTTATGCTAGCCATTAGCATAAAATAACCCACCTATGAAAAAAATCGGAGTCATATTAATCACTTTACTAATAGCGCAATTTGCTTTTTCACAGCAAAAACCAAATGTAATATATATTTATGCAGATGATTTAGGCTATGGGGATGTGAGTTATAATGGGGCAACAAAACTACTTACCCCAAATATTGATAAACTAGCGAACCAAGGAATTGTATTTACTAATGGACACACAACCTCGGCTACCTGTACTCCTTCTCGTTATGCATTAATGACTGGAAGATATCCTTGGCGTCAGGAAGGGACTGGAATTTTACCTGGAGATGCTGCCTTAATTATTCCAGCAAATAAAACCACATTACCCTTAGTTTTTCAACAAGCAGGTTATCAAACCGGCATTGTAGGGAAGTGGCATTTAGGATTAGGCGAAGCAGTTCAAAAAAATTGGAATGCAACCATAAAACCTGGGCCCAATGAAGTAGGGTTTAATTTTTCTTATATTTTTCCTGCAACTGCAGATAGGGTGCCTACTGTTTTTATTGAAAATGGTAATGTGGTAGGATTAGATTTAAATGACCCTATAAAAGTCAGCTACAAAGAAAAATTGGGGGATGATCCCACAGGCAAAGAGCACCCTGAATTATTAAAGATGCATACTGATCCAATACAGGGACATGATCAAACCATTGTCAATAATATTGGTCGTATTGGTTATATGACTGGTGGCAAAACGGCTAGGTGGACGGATGAAGAACTTTCATTTACTTTTTTAGAAAAGGCGAAGCAATTTATGGAAAGCAATAAAAGCAAACCCTTTTTTTTATATTTTGCTTCTACTGAACCCCATGTACCTAGAATGCCGGCGACAATGTTTAAAGGCAAGAGTGGTCTAGGTTTTAGGGGGGATGCTATTTTACAATTGGATTGGATTGTGGGTGAAATTGTAAGTAAACTAAAAGCATTAGGAATTGAAAAAAATACCATGATTATTTTTTCGAGCGACAATGGTCCAGTATTAAATGACGGATATATAGATGGTTCTATCACTGAATTAAATGGCCACACGCCGCTGGGTCCTTTACGCGGCGGGAAGTCTAGCATTTTTGAGGGAGGTAATCGAGTGCCTTTTATTGT
This sequence comes from Chitinophagales bacterium, assembly GCA_964201225.1. Taxonomy (GTDB): domain Bacteria; phylum Bacteroidota; class Bacteroidia; order Chitinophagales; family Chitinophagaceae; genus Sediminibacterium. The sequence goes on along the minus strand of CAXNDZ010000063.1, from coordinate 7,724 downwards.
AAGTTGGCCAGGCACCGTACAACATAAGGTATCTCCGGCATTGGTGAGTCAGATAGATTTACTAGCATCATTTGCCAATTATTTTAAAATTAAAATTCCTAGTGGGGATGCTATAGATAGTGAAAATCATATGAGTGCATTATTAGGTAAAACCAATCAAGGGCGTAATACCTATATTGAACATGCTGCTGGAACTTTAGCCATCGTAAGTGATGATTGGAAATACATAGCCCCTTCCAATGGGAAAGCCATGTCAGGTGCCACCAATATTGAAACTGGTAACGCAGCTATTCTTCAATTATACAATTTGAAAGATGATATAGGTGAAAAAAATAATTTGGCAAACCAGTATCCAGAAAAAGTAGCAGCCTTGGAATTATTGTTAAAGCAAATAAAAGAAAAAAATAATTAAGCCATGCCGGCTTTAAATTGATTAATATTAACCGCTAGATTATCCATAAATAAATTAAAATGAAAAAAGTATTTCTGACAATTGTAAACATCTGTTTAATTATTTTTATAGGAAACGCGCAGGACATAGTAAAAAAAGCTAATAACTTTATTGATTTATTAAGTGCCGAACAAAAAACAGGCACTTTATTCCCCTTTGACAGTGAAGAGCGGTATAATTTTCATTTTGTCCCATTCGTAAGAAAAGGCATTACATTTAATGAAATGAATGCACAGCAAACTGAAGCGGGGCTTGCTTTATTGCGTGCCTGTTTAAGTGAAATGGCTTATAAAAAAGCAACCGATATTGTCGCGATGGAAGTAGTTTTAAAAGAAATAGAAAACAGAAAGCCAGAAGATAAATACCGTGATCCAGGAAATTATCATTTTTCTATTTTCGGGATTCCGTCTAATAAAACAATTTGGGGATGGCGCTTTGAGGGGCATCATATTTCTTACAATTTTTCATTTGATAAAAAAATGATTGTTTCTGGTACACCTGGATTCATGGGATCTAATCCTGCAGTAGTTCTAACAGGAGCCAAAAAAGGCAAAGAAATTTTAAAAGAGGAAACTGAGGAAGGGTTTCAGGTACTTAACTCATTAAATCCAGCGCAATTACGAAAAGCAATTATTGACACCATTGCGTATAAGGATATATTAACCTTTGATAAAAGAAGTGCAGATATAAATTCAAAACTTGGACTTAAGTATACAGAATTAAATGAAAATCAACAAGCCTTGGTATTGAAATTAATTAAAGTGTATGTGAATAGGTATACCCATTTATTTGCTGAAAGTATGCTCAAGGATATACAAGCTGCTGGCTTAGATAATATTTTATTTGCATGGGCAGGTACTACCATCAATCAAGTTGGCAGTCCTACCTATTATCGCCTACAAGGACCCACTTTCATTATTGAATATGATAATACACAAAACAATGCAAATCACATTCACTCTGTTATTAGAGATTTAAAAACTGATTTTGGAGGGGACGCCTTATTGAATCATTATAAGCAGGGGCATACGCAACAATAAAAAGTGAACTATTTTAATTGATCATCATGGAAAGAAGAAAGTTTATTCAAAATTCAGGACTCTTAACTGCAGGCATTTACCATGCTCCTTTAAAAGCTATTGCAGGTCCATTTGTGCAATCGCCATTATTGCATAATATACCCATTGATAAAAAATTAAATCAGGAGTGGATCAAGTCCTTGTTTCATAGGGGATTTGTGACGACGTATAAAAAAACAAAAAACGAGTTACAATATATTGGTATGCCTATTGGTGGTATTTTCACTGGTACTGTATACTTAGGTGGTGATGGTAGGCTTTGGTTATGGGATATTTTCAATGAAAATCAAAATGGGATTGATCCCAAGACTATTGATTGGGAATCAGATTTACATGTTGGTAAAAAAGTTAGGCCGCAAGATGGATCCGCGTATGTTCAACCTGCAAAAGATATCAGACCCATTGAACAAGGTTTTGCATTTAAAATTGTATCAGGAAAAAATACAATCATAAAAAAATTAGAAGCAGGGGATTGGGATGAAATTTTATTTGAAGCCACTTATCCAATGGCAAAGCTGCATTATATTGATCATAGTTTAGGTTTGGATATTACAGCAGATATATTTTCTCCTTTTATTCCATTAGATGAAAAAAATTCTGGACTACCCTGTACGATTTATTCTTTTTCAATAAAAAATAAAACAAAAAATGACATCACCGTTTCCCTATTGGGTTGGTTAGAAAATAAAGTATCGCCAAAATCAAAAAAGGAAACCGATGTAAGATTGAATACTTCTGAAATTAATAATGGCTCCACAATTTTAAATAGTAGTATTAAATTGAATGGTACTGAAAATCAGGAAAAGAAAGCGGATTATGGAACAATGGCTATTGCTGCGGTTAATGGCAAGTGCATTGTCAATACTGCATTTTCTTTACCACTAACTGCTTCCTCTTTTTCAGATGAAATTTTATTACCAACTGAAAAATTAGTTTCAGAAGGACCATTAATGAATTCCGTATGTACCAATCATATAATAAAAGCGGGGCAAACTATTCAGGCTAATTATATTATTGCGTGGCATTTTGCTAATTTGACTTTGAATCCAGTCATTCAGGGTAAAGGCCGTTTTTATAACCAACAATTTAAGAATGCAGTTGAAGTGGTAAAATATGTAGCTTCTCATTTTTCAGATCTTTCAACACAAACTGCATTGTGGCGACAAACGTGGTATGATTCAACATTGCCTTGGTGGTTTTTAGAACGTACATTTTTAAATATATCCACTTTGGCAACCACCACTGCGCATCGATTTGAATCTGGTAGATTTTATGCTTGGGAGGGCGTAGGTTGTTGTGAAGGAACCTGTACGCATGTTTGGCAATATGCACAAGCTGTGGGTCGCATTTTTCCTGCCATTGAGCGAGACACAAGAGAACGTGTTGATTTAGGTTTGTCTTTGAAATCAGATGGAATGATGTTGTATCGTGGTGAAGTAGTAAAAACCCCTGCGATTGATGGACAGGCCGGCACTATATTAAGAATATATAGGGAACACAAAATGTCGCCTGATAAAAAGTTTCTTCAAAAAAATTGGGATAAAATAAAGTTGGTGACTACCTGGGTTTTAAATCAGGATAAAAATGGAGATGGCATGGAGGATACGCCGATTGAAAATACATTAGATGCAGTTTGGGATGGCGAAATAGCTTGGTTAGTAGGAATATGCATTGCGGCAGTAAAAGCGAGTGAACAAATGGCGATAGAAATGAATGATTCTAGTTTTGCCAAAACTTGTGCGACTTATGTAAGCAATGGAACTAAAAACATGGAAGAAAAACTTTTCAATGGGGAATATTTCATTCATAAACCAGATGAGATTAAAGGAAGAGAAAAATTAGGATCCTACAATACCTGTCATATTGATCAGGTGTATGGACAAAGTTGGGCACACCAGGTGGGATTAGGTAGAATCATTGACAAAGAAAAAACCATCTCAGCACTTAAGGCATTATGGAAATATAATTTCACACCTGATGTGGGACCTTATATTAAGGAGCGAAGAGGCTGGCGTCCTTATGCCCTAGCTGGTGATGGTGGTATGGTAATGAATACCAACCCAAGCAATGAAGCAAAACCGTATGGCGAAAAAACCACTTGGCAACTAGGCTACTTTCATGAGTGTATGAGTGGCTTTGAACATCAGGTGGCTTCACATATGATGGCAGAAGGTATGACAGATGAAGCACTTATATTAACAAGGATGATCCATGATCGATACTATGCAGGAAAGCGAAATCCATTCAATGAAATTGAGTGTAGCGATCACTATGCCCGTGCGATGGCGAGTTATGGTACATTTATTTCAGCATGTGGCTTTGATTATGATGGGCCGAATGGCTATATAAAATTTGCACCAAAATTAAATGCAGAAAAATGTAAAATTCCTTTTACATCAGCAACTGCTTGGGGTTCCTATGAACAATTACAAAGCGATAAAAACTTTTCGGCAATACTAAAAGTTAAATTCGGCAATTTATTTTTAAATAAAATTACCATTGACGCCAAAGCAACGTTTTCTGTACCTAAAATTTCTATCGGAGAAAAATTGATAAACGCAAAGTTGGTGAAGCAAGGCCAAAGCTTCACTTTTCATTTTGAAAATAAAATTGAATTAAAGAAAGGGCAAGAACTAAAAGTTAAGCTTAGTTAAAATGCAAGTTGAAAAAAATAAAGTCGTTGGCATACATTATACTATTTCGGTGGATGAAGAAGGCGAAGTTTTTTCGAACCTCGGTTTTGACCCAGAGGAGTATGTGCACGGTGCCATTGCTATTTTCCCAATGGTAGCCGATGCGCTTGAAGGACATCAGGTAAATGAGGAAGTTCAAATTACGCTAGCCCCACAGCATGCATACGGAGCAATGAATGAAAAATTAATTAAAACATTTTCCTCTAACTTATTTGAAAATATTGAGTCTTTTGGAATTGGAAATTTTATTCAAATACCCGATGGAACTGAAGCAAAATTATTGCAAAAAAATAAAGACACTATTTTAGTGGATGCCAATCATCCCTTCGCCGGAGCCACATTACATTATAATATAAAAATTGCGTCTATTCGCCAAGCCACTGAACTTGAAATTCAAAGAGGCCTTACCGAAGCCGTCATAAAATCATGTGATGGTTCTCCTAATTGTTGCTAAATTTAAAATATGAAAAACAAACTGCATTTATTGGTTTTAGTTTTTGTTATGAATCTGTTCGTTTCAAAAAATTTCGCACAGGAATTATACAAAGCACCGTCGAGTCAAATTAAAACGATTTGGGTAAGCCCTGAAAATCCAACAGGAGCCAAAGGCAATGCAGGCGTAACAAATAAAGGGGCAAAGGGTCGTGCATTTATCACGCTAGAAGCTGGTGAAAAAGTTGCATTATTAGATGCTACTGGTGCTGGTATTGTGAGACGCATGTGGTTAAGCGGGACCATACCAAAATCGGCTGAACAAATGCAGCATGTGCGCATTGAGATGTATTGGGATGGAAGTAAAACACCCGCAGTTTCAGCACCTATTGGCGATTTTTTTGGTTTAGGTCTGGGTAAATCTAAAGCGTATAAAAATGCCTTATTCTCAAATCCAGAAGGTCGCTCCTTTAATTTTACAATTCCAATGCCATTCAGGACAGCAGCAAAAATTGTTTTAGTCAATGAATCAAGTTCACATGCGCTGGTTTGGTATGATATTAATTATACTTCAGAAAAAGTGCCTGATGATGCTATGTACTTTCATGCTTACTGGCATCATGTACCAAAAACAACGCTGGGTAAGGATTTTGAAATTTTACCTACGGTCAATGGTAAAGGACGATTCATTGGAACCAATATTTCAGTGATTAGTGATACTATGTTGCGTGATACCTGGTTTGGTGAAGGGGAGGTGAAAGTATATTTAGATGGCGATAGCAAATTACCCACACTTTCAGGAACTGGAACGGAAGACTATATTGGAACAGGATGGGGACAAGGTGAATACCAAGATCAGTTTCAAGGCTCATTAATTTCGGATGATAAAAAAGGGGAGTATTGTTTTTACAGATATCATGTACCAGACCCTATTTATTTTCAAAGTCAATGTAAGGTGACCATTCAGCAAATAGGGAATAGTTCGGTAGAAAGAATTAGAACACTCGTTAAAAATGGAGCAAATATTCAACCTGTTTTTTTCATTAAACAAGAAGACGCAAGTGATATATTGAATTTAAAGGGCAATCCACCCATTACTTATGGCTTATTAGATACCAATTTTGAAGGCGGCATCAACAATCCATTTTTTGATAATAAAAATTTTGGAATGAATTTTTATCGAACCGATGAGTTGGCTTCAACCGCCTATTTTTATTTAGAGAAGCCCTATAATAATTTAAATACCCAAGTAAGTAAATCGGATAAATTTGAGAAAGGTTCATTTGGTTACGACCACGCTTTTTTAAAAAAATACCATAAGGATTTAGTGTTGTTAAAAAACGGAGAAGCTTCTTTAATTGTTTTACCAAAATACCAAGGTCGTGTCATGACTAGCTCGGCCGAAGGCGATAAAGGATTTAGTTTTGGATGGATTAACCATGATTTGATTGCATCAAACAAACCAACCCCTCATTTTAATGCCTTTGGCGGCGAAGAAAGATTTTGGTTGGGACCAGAAGGTGGGCAATTCTCCATTTATTTTAAACCCAACACCGAATTCAAATTTGAAAATTGGTATGTACCGCCAAGTCTTGATACCGAAGGCTTTGATTTAATAGCTACAACGAATACGGAGGCAAGCTTTAATAAAAAAATTCATTTATTAAATTATTCGGGTACACAATTTGATTTGGAGGTTAATAGAAAAATTAAATTATTAAGCACTGAAAATATTACTAATGCCCTTGGTGTAAAAACAGGGGCTTCGATAAAAGCGGTTGGATTTGAAACAGAAAACAAAGTAAAAAATATAGGTCAATTCCCGTGGACAAAAAATACAGGCCAATTATCCATATGGGTTTTGAGTATGTTGCAAGCGAATGATCATACCACTGTTTTTGTTCCTTATCAAAAAGGCGATGAAACTAAATTAGGCAAAATTGTAACTGATGATTATTTCGGAAAATTAGATACCACAAGATTAAAAGTAAAAAATGGATACTTATTATTTAAAGCAGATGCAAAGCAAAGAAGTAAAATAGGCATCTCTCCATTACGTGCAATGCCAATGGCAGCAAGCTATGATGCACAAAACAAGGTGTTAACCATCATACAGTTTACTTTACCGCAAGGCAAAACAGATTATGTCAATTCATTATGGCAAATGCAGGCTGAACCCTTTAAAGGTGATGCTTTAAACGCCTATACCGATGGCCCTGTGGATGGTAAACAAATGGGTAAGTTTTATGAGTTAGAAGGGTCCTCTCCTGCAATGGCATTATCTCCAGGTGACACGCAAACGCATATCCAAAAAACGATTCACTTAAAAGGAAATGAAATAGATTTAAATGCTTTAACACTAAAGCTATTTGGTGTAAAGCTTAGTGAAATTAAATTGTAGTAATTTCTTATACATTATGAACTAATCTGCTACCAATTTTGATAGGTAATTCAAAGTGTTTCAATTTCATTATATTCTTTTGTATATTTTTACATCTAATTATACCAATCAATCTACATTTAAATTTCAAATAAGAATTGGAATAAGTTCGTTTCTGTGGGGATATTTAATTTTTTTCTTAGTCGGTATCTGCTAATTTCTACTCCACGTACGGAGATGCTCATTAATTGTGCAATCTCCTTGGAGGTTAAGTTCATTCTTAAATAAGCAGACAATTTTAATTCATGTGCTTTTAATATAGGATATTTTTCACTTAGTTTGATCAAGAAATCGCCATGTACGTTGTTAAAATGTATAGAGAATTGCTCCCATTCATCATTTAGCTTTTCTTCTTCGGACAAACTGCGTAATAATTTTTTTAGGTCCTGCGAATCCATTGACTCCTTCTCACTTTTATTTAAATGCTGAAGTGTTTCTTTAATCTTTAAAATGAATTCCTTTTTTTGTACCAAATTCATGGCAGAAGAAGCTAATTCTGAATTTTTAAATTCAATTTCTGTTTCTAATTTTTCATTTTTTAATTGAATGAGTTCCTTATCCGTTTTTTCTAATTCAATTTGATGTTTTAATTCTAATTCCTTTTGTTGTTCCTGATATCTTTTTGAATA
>CAXNDZ010000062.1:0-10520 GCA_964201225.1 Chitinophagales bacterium | reverse complement strand
TTTTTCATTTTATTTTAGTTGTTTTTAGTAAAGATGTTCACTTTTAAATAACAGTTATAAACATTTTTTGTTGGGCGTGTAGGATCATTTTTTTCCACCCCTTTTTTGATGTAGGTTTGTATGACCTCTAAGAATTTTTCCAAATAAAGATAGGTCCTAATAAGTAAATTAACCATTTTGAGACTGGTTTATACACAATAGTATTTTGCTATTGGGTGTATGCTATTTTCAAAAAAGAAGCATTAATAATATGGCAAAGTATGTATTTGTAACCGGGGGTGTAACGAGTAGTTTGGGTAAGGGCATCATTGCCGCTTCTTTGGCTAAATTATTGCAAGCCAGGGGGATCACTGCAACTATTCAAAAGTTTGATCCCTACATTAATGTGGATCCAGGTACCTTGAATCCCTATGAGCATGGCGAGTGTTATGTTACAGAAGATGGTGCTGAAACCGATTTAGATTTAGGGCATTACGAGCGTTTTTTAAGTAGTCCAACTTCCCAAGCAAATAATGTGACCACAGGCCGTATTTATCAAACAGTAATTAATAAAGAAAGAGCAGGTGAATTTTTAGGAAAAACTGTTCAAGTAGTTCCACATATCACGGATGAAATTAAGCGTCGCATGTTATTGTTAGGTCAGGATGGAAAATTTGATGTGGTGATCACGGAAATTGGTGGAACCGTAGGTGATATCGAAAGCACACCTTTTATTGAAACGGTGCGTCAAATTCAATGGGAGTTGCCTGAAGATGATGTAATGGTGGTGCATTTAACTTTAATTCCTTATTTAAATGCGGCCAAGGAATTAAAAACAAAACCTACACAACATAGTGTTAGAATGTTGAGTGAAACAGGCGTACATCCAGATGTGATTGTATGTAGAACAGAACATCCTTTAAATGATGAGATTAAAAGAAAAATTGCATTATTCTGTAATGTAAAAGCGGGCAATGTAATTGAGTCATTAGACGCAAGTACTATTTATGAAGTTCCCTTATTAATGTTTAAAGAAAAATTGGATTTGATCGTTTTGAAAAAACTTAATATTCAAAATTCCAAGGAGCCTGATTTAGCTAAATGGAATATTTTTTTAGATAAATTGAAGCATCCAAAAGCAACCGTAAATATTGGACTAATTGGAAAATATATTGAACTACAGGATGCCTATAAGTCAATACTAGAAAGCTTTATACATGCAGGTGCGATGAATGAAGTGAAAGTAAATGTAGTAAATGTGCATAGTGAAAATATAACAGCTGAAAATGCCCAGTCCCAATTGTCTGGATTGGATGGTTTATTAGTGGCACCTGGTTTTGGTAACAGGGGGATTGAAGGAAAAATTATTGCGGTTCAATATGCGCGTGAAAATAAATTACCCTTCTTTGGAATTTGTTTAGGAATGCAAATGGCGGTAATTGAATTTGCACGTAATATTTTAGGATATGCAGGAGCGCATTCAGTTGAAATGGATCCGCTTTCAAAATTTCCAGTCATTAATATGATGGAGGAGCAAAAGCGAATTACTATGATGGGCGGCACGATGCGTTTAGGTACTTACCCTTGCACCATTACAAAAGATACTTTGGCCTATAAAATGTATGGCACTTCTGATATAAGTGAACGTCATCGTCATCGTTATGAGTTTAACAATGATTATATAAAAGCATTTCAGGATGCCGGTATGGTGACGAGTGGAGTGAATCCAGCTACTGGTTTAGTTGAAATTATCGAACTACCCAATCATCCATTTTTTATTGGGGTACAATACCACCCAGAGTTAAAAAGCACGGTGGAACATCCAGCGCCATTATTTGTCCATTTTATTGCTGCAGCTAAAGCCCAAGCAAAAAAGTAATTGCTAGCTTGTTATATTGCTAACATTTGTTAGCTTTGAGGTATGAATAATATTCGTATCCTCACTTCCACTAGTTTATTTGATGGTCATGATGCATCTATTAATATTATGCGTCGTGTTTTGCAAGAACAGGGAGTTGAAATTATCCATTTTGGTCACAATCGATCGGCACTTGAAATAGCAACGGCTGCTATTGAGGAAGATGTGCAAGGAATCGCTATCACTTCTTACCAAGGAGGCCATGTTGAATTTTTCACCTATGTAAGAAAATTATTAAATGAAGCAGGGTACAAGCACATTGTCATTGTGGGCGGTGGCGGCGGTACTATCTTACCCAAAGAGGCAGCGGCATTAGAAAAAATTGGTATTACTAAAATTTATTTACCCCAGGATGGTTTGCAATTAGGTATTGAAGGAATGATTAAAGAGGTAGTTCAATTTTGTAATTATGAATTAAAAAGTTTTCCAAAAAATAAATTACCCAAATTAAATTTTTCAAAAAAAATTGATCCACGTAATTTAAGCAGGGCCATTACTTTATTGCAAAATGGACCTATTAAAAAACTTGTAAAAAAGAGTAAAAAAAATATTCCCATCATCGGACTTACGGGCACCGGCGGTGCAGGAAAATCAACCGTTTGTGATCGCATCGTGCAATATTTTTTATTAGCCAATCCACAAAAAACCATTGCGGTCATTTCAGTGGATCCTACCAAACGAAAAACAGGAGGTGCTTTATTGGGTGATCGTATTCGTATGAATGCCATTGATCATCCCAATGTATATATGCGCTCCTTAGCTACTAGGTCGGATAAAAATTCGATTGCCAATTCAATGGATGCAGTCATTGAACTTTGTATCGCTGCAGGCTATGATAGTATCATTATTGAAACAGCAGGAGTGGGACAGAATGATGCTACGATTGTGGATTTTGTTAGCATTCCTATGTATGTAATGACGCCCGAGTTTGGCGCACCCACCCAATTGGAAAAAATCAATATGATTGATTATGCAAAAATTATTGCCATCAATAAATTTGATCGAACAGGTGGTTTGGATGCAGTGAGAGATGTGCGCAAACAATATCGTCGCTCCCATCACCAATGGTCTGGTGAAATAACAAATATGCCCATTTTCGGAACCATTGCTTCTAATTTTAACGATCCTGGAATGCAAGCAATGTATAATTGTTTGGCAGCGGTAGTATTGGAAACACATCAACTAAAATGGCAGACACTCCCATGGGAGCCGCTTTATAATGAAAATGTGGTAAAAGCGCCCACCATTCCAAATAAACGAAATAATTATTTAGGTGAAATTGTGGCCGCGGTTCAAAAAAATAATCAATGGATTGAAGATCAAAAAAATCTTGCTTCAAAATGGTATTGTTTCCAGCAAATATTAAAAGAGGATACACTACAAGCCGATAAAAAAATCCTTAAAGCAAATTCGATTATAGAACAAAATGTTGCACCTGAAGTAAAACAACTATTATCACAATGGCCCGAAAAGGTAGCTAGTTACCAGCAACCTTTTTTAGAAACAGAAATCAAGGGTAAAAAAGTAAAACATGCTTTAAGTTTTGAGACGCAATCAGGAACAGTTATCCAAAAAATACATTTGCCTAAGTTTAAGGATTGGGGCGATATTACTGAGTGGCATTTGAAGGAAAACCTTCCTGGGTATTTCCCCTATACTTCCGGTGTATTTAAGTTAAAGCAAACTACAGAAGATCCGACCAGAATGTTTGCAGGCGAAGGCAGTCCTGAAAGAACCAATAGTCGTTTTCATTTTTTAAGTAAGGGGCAAAGTTCCATTCGACTTTCTACTGCTTTTGATAGTGTTACTTTGTATGGACATGATCCAGAAAAAAGATTAGACGTTTTTGGAAAAATTGGAAATGCAGGTGTAAGTGTCGCGAGTATTGATGATGCAAAAAAATTATACAGTGGTATTGATTTAAATAGTGCAAGTACATCGGTGAGTATGACCATCAATGGTCCAGCGCCCATACTCATGGCCCAATTTTTTAACACGGCGATTGATCAAGCTTGCGAAAAGTATATTACAGCGAACAAATTATGGCCAACGGTTAATAAAAAAATAAAGCAAATTTTTAAAGGGGTTGCGTTACCCGCCTATTGCAATGTAAACAAATCATTAAATTTTAATGATTGGCATAATGGTTTGGGCTTAAAATTATTAGGCATTTCTGGCGATCAAGTATTGGCGCCTGCTGTTTATGACAGCATAAAAAAGGAAGTATTAAATAATATCAGAGGCACCTTACAAGCAGATATTTTAAAAGAAGATCAAGCCCAAAATACTTGTATTTTTTCAACTGATTTTGCATTAAGATTAATGGGTGATGTGCAAGCTTATTTTGCTGAAAATAAAATCAAACATTTTTACAGTATTTCCATATCTGGATACCATATAGCGGAAGCAGGGGCCAATCCAATTACACAGCTTGCATTTACTTTAGCCAATGGATTTACGTATGTTGAATATTTTATGAATCGGGGGATTGCGATTGATGATTTTATTCCCAATTTGAGTTTTTTCTTTAGCAATGGGATGGATCCAGAATATGCAGTTATTGGAAGGGTCGCAAGAAGAATTTGGGCCAATGCCATGAAACATAAATATCATGCAAATGAGCGTTCTCAAAAATTAAAATACCATATACAAACCAGTGGTCGAAGTTTACATGCGCAGGAAATTGATTTTAATGATATCAGAACCACGCTGCAAGCCTTGTACGCAATATACGATCAGTGCAATAGTTTACATACCAATGCGTATGATGAGGCAATTACTACACCCACTGAAGAAAGTGTTAGGCGTGCCCTAGCCATTCAATTAATTATTAATAAAGAATTAGGAACTACTAAGGTGGAAAATTTTCAACAAGGAAGTTTTTTAATTACAGCATTAACCGATTTGGTGGAGGAAGCGGTGATGCGCGAATTTGAACGAATAAATAATAGAGGGGGCGTGTTGGGCGCCATGGAAAGAATGTACCAACGTACTAAAATTCAGGAGGAAAGTTTGCTATATGAAACTAAAAAACATGCGGGTGAAATTCCAATTATTGGGGTTAATGCCTTTGTGAATCAGGAACAAAAACACAATGCCGATCAACAACCCATTTTTAGGTCCTCCACGGTTGAACAAAATGGGCAAATACAGCATGTGGACGCATTTAAAAAAAGAAACCAATCTGTGTCCGAAATTCATTTAAAAAAGCTCCAAAAAGCAGCCATAAATAATGAAAATATTTTTACCCTATTAATGGAAGCCGTCAAATATTGCAGTTTAGGCCAAATTTCCAATGCCTTGTACCAGGTGGGGGGTAAATACAGCCGAAATTTGTAAAAAAACGATATCTTTGGCCCTCGTTAAATACGGTTAAAATTTCACAAATGAACACAGATAAAAACACGGTCATTGGGTTTATATTGTTAGCGGGTTTATTTTTTACTTATTTCTGGTACACCAACAAGCAACAAAATGATTTGACTGCTTACAAGAAGCATTTTGATGACTCCGTTATGATGTTAAAAGCGGAAGCGGCTAAAGCAGCAGCTACCAAAAATCCAATCATTTCCGATACTTCGAAACAAGCGGGCGCTCTTGCTGCGGTTATTGCAGATTCTGTGAAAGAACAATTCACTGAATTGGAAAATGAATTAGTAAAAGTAAAATTTAGTAACAAAGGGGGACAAGTGGTTGGCGTTACATTAAAAAAGTATAGCAATAATCAAAAGCAATTGGTACAATTGGGGGATAGCAGTTCCTTGAATTATTCAGTGAATATAGGTGATAATAAAACCGCTCAGGTGAATAAAGTATTATTCACAACTTTGAATGTATTACCTAATAAAGGAGGTATACAACAATTGGAGTATGTATGGACAACACCTAATGGCAAAGTGATACGTCACTTATTTTCATTAGCCCCTAATAAATACAATGTAGATTGGTCTATTCAATTACAGGGTGCGTCAACTTTGTTTACAAACCAACAAGTAAATTTTCTTTGGGATGTTCATTCTTACCAACAGGAGCGTACTTCAGTATATGAGCGTCAAATGTCAAATATTTGTTTTTCTGAAGGCAATGAGTTTGATTATATTTCAAGTAACACAACACACACGTTTGAAAAGCCAGTGCAATGGATTGGATTGGTGCAGCAATTTTTCGCCACTTCCATTATTTACAAACAAGGCTTTGTTTCAGGTAAAGTAGATTGGCAACGTAAAATTGATAGCAGCAATGGCTTAGCTACCATGCAGTCGCAATTGCAAACAAAGTTGACCGGTGATAATGCGAATATTGATTTTTCATTGTACTATGGGCCTAATGATTTTCAAATATTAAAATCTCAAGCGCCTGAAATGGAAAAAATAGTAAACTTAGGAAGAGACCTATATTCCTTTGTTCGCCCTATTAATAAATATATTATAATGCCTGTATTTGATTTTTTTGCAGGTTTTGTTAAAAACTTTGGATGGGTTATTTTTTTACTTACCATATTCATCAGATTAGTTACCTCTCCTTTGACTTATTCAAGCTTTTTGAGTAGTGCTAAAATGAAAGTATTAAAACCTGAACTTGATGACATCAAGAAAAAATTGGGTGATGACCAACAAGGTTTCGCGATGGAGCAAATGAAGTTGTTCAGAGAAGCAGGTGTAAATCCTTTAGGTGGCTGTATTCCAGCATTATTACAAATTCCAATCTTCTTTGCATTATATAGTTACTTTAATTCTGCTATTTCCTTAAGAGGGCAATCCTTTTTATGGAGTCATGATTTATCTAGCTATGATTCAATTTTTACTTTACCATTTACCATTCCATTGGGCTTTGGTAATCATATCAGTTTGTTTACCTTATTGGCAGTATTTACAAGTTTCTTGATGTCGATTTATAATATGGCAATGACACCTACTCAGGACAATCCAGCATTAAAGTACATGCCTTATATATTTCCATTCATGTTACTTTTCATTTTTAATGGATTGCCATCTGCTTTAACTTGGTATTATACCGTATCGAACGTCATTACTTTATTAATGCAATTAGTCATTCAAAAAGTAATTATTAATCATGATAAAATTTTAGCAGATATTGATGTGAAAAGAAAAACGCCAAAGAAAAAAAGTAATTGGCAAAGCAAATACGAACAAATGGTAGATGCCCAAAAAAAGGTGCAAACCTTAAAGGACAAGACTAAAAAATAACATTTTTACTTAAAAGAGACCAACCTACAGGAGGGTCTCTTTTTTTATATCAGTAAATGAACTTCAAACATATCCCCCTTATTGTATGCGTTTTATTTGTAAGCGCCTATGCGCATGCACAAGCCAAAGTACTAGGGGAGTGTACGATTCAATTTAATATTCAACAGCAACAAAAAAGTGAATGGGTAGCTATTGGTTCAAAAAAAGTTTTGATCAAAGGGAATCAATGTAAAACAATTTTAGCGACACCCCAGTTGGTGCAAACTTTAATTTTTAATCTTCAACAGGAAAAAGCGATTGTTACAAAGGAAGTAGGTAATAATAAATATTTACAAGAAATAATTTATCCGCCTGCAAGCTTGGCAACTTTAATTTCAATGAAGGAGGTTACAGGGGATACCCTTAACTTACTTGGTTATCATTGCAAAAAAGTGAAGCTTGAATTGAGTGATGGGGTTGTTTATGAAGTTTATTATACACCTGACTTAATACCTTCAGTGACTACATTTGAATTTGCATTTAAGGAGGTACAAGGCTTAGTTTTAGGCTATAGTATTATCAATAAAAATGATCCAGTCATTAAATATATGGCGACCCTATTGGATCTTAGTCCCATCACATTGAATCAATTTCAAATTAATAAATCGGAATTTCAAATACTTGATTAAGTTAAGTAAGCTAGGCGCTTATTCCCGTAATAAGGTTGTGCTAATAAGTGCGCACTAGTAATACTGAATGCGTTGTTTGAAACTAATACTAAATACTAAGGCTGAATACGTGTAGGTGCTTTGAATCTAGGCAAGATAACTTTATAACGATAAGGAATTACATAAGAAATATTTCCTTTGTTATATTTTAAATAGGCGGCATTACTACTATTGCTTATGGTGCTAAGTCCTTTAAATTCTAAACTTGATTTTAAAGTATAAAAGCTCGCTGTTTTGCGTGCCATACTTCCTAAGTTTTTTAAAGAATACTTTTCTTCTACTTTTCTAGTTTCTAAAGTAGTGGTGATTACCGTACTCGCATAAGTGCTAACTGAAATAACCAAACCGGTTATTATACAAGTCACTAATAATATGTTTTTTAGAATACGCATTCGTCTACGAAGGTAGTATTTTTTGAACTTCATAATAAAAAATATTTTTAACCTTTATTTAGGGGCTATGTGAACAATAAAATATTGATTATTAAGGGGTTGTTTGTATATTTATTTAAGCGGTGATTGATCGATCAATAATAATTTAAAACATTGATAATCAATACCTTACTAACCTGTAAATAATCATTATTATGTTTAATCCACACGAAGAAGAGGAGGAAGCTAGGGATATTCAGGAGTTAATGCAACGTTACCAAAATTTAATATTGGGCAGGGCCAATGCCTACATCGAAGAGGATGACTTTGAAAAGATCATTGAACATTTGGATGAGAAGGATGAAGTGGCTGAAGCCATTGAAGCGGCTAATTTAGCTTTAAACCAATATCCATTTTCTGCCTTATTAATGATCAAAAAAGCGGACCTACTTTTGGCGACCAGAAAATACAAAGAAGCACTTACCTTATTAGATGCGGCAGCCTTATATGATCACAAGGATATGAATTTGTATATTTTAAAAACAGATGCCTACATGGCCTTGGAGCAAACGGCAATGGCCATTGAATTGTTACAAGAAGCATTGCATTTATTTACTGGTCAAGAACGAACCGAACTTTTATTAGAATTAGCGGATGTATATGACGATCATGAAGCATTTGATAAGGTGTTTGATTGTTTGCAGTTGGTATTAGAGGGAGAACCGAACAATGAAGAAGCCTTATATAAAATTTGTTTCTGGACCGATTTTACAGGGCGTAATGAGGAAAGTATTCGGCTGCATCAAAAATTAATTGACGAGCAACCATACAACGCATTGGCTTGGTTCAATTTGGCTGCAGCTTATCAAGGTTTAAAATTACATGAGAAGGCCATAGATGCATATCAATTCGCAATTGTGATTGATGAAAAATTTGATTATGCTTATCGTAATATGGGTGATGCTTTTTTAAGATTACGAAAATATAAGGAGGCCATTGAAGCGTTAGAAAAAGTATTAGAATTATCGCGTCCCGAGGATGTAATATATGAGGCCATTGGACATTGTCATCACCGTATGAAAAATTATGCGCAAGCAAGGTTTCATTATAAAAAGGCAGTGCATTTAAATTCAGACGACAGTAGGTTGTATCAAAAAATTGCTATTACCTATATGTTGGAATCGCAATGGGAAATGGCCATTAAGCAATTAGAGCATGCAATTCGTATTCATAAGCATATCAACGAGTATTATATTTTAATGGGTGAATGTTATATGAATATGGACCAACACAAGGAAGCAGCTTATTATTTTGGAACTGTGGTAAAAAACAAACCCAAGCAAATTGCAGGTTGGGAGTATTTAATTAAATGTTTGGTATCCAGTGGACAATTACAAGTAGCACTTGAGCAAACGGAATTGGCTTATATATCTACCCAGGGAAAAATTTTATTTATCTATTATCGCAGTGCCATTTTATTTATGATGAAAAAATCAGCGGATGGACTACTACAATTAGAGATGGCCTTATCCAAATCAACGAAATGGTTAAAAAAGTTTTTGAAATTTTATCCAGAAATTATTCAAGACAATAAAGTAACTGAGTTAATAGGTAAATATAAGAAAGCAAAAAATGGGTAAATAAAATTAGTTACCTTTGTACCACAATATATTTTTTATACAATTATGAATTTTAATTTAACTCAAATCCCCGAAAGAACTGCCCAGCCCCGCAAACATGGTTTAACAATGGTGATGGATAAGGGATTAAGTTATGGGGAGGCCGAAAATTTTTTAAGCGTGGCTTTGCCGCATACGGATATCATAAAATTAGGTTTTGGCACTTCCTTCGTTACACCTAACCTAAGAAAAAAAATTGAATTGTATCAGTCACATAATTTACCGGTCTATTTTGGAGGTACCTTATTTGAAGCTTTTTTAATTCGCAATCAGTTGGATGATTATATCGCTATGTGTAAGGATTACAAAATCGATGTCATTGAAGTAAGTGATGGTTCTATTAATATTCCACACAGTGAAAAATGTGGGTACATTGAAAAGATTATGAAATTTGCAACCGTATATAGTGAAGTAGGAAGCAAGGATGCTGCACATATTATTCCTCCCTACAAATGGATTGAATTAATGAGTGCTGAATTAAGCGCAGGTGCATCTTATGTGATTGCGGAAGCTAGAGAAGCCGGCAATGTTGGCATTTACAGGGGTAGTGGGGAAGTGCGTGAAGGATTGGTACAAGAAATATTAACGAAAATTCCAGCAGAAAAAATATTATGGGAAGCACCACAAAAAGCACAACAATTATATTTTCTTGAACTCAT
>CAXNDZ010000061.1:0-10588 GCA_964201225.1 Chitinophagales bacterium | reverse complement strand
TTCAAAGCTGGTGATAATATTACCGTAAACTACAAAATTGTAGAGGGTGGTAAGGAGCGTATCCAAAGTTTCCGTGGGGATGTAATTAAGACCCAAGGAACTGGCGCTACTGCATCATTTACAGTACGTAAAATTTCTGATGGCGTAGGTGTTGAGCGTTTATTCCCAATCCTATCACCCAACATTGATTCTATCTTATTGAACAAGTCTGGTAAAGTACGTCGTGCTAAATTGTACTATTTAAGAGAAAGAAGCGGTAAGAGCGCTCGTATCAAGGAAAAAAGATTCTAAATGCGTTTACCATCTTAAAGGTAAAGCAATAGCTAATAAATTGAACCGCTCCGATTTTCGGGGCGGTTTTTTTATGATTTATACTGATTTTTATTATCGGGAAACCTTAAAAATAGTGTGCTTTCTATTTTATAATTACCTTACCTTTAATATTCTAAATTTAACATTATGGGCAACTTAGGATTTCAAGAATTATTAATTATTGGTGTGGTTATTTTAGTGATGTTTGGCGGAAGAAAAATCCCTGAATTTATGCGTGGATTAGGAAAGGGTATCCGTGAATTCAACGATGCTAAAAACAATGTAAAAAAAGAAATCGAAGAAGGTATCAAAGAAAAAGACGAGAAAGCTTCTTAGTTTTTTGGCATACCAGGGATGGCCAATCTAATTTTTATCAATTAACATTTTAGCCTTTGTTTCGTTTTACTACAATCAAAGACTACCATACTGCTTTACAAGCAGGAAGCATGTCTTGCGAACAAGCAGTGGATTATTACTTGGATCAAATTGCGCGCCATGAAAATCTCAATGCCTTTTTAGAGGTATTTACGCAGGAAGCAAAACAGCGCGCCATTGAATTAGATCATTTGCGTATACAAAATAAATCCACGGGAGCATCATTAGGTAAATTACATGGGGTAGTAGTCGGTATTAAAGATGTGCTATGTTATCAAGGGCACAAAGTAAGTGCCGCCTCAAAAATACTAGAAAATTATACGGCAGTTTATTCTGCTTCTGCCATCGAAAAATTACTTTCCGAAGGAGCCATTATTATTGGTCGTCAAAACTGTGATGAATTTGCGATGGGAAGTAGTAATGAAAATTCAGCGTACGGTCCTGTAAAAAATGGATTGGATCCTACTAAAGTTCCAGGCGGGTCTTCCGGCGGATCTGCAGTAGCCGTTCAATCAGAAATGTGTATGGTGAGTTTAGGATCAGATACTGGTGGTTCAGTGCGGCAGCCTGCAGATTTTTGCGGGGTGATTGGACTCAAGCCAAGTTATGGTCGTATTTCAAGGTATGGATTAATTGCCTATGCATCTTCCTTTGATCAAATAGGTATTTTTTCAAAATCAGTCAATGATGCTGCATTAGTGCTTGAAGTAATCGCAGGGCAGGATGAATTTGACAGTACCGTATCTTCAAAAGCGGTACCCCAATATGCAAATGAATTAAATAAAGCGACCCCTAAAAAAGTGGCTTACTTTAAAGAAACTCTTTCACATCCGGGTTTGGATCATGAAATTAAAAATCGAACAATTGCTTACTTGGATCAATTAAAAGCAGCTGGTTATAGCGTAGAAGCAATTGACTTCCCTTTGCTTAATTATTTGGTGCCGACGTATTATGTATTAACGACGGCCGAAGCTTCTAGTAATTTATCGCGATTTGATGGCATAAAATTTGGACATAGAACAAGTCAACCGATGGCTGACTTAACTGACTTATATAAATTAAGTCGAACGGAAGGGTTTGGTGCTGAAGTACAAAGGCGTATATTATTAGGGACCTTTGTTTTGAGTGCGGGTTATTTTGATGCCTATTTTACGAAAGCACAACAAGTGCGACAACAGTTAGTGGATTTAACCAATGAATTGTTCAAGAAATATGACCTACTCGTTTGTCCCACAGTGCCAACCACTGCATTTAACTTAGGCACAAATAATCACACAGCCACTGAAATGTTTTTAGCGGATATTTATACCGTGTATGCAAACTTGGTAGGGATACCTGCTATTTCATTGCCGCTTTTTAAACACTCCAATGGAATGCCTTTTGGCTTGCAGGTCATGAGTGCAGCTTTTAATGAAGCGGGGTTATTACAATTTTCAGAAGCTGTCATGGAAACTAAAATTGCATAGCATTTGTCAATCATGAAACCTAAGAGCATCTTTTATATTATTGCGCTATTATCATTGATTCAATTACAGGTCAATGGGGCAGGGTATCATCATTACGATACGGTTAAGCCTGTCAATGTAGCTGTTCAAAAAAAATTGGAGGATACCACCATTCAATTCAGGGTAGGTTTTACAAGTTTGTTTTCGGCAAGTGCAGTGGATGTTAAAAAAGGGCCTTTGGAATATACATTAAATGAAAAAGCCATCAGTTTTATTCAAACCTATATGGATAAGCAAGGAGCGGAATTGCGGAAAATGAAAACATGGGCCAAACCTTACTTTAATTTATATGATGTCATATTGGAAAGCAAAGGGATACCGACGCAACTAAAATATTTAAGTGTGATTGAAAGTCATTTGAGCTCGGACGTGACTTCGTCCGCAGGTGCAGTTGGTCCATGGCAAATTATGCCAGCGGAAGCGACCCGATTAGGATTAAAATTAACGCCCAATGATGATCGCACCGATTATGAAAAAAGTACGCAAGCAGCTGCCACCATTTTAAAGGAGCTGTTTGATGAGTTTGGAGATTGGTTATTGGTGGTTGCAGCTTATAATGGCGGTGCAGGCCGATTAAGACAGACGATTAAGAAAATGAAAACAAATGATTTTTGGGCCTTGCAGTATCAACTGCCATTGGAAACCAGGGACCATGTAAAAAAATTCATTGCAACCATTTATGTTTTTGAATCAGATCAAACCAATTTGGTTAGCTATTTAAATAAACCCACCTTAATTAAAAAAAAGGAGGCCGTTAATGATAATTTAGCCAGACTGGAAATAAAAGGAAGGTATAGTGCTCAAATCATAGCGCAGTTTGTGTCCTTTCCGCTTGAAAAGCTAATGAACTTAAATCCGCAAATTGAAAAAGTATTGTCTACTGGAAAATCTTTTGAATTAATCCTACCAAAGGATAAGCTTGAAATATTTGAGGCCCATAAAAATGAAATTTTACAGGCCTCCATACAATCTTTGTATAAAATAAGGGACTAAGTGTCGATTTAATTAATAGTCGTCTAACTCATCTTTGTCATCGAATAGATCATCGTCATCATCTAAGCTTTTTAAATCATCATCTAAAGAGAAATCATCATCGTCGTCTTCTTTTTTTGATTTTCCTTTTGCTTTCGTTGATTTTTTTGGCATATCAAATTCTTCGAAGTCGGGATCCCAACTATCGTCTTCGGCTTTTTCCCAATCATCATTTACTGTTTCTTCCTCCTCCAAATCATCCTCCTCGTCAGCTACCTTTTTTTTGGATATAGGTTTAAGAATAGCCGCTTTATTTTGCGTAGGCTTTACTTCTTTACTTTTCTTTTCTTTTGCGATTTTCACTGCCATAAGTCTTTCAAAATTACAATGTAAATTTTCAAACTAAATTTTTATTTACCAAAAAAACAGCGTGTTTTTTTTATAATTTTTAAAACTTTCTAAAATGAGTATTGTTGCAACAACTAATAGTTTATAAATGTACTATTTGGTCTCTGCCAGGTCCATTAGAAACATATTTAACGGGTACCCCAAGGTAACTATTAATAAATTCTATATATGATTTCATAGTTGCAGGTAATTCCTTTTCATTTTTCATTTTTGTAGAATCGGTGTTCCACCCAGCCATTTTTTTCCAAATAGGGGTCATGGGTGTACCTACAATTTGAAATGGCACATAGTCAATTTGTTTTCCTTCCATTTCATAAGCAACACCTAGTTCTAATTCTGCAAAAGAATCTAGTATATCCGCCTTAGTCATTATAATTTGTGTTACACCATTGATCATGCAGGCAAATTTTAAGGCAACCAGGTCAATCCAACCACAGCGACGTGGTCTTCCGGTGGTGGCGCCAAATTCACTTCCAATCTTACGAAGTTCTTCGCCTTTCGCATCATGTAATTCGGTAGGGAATGGACCGCCACCCACCCTAGTACAATAGGCTTTAGAAATACCAAAAACCTCCCCAATTAATTTTGGAGAAATACCCAATCCAGTACAAACGCCTGCTGAAATAGTATTGGATGAAGTGACAAATGGGAAAGTACCAAAATCAATATCCAACATAGATCCTTGTGCACCTTCGGCCAATACTTTTTTCCCCTTGGAAATTTGATCATTAATAAAGTATTCGCAGTTGATGATGTTTAATGTTTTTAAAAACTCAAGGGCTTCAAAAAATTCCGTTTCCATTTCACTGATATCCTCGTTGAAATTGTAACTATCTAGTATTTTTTGATGCTTCATGCGTAGCGCAATATATTTACTAATAAAATTTTTACTTAGTAAATCTCCTACTCTTATTGCATTACGGCCAGTTTTATCCATATAAGCGGGGCCAATGCCTTTCAACGTGGAGCCTATTTTACCATCCCCCTTTGACAATTCAGATGCTTTGTCAAGTGCGCGGTGTGAAGGAATGATGATATTAGTTCGCTCTGATATAAAAAGATTTTTTTTAACATCCACGCCCATTGCTTTAACGGCGTCACATTCTTTTTTTAATGTAACTGGATCTAGCACCACGCCATTGCCAATGATGTTTATTTTATCCTGATGAAAAATGCCAGAAGGAATTTGGTGTAAAACCATTTTAGTGCCATTCACATATAAAGTATGCCCCGCATTTGGGCCTCCTTGAAATCTTGCGACCACATCATAATTGGGTGCAAAATAATCAACAATTTTACCTTTTCCTTCGTCACCCCATTGAAGTCCTAAAATTACATCTACCATGGATTAATATTTGAGAACACAAAAATAAGTGTTGACAAGTTGATTACCTATTTAAACTATTATTAATTGAACTAACTTTTACACAGTTTCGGTGTCAAATCTGTTAACTTGTTGTATTCCACTCACCGATTTAATTTTTTCCACCAGTACTTCGAGTTCGTCTTTATCGTGGACATATACTTTGATGGTGCCTTCGAATAAGCCGTCCTTGGATTCGATGGTAATGGCGGCAATGTTAATTTTAAGCTCTCCGCTGATAATGGTGGTAATATTATTCACCACCCCCACATCATCCATCCCCACAATACTAAGTCCTGTAAGGAAGGAAATTTCTTTATTTTTTGCCCATTTGGTTTTTACTACCCGATGGCCATAATTTGCCAATAGCTGGGTGGCGTTGGGGCAACTGGTTCTATGAATAATTAGACCTTTTCCTGTGCTCACAAATCCAAACACGTCATCCCCAGGAATAGGGTTGCAGCATTTCCCCAAACTGTATTTTATTTGATCGCTGGATTCGCCAAAGATGATCAGTTCTGATTCCTTTTTTGGAACAAACTTATTCGTATTTGTTTCTTGACCAGGCTCGGGAGCAACATGAATAGGCTTCGGCGCTTCAATTTTGTCACCTAATACCAAGAATAATTTTAATTCCTTTAAGTCAATTTGTTTTTTTGAAATTTTAAAATGCAAATCAAGTTGACTCGGCTGTTTATAGTAATTGACTAATTGGTCAATATTATAAGGGCTGTAAGGTGCGCCAATACTTTCTAATTTTCGTTGCAAAGTATATTTGCCTTCCTCTGCAATTGTTTTTTTGTCTTCCCGCAGTGCATCTTTAATACTATTTTTAGCCTTTGCGGTCACCACATTATTCAGCCAGTCTTCATTGGGCTTTTGCTTATTGCTCGTGATGATTTCAATTTGATCCCCGCTGCGTAATTTATGGCTAATGGGCACTAATTTATGGTTCACTTTAGCCCCAATACATTTGGACCCAATAGCAGTATGTATATAAAATGCAAAATCTAAGGCCGAGCTGTTAATGGGCAACATTTTTACTTCCCCTTTGGGTGTATACACATAAATTTCCTCTGCTAAAAAAGAAGTTTTAAAATCTTGTAAAAAATCAATGCCTTCTTCTTGTTGGTTGCTAAGCGCTTCTCTAATTTGAACAAACCATTTATCAAATCGATCTTCATTTTGAGAGTCTTCCTTATATTTAAAGTGAGCAGCTAATCCTTTCTCTGCAATTTCATTCATTCTTTTGGTTCTGATTTGCACCTCGACCCATTTTCCTTGAGGCCCCATTACAGTGGTATGTAAGGCTTCGTATCCATTACTTTTAGGATTACTTAACCAATCTCGTAATCTTTC
Source organism: Chitinophagales bacterium (assembly GCA_964201225.1). Classification (GTDB taxonomy): domain Bacteria; phylum Bacteroidota; class Bacteroidia; order Chitinophagales; family Chitinophagaceae; genus Sediminibacterium. The sequence goes on along the minus strand of CAXNDZ010000061.1, from coordinate 4,294 downwards.
TGGGGAGGGCAGATACTCGTCGGTAATTAAGGAATACACTTTCCAACAAGCTTCTTTTTCTTTATCCAACGGCACATCTATAATAATGCGAATCGCAAATAAATCATACACTTCTTCAAAACTAACCCCTTTCTTTTTTATTTTATTCCAAATGGAGTGAATGCTTTTGGGACGACCATGCATTTCGAATTCAAGATCCTCTTGTATTAATTTTTCATTTAATGGGCGGATAAATTCGTTGATGTATTTGGTTCTTTCTCTCTTGGTTTCCGCTAATTTTTTTGCAATCTCTTTGTAGGTATCTGGCTCCATGTATTTCATGGATAAATCTTCCAACTCTGTTTTTAAATTATACAAACCCATGCGGTGGGCCAATGGCGCATATACCCATATTGTTTCAGAAGCAATTTTTAATTGCTTTTCCTGCTTCATTGAATCTAGGGTACGCATATTATGTAAGCGGTCCGCCAGTTTTATTAATATCACCCTAGGATCATCGGTTAAGGTCAATAAAATCTTTTTGAAATTTTCGGCTTGCTGGCTACTATTGGCATCCATGACGCCCGAAATTTTTGTTAACCCGTCAACTATTTTTGCGATTTCATTTCCGAATTCATTCTTTACATCATCTAAAGTTAAATCAGTGTCCTCAATCGTGTCGTGTAATAATGCGCAAATGGTGCTTCGAACACCCAATCCAATCTCTTCCACACAAATCATAGCAACTGCAATAGGGTGTAGAATATAAGGCTCCCCACTTTTACGGCGCATGGTTTTATGCGCGTGGGTGGCCATTTCAAAAGCAGTACGTAATAATTCTTTATCCCCTTTTTTTAATTTTTCTCGAATGGCTCTGAGCAATGCTCGATACTGACGAACAATTTCTTTATTTTCTTGTTCTTCATTTAAATCGTAATTCGATGCGATTTTGGCTTCGTTATGTAGTTCGGATAAATCCATCTTAATACGAAAATACGACAATCAAACAGGATTTTTACATACAACACATAGATAGTGTAACTTTGTAGCTTATGACGATGAAACAGCCCAAATCATTTTTTAATTATCCCCTTTTAAAAAGGGTATTTTCATTTGTGCAACCTTATCGATACCTATTTATAGGTAACCTCCTATTGGCTATTGTTCTTGCTTTTTTTACCCCGATTCGACCTTATTTAATTCAGCTCACGGTGAATACGGCTATTGGGAAGCCTACCATTTTGCCTGAATGGGTTCGCTTTTTCTTACCCCAAAACGCATTCGATTCGGCGATACAATTAATCATCGGCATCACCCTTTTTCAGGTGGCATTTATTGTAGTAGAAACCATTTTTCGGTTTATGTTCACTTTTGGAATGTCTTGGTTGGGCCAGCAAGTGATTCGTGATTTACGTAATAAAGTATACGATAAAGTGATGCATTGGGAAATGAGGCAATTTGATAAAACGCCAATTGGCACATTAACGACACGTACCATTAATGATATTGAAAGTATCAATGATATTTTTTCGGATGGATTAATTCCAATTCTTGCGGATTTTTTAACCATCATTGTTACATTGGCAACTATGTTTTTTATTAATTGGCAGTTGACATTAATATGTTTAATTCCATTCCCAATTATGTTGATTGCTACTTACTTTTTTAAAGAAAGTGTCAATAAAAGTTTTATACAAGTGCGCAATGCAGTTGCTGCATTAAATGCGTTCGTGCAGGAACATATTTCAGGAATGGCGGTGGTACAAGCTTTTGCAGCAGAGGAAAAAGAAATGACTAAGTTTGAAAAAATAAATGAAGGACATAAGTCAGCAAATATCAAAGCGATATTTGCATACTCCGTTTTTTTCCCTGTAGTGGAAGTGGTACTGGCCTTAAGTATCGGTTTAATTGTATGGTGGGTTGCAGACCAAAGTTTAGATGCAGGAATGTTGGTTGCTTTTATTTTATTTCTAAATCAAATTTTTAGGCCCTTGCGCATGATTGCAGATAAATTTAATGTTCTGCAAATGGGGATGGTGGCTGCTGAAAGGGTTTTTAAAGTTTTGGATAATACAGATATTACATTAAACGAAGGGCAACTTTGCCCTGAAAAAGTTTATGGTAAGATTGAATTTAAAAATGTCCAATTTGCCTATGAAGGGGATAACTGGGTTTTAAATGATTTAAGTTTTTCAGTTGCTTCAGGAACCACTGTTGCGATTGTTGGCCAAACGGGGAGTGGCAAAACTTCGGTCATTAGTATTTTGAATCGCTTGTATCCTTATCAGTCGGGCAATATTTTGTTGGATGACCAACCCATTGAAAATTATTCCTTGGATTTTTTAAGAGCTTCCGTGGGTGTGGTATTACAAGATGTGTTTTTATTTTCAGGATCTATTTATGATAATATCACGCTTCGCAACAATAATATAACTGTGGCGCAAGTGCATGCGGCCGCAAAAATGATTGACATGCATGATTTTATTTTGAGTTTGCCTGGAGGGTATGATTACCAAGTAATGGAACGTGGTGCCACCTTGAGCATGGGGCAACGGCAGTTATTGAGTTTTATACGTGCGCTATTATACAATCCTGCGATATTAATTTTAGATGAAGCGACTTCCTCCATTGATACGGAAAGCGAGCGACTCATTGAAAAAGCCATTGATACTTTGATCAAAGGGCGCACTTCCATCGTGATTGCGCATCGCTTATCCACCATTCGAAAAGCTGATACAATTATCGTTCTAGATAAAGGAAAGATTCAAGAAATGGGGTCACATGACGAGCTACTTCAATTGGGGGGCTTTTATGCAAAACTCAATGAAATGCAATTCAAGGATAAAAAATCAATCAATTAAATTAAGTAATTGATTTACAAGCATTTGTATTCAATAATTTTTCCCGATTTTAAGTGCAATTTCTATTCAATTTTCTGCAATTTCAAGGGGAATATTACTATCTTTGCACCAAATTTTGAGATCTGTATGGCCCTAAGACCTATTAAATCAATACTGGCATTGTGTTTTAGCCTTTTTATTTTGTTGCAACCAACAAAAATTTTAGCAAGCGAACCAGCTACAGCTAGTGCGGAGCATGCTAAAACAGAGGAGGGTAGCTTTAATGTTACTGAAACCATTTTAGAACATATCAAAGACGATCATAGTTGGCATTTATGGGGGCATACTTCTATTGCATTACCTGTAATTTTATATACACCAGCAGGATTTGAAGTTTTTTCTTCAGCAAAACTAGTCGACGAACATCATGAGCCAGCGGTATACAAGGGTAATTTCGATTACAAGTTGGTCGCAGGTAAAACAAAAATTTTAAATGAGGCGGGTGAAGTTGATATAGCAGCGAGTAAAAAATTATGGGATTTCTCTATCACAAAAAATGTGGCCAGTTTATTTATATCCGTTATTATTTTGTTATTGGTTATTCTAACTGCAGCCAGAGCGTATAAAAAAACAGGGATTACCTCAGCACCTAAGGGATTACAATCTTTCATGGAGCCGATTGTTTTATTTGTTCGAGATGAAATCGCACTACCCAACATTGGCGCAAAGCGTTACGCAAAGTACATGCCGTTTTTATTGACTATTTTCTTTTTGATCTTAACCAATAACTTTTTAGGTTTAATTCCTTTGTTCCCAGGCGGTGCAAACGTGAGTGGTAACATTGCTTTTACCATGACGTTAGCGGTATGTGTTTTTATTGTGGTGAACTTAAGTTCTAATAAAAACTATTGGGAGCATATTTTTTGGATGCCAGGAATGCATTGGTCTATGAAATTATTTTTAGCACCTATTGAATTAATTGGGGTGTTTAACAAACCTATTTCATTGATGATTCGATTATTCGCAAATATCACTGCGGGTCATATCTTGGTATTGAGCTTGGTTTGTTTGATTTTCATTTTTAAAACTGTTTATGCAGCTGCAATAGCAGTGCCATTTGTAATTTTTATATTCTTGATAGAATTGCTAGTTGCTTTTTTACAAGCATACATTTTTACAATGCTCACTGCTATGTATATTGGCATGGCTTCGGAAGAAGCGCATCATGATCATCATCCAGCAACTGAGGGAGCAGACAAAGAATTAGCACATCATTAATAATATTTATAAATTTTTTTTCATTAACAATTAAAACGTAAAAAATGATAGTAGGAAGTGTTGCCGCAATCGGCGCTGGATTAGCTGCTATCGGTGCTGGAATTGGCATCGGTCTAATTGGTAAAGGAGCGGTAGAAAGTATTGCTCGTCAACCAGAAGCAGTGAATGATATTCGTTCTAACATGATCGTAATGGCT
>CAXNDZ010000060.1:0-10856 GCA_964201225.1 Chitinophagales bacterium | reverse complement strand
GCTGGTTTTTTCCATACCACATTTATCGCATTTTTTTGTGGTATTGCTCACTAAACTCATACTAGTTCCTGCAAGCTTTCCCATGCAATAATGCATGTTTACCATTACACCCGAAGAGGTAATAATAAAAATAAAAGAAAGTAAGTATAAGAATAGTTTTTTCATCAATTACAAAGGTAATTAATTATTGTAAATATGGCTTTAAAACTGCACAATATGATCAAACTCATTATAAGGTTTCAACCACTTTACCGCAGGAAAGCATCCTACTGCCATAATATGGATTTTTAACCTTGTTTTCCAAACTTAACCAATTGGCACCTTTGCCTTTATTGGCCATTGGACAAAATTGATAGTATACTGGAACATCAGCTTTGGCTTCTTTAACAAGAAGATACATATTTGATGATAGTGTAACGAATTGATCTCGTTGAACACTAATATCATTAGACGCTTGAATTAACTTAGCAGCATTTATTAAATCATTGGATAGCTTACCCCAGGTTTTGTTAGAAGCGGCATTTAAGTCGGCCGTATTCACAGCTGACAAAGCTTTAACTAAAGTAGTTGCACTAGTAATAGCTTGTTCATTATTAGTTGCGACCAAAGCTTCTTTAAGTCCTAAATATGCATTTAAAACTGGTTTAATGGATGTGTTGTTCTGACTGTAGCCAAAAGTAAACATGCAAAGAAATATTGCTGAAAGGAAAATTTTATTGAATTTCATAATTATACATTTTAGGTATTATTCGATAAAGGTAAAATACAAATAACATATTTCTCAGTAAATTTTGGAGTTCGCCTATTTAAATTAAGGCTTTTAGCTGTATCATCGCTATATAGCCTAACTTTGTTTAACAAACCTGCATCATCAAGCACTCCTTATGGTGCCTAAAGATAAATTAAAATGAAAGATAGCATACTGGCACATATTGACAACCCTGCGCAACTCGAAAAGTTATATAGAGAAAATAATGCTGAATTTAAGAAGCAGTTTAACGTGATTTACCCTAATTATAAAGACAAGTTAGGATTACAGGTTTGGAATGAGCGATTAAACTACGAAAGCGAAAAAGTAACATTGGGTAGCAAAAATGAAATAAGTGCGGTAATTATATTAATTCTAGTAGGTGGGCTTATCGCTAATATCCCCAATATAACAGGCATCAATGAAGAATCGTTTTTTTCAAAAAATATACCATTAATCATATTCCCTATTTTAAGCGCGTATTTTATCTGGATACAAAAAATTGAATTTAATAAAATATGGTTTCCAATTATAGCGATTGTAATTTCAGCTATTTATGTCAATTTAATTCCTAATTATAATAAAAGTGATTCGGTAATGTTAGTAGGTATTCACTTGCCAATGTTTTTATGGAGTATACTTGGATATGCTTATATTGGAGCGAAGCTGAATGATCACCCAAGAAAAATTGAATTTTTAAAATTCAATGGCGACTTAATTATAATGTGCGGAATCATATTATTATCCTGCATGGTATTTACCTTGATCACATTTGGATTATTTGAACTGATAAATATAAAAATTGAAGAAAACTATTTTAGATATTTTGCTGTTTGGTGGATTGCAGCAATACCAATGATTGCTACCTTCTTATTGCAAAATAATCCTCAATTGATCAATAAGGTATCACCTATAATTGCAAAAATATTTACCCCATTGGTATTTATTAATTTGTTGATTTATTTAACTGCTGTAATTTATACAGGTAAGTACCCTTACAATGACAGAAACTTATTGCTGGTATTTAATGTATTATTAATTGGCGTAATGGCTTTGATTCTATTTTCAGTAGCAGAAGCAGGTAAAAACAATAAAGGATTATTTACCCTATACATCCTATTCGGATTATCCATATTAACCATCATTATTAATAGTATTGCACTATCTGCTATAAGTTTTAGAATATTACAATATGGCATGACGCCTAACAGAATTGCAGTTTTAGGTGGAAATATCTTAATTTTTATACACTTATTAATAGTTTCACTTAAATTATTTAAAAGTGTGCGGAATAAAGCCAAGATTGAAGAAGTAGAAACAAGCATCGCGCAATTTTTACCTATCTATAGTATATGGACTGCTATAATCGTTTTTATACTTCCATTCATTTTTCATTATAAATAAAGAAGTAAAACTTGAATAAGGAAGTTGCTCAAAAAGAAGCTCCTTGTAGATTGTAAGTTAGAGGAGAAACTAAAATTATTTTTCAACTACTTAATGTTATAATTTAGCATTATTATATGGACTTACAAACTGCTTTTCATTTTTCAGGTACTGAATGGATACTCATTATTTTAGCTGCATTTATAATTGGCTTAACCAAAGGTGGCGTAAAAGGAGTTGATATGCTTAGTGTCACTATCATGGCAATTGTTTTTGGTAGCAAAAGCTCCACGGGTATTGTACTTCCACTTTTATGTTTTGCAGATATTGCAGCCGTAGCTTATTATAAGAGGCATGTACAATGGAAATATTTTTGGAAAATCACGCCATGGATGGCATTGGGTGTGCTGTTGGGTGTTTACTTTGGAAAAGAGATGGATGAAGTCATGTTTAAAAAAGTGATGGCGATTATTATATTAATCACCATTGGCATTTTGTTATACATGGAATATCGAAAATCAAAAGAGATACCAGAAAACCTATTATTTGCAGCAAGCACCGGATTGGCTGCAGGTTTTACCACTATGATTGGCAATTTAGCAGGTGCTTTTTCCAATTTATACTTTTTAGCAATGCGAGTTTCTAAAAACGATTTTATTGGAACTGGTGCTTGGATATTTTTATTTATGAATTTATTTAAACTCCCTTTTCAAATATTTTATTGGAAAAATATAAACAGTAGTTCATTAAAATTGGACCTATTACTTCTCCCTGCCTTAGCCATTGGCTTTATTGCAGGGGTATTATTAGTTAAAAAAATACAGGATGAGCAATACCGGAAATTAGTAATCGTATTAACCTTAATAGGTTCTGTAATCATGTTGCTGAAGAGTTAATTATACTAAAAAGTCCCGCCACGATTGCTCGGGGCGGGACTTTTTTATAGCAAGGCTAACTATTTAAGTAATTCAAAGAATCTTTTCTGGAAAACTACAAATTGGTCTTCCAATAAAGTGATTCCTTTTTCCTGACTAGATGAAAGTGGCTCTAAACCACTAGCGACTGAATAATACAAATCACTAACTCTTCTTCTGTATTTAAATTCATCGAAGAAAATTGATTTTCTGTTCAGCTCTACTATCTCTCTTTTAAATAAATCTAGTTTATTTAATTTTTCTTTAATTACTGGGACAGTAGTATCACCTTTAGAAATAACTACAACGGTTTTGTCTAAGGAATCAATAAGTGTATATAAACGCTCATGTAAATTAAACAAACGCATGCTTTGCTTATTTAACAAGTTGATTGATGCGGCGTCCAAACCTTTAGACGGGTTAGCTTCAATTTGAATATTTTGTACATATTCTTTGCCATCCGCCTTAACCACTATTTTGTATTTACCAATATCTACCTTCGGTCCTATAACGGAAGAAATTAATACCGAAGATTGTGCGATATAGCCGCCACGCGCAACTTTTGGCGGGTTTACAGATAAATCCCAATACACTTTATTTAAACCTTTTGTACTCGATGCATTAAGGTCTTTAATTTTTTTATTAGCAGCGTCATAAATTTCAATTTTTACACCACTATTGCTTCTTTCTTTTAAATAATAGTAAAAAGTAGGTGCTATGACTCTGCTTCCTACTCCCCATCCAGCCAAGTTTGGCGCGGGCTGAGGATATTGTGGTGAATATTCATATTTGAAATTTTGAATTGGGTAAAATAAAACTTGTTGGGACAAATCAGATTTTACCATTTCTCTTAATGGTTGAATATTGTCAACAATATATATTCCTCTACCATGAGAAGCAATCACTAAATCATTAGTTTGTGGTTGAATCTTAATGTCACGTACTAAATTATACCAAGGCATATTCTGGTATTTGCTACGCATCCAATTGTTACCGCCATCCAATGAAATAAATAATCCCATTTCAGTTCCTAAGAATAATAATTTTTCATTAACAATGTCTTCTCTAATAACATGCGCAAAACCAGTAAATTCAGATGAACTAAACTTTTTCCAGGTATTACCTCTATCAGTACTCATCACTGCATAGGTATGCATGTCACCATACATATGATTATCAAGGGTTACATAAATTCTTTTTGAATCCAATGAAGATATTTCAATACTGCTGATCCAAGTATTTTCAGGAACCCCTGTTTTCCATATACCTGCTGCTTTATTTTCCCATGTCTTTCCGCCGTCCATTGTTAACTGGAGATTACCATCATCTGTTCCTGCCCAAATGATATTCTCATTTTTAGGATCCTGTGTTATTGTAAAAATAGTGCAATGATTTTCGGCACTTGTATTATCTCCTGTAATGCCAGCATTTTTCTCTGCTTGATTAATTTTATTTGGATTGTTGGTCGTTAAATCCGGAGATATTCTTTGCCAGTTTTTACCGTCATCATTTGATTTGAAAACATATTGCGCAGCTGTATATAAATTATACACTGGCTTTCCTGCTGCATTTTTTTTAACGGATGTGCCTACTACGATTGGCGTGTTCCAATTCCAACGATGTTCCTCATCCCCTTCTAATTTTTTAGGACGAACACCATATGACAGCCCAGTTGACAAATCCACTTTTGTAATTTCTCCCCCTTGTGATTCAGAGAAAATAATTTTTGAATTTAATAAACTTGGTTGCACCCAAAATCCATCTCCTCCGTTGATCCATCTCCAATCAACTGCAGTTACGCCACCTGGTGCTGAACTTGGCGCCATCCAACTATTGTTATCTTGCAAACCACCGTATACATGATAGGGTGTTTGGTTATCTGTAGATACATGGTAAAATTGACCTACAGGAAGGCTATTTATAAATTGCCAGGCAGTTCCTTTATTGGTGCTCATATAAATACCACCATCTGTTCCAACAAACATCATGTCTGGATTACTTGGATTAATCCATAATGCATGCATATCAGCGTGAGGCTCTACACCACCAATCACTGTATTGTTCCAAGAATATCCACCATCACTTGAATATTGAAAGTCAAATGCAGGTCGGTAAACTCTTTTAGGATCTTTAGGATCGTATACTAATGTGCTAAAATAAAAAGGACGTGCTGTTAAATTTTCTGTGGATGCTAATTTTTTCCAAGTGGCTCCTTCATCCTCAGAAATATATAAACCAGGAACTTTTGCTTCAACAATCGCAAGCACTTCTGAAGGTTTAGAAGGATTAATCGTGATAACAATTCTACCTAAATCACCTTCCGGTAATCCGTTAGTAATTTTATTCCAAGTTTTTCCACCATCTGTTGATTTGTGTAATCCACTTCCCGGACCGCCAGAACTAAAAGCATAAGCCTTTCTTCTGAACTGCCACATGGAAGCAAATAGGGTTCCGGGCTTGGTTGGATGCATTGCAATATCTGCACAACCTGTTTCATCATTTACATATAAAATTTTATTCCAAGTTTTTCCACCATCCATTGTTTTGTATAATCCTCTGTGTGTAGATGAATTCCAAAGTGGGCCTGGGGCAGATACATACACGGTTTTTTTATCTGTTGGATCAATTATAATTTTACTAATTCTTTCTGTGCTATCCAATCCGATTTTTTGCCAATTGTTTCCACCGTCTGTTGTTTTATACATCCCGTCTCCATAAGAAACTGAATTTCTTGTATTGCTTTCACCAGCACCTGCATATATAACTTTAGCATTACCTGGTTCAATCGCAAGGGCGCCAATGGATTGACAATATTTGTCAAAAATTGAAATGAATGACAAGCCGCCATTTTGGCTTTTCCAAATACCGCCACCAGCAGTACCTACAAATAAATTAAGCTGCCCGTTAGCGCTTATTCCATCGATGGATGTTATTCTTCCACTCATGGTAGATGGGCCTAATGGCCTTGCGCCCATGACTTGGAAATAAGAAGAGTTAATTGTGTTTTGTGCATTCGTAATAAATACGAGTAGCAAAAAAAATCCTGTTAATTTACTTTTTAATTGCATAAAAATAGTTGAAATAAAAAACTACTATTTACGCAGCTTGATTTGCGAAAAATAGTAGTTTTTTTATGGTAGAAAATTAGTTTCCGTTGAAAATAGTAGCGTCAATGCTTGGGTTGATAGTAATTTTTTTAGTAACCATCATCATTTGCCCTTGATCTTGTTTGAAAGGAAATTTTATTCCGTATTCAATTGTTTGATAGTCTAATAACTTTTGTTCAGACTTCATTTCCTGACCTTGTTGTTTCACTATGGACTCTACTTTATAAATCAAGTTTGTTTTGGTATCGAAAAAGTATGTTTTTTCATTACCATTTTTAGTAGTCAACTTAATTTTAAAATACTCATTACCATCTTCTTCATCTTTGCCTAAAGATTCAATCATAGAACCTTTGGCTTTATAATCAACAAAAGGATCTTGAATATCTAAATCATCTAATTTTTGCTTTAACTCATCTTCTGAAATAGGACCTAGTGTTGCTTTACCTGACAATGGATTCTGTGCCCATCCTTTGGTTGGTGTTGTTATATCAATAATTTTATTCCCTTGAAATTCAGCATCTACTCTCATGCCTTTCATTTGAAGACCTTGCATTGTAAAAGGAATTTGAATTCCTTGCACTTCAATTTGCCCTTCAATTTTTATAGATTGTACTTTAGACCACTTATCTGCGCCTCCAATTTCAGTAATATACTTTTCAATAACCTCATCTGCAGTTTGTGCATTAACTGTAAAAATAGCTGCAACAAATAACGCAATTGACAACAAAAATTTTTTCATAAATTATTTTTTTAGTGCTGTAAAAATAGGTATTTTGATACAATTTTTTTTTAATATAATTAGATAGGCGGTTGAATTCATTGATTATAGGATAGTCTGGTTTGACTACCCTATCGCACTAATTGGTAAAAATAAAAACTATTTTACGTCCTTAGAAAGTAAAGCCATCGCCGCATTGTGACCGGCGATGCCGCTAACCCCGCCGCCGCGACGCGCTCCAGCACCTGCAAGATAAATATGCGGATCATCCGTTTCTGCTCCCCAAATTTGGTGACTGCTACTTTCAGTATCCCCATCAAGAAAAGGAAAATCCAAGTCCCGATGAAATATATTTCCACGCGGCAAGGAAATTTCCTGCTCAAGATCGAGCGGTGATTTCACTTCAATTGCTAATGAACCATCACTGCAGGGTGCCAGAACAGATTCAATAGGATCAAGCAAGTATTGATTCAGACTAGCTATGGCACGCTGTTTTGCTAATGCCTTGGCTGCATCTGGATCAGTATCAAAAAGTTTTGCGGGCGTATGCAAACCAAAAAGCGTTAGGGTATGAAAACCTTTTTCATTCAACGCATCGGATAAAATAGATGGATCAGAAAGGGTATGACAATACATCTCCAAAGGCAGAAGCTGCGGCATTTCTCCATTAAGCGCAGTAGCGTATGCAAGTTCCAACTGAGAGTAGCTTTGATTAACATGGAATGTACCTGCAAAGGCTAGCTTTGGATTTATATTTGACTTAAGGCGAGGCAGACGAGATAATAGCATATTAATTTTCAACTGTGCACCCTCCAAAGATTCCGGAACAGCGCTACCGCGTAATTTGGCTAAATGCTGCGGAGCGGCGGCAAAGAGTAAATCCTTGGCAGTGTAAATTTCGCCAGATTCCGTTTCAACACGAACACCCATCGCACCACTTTCAAGTGTTGTCACTTTGGATTGTAATTTTATTTCTACGCCCAATGAAATGGCAATGCGATGAAGCTCGTTCACCAACGCACCCATACCACCCTGTGGCACGCGCCACTTTCCATTGCCGTTACCGATTAAGTGATATAAAAAACATCGATTGGCCTGCATATGATTAGCCGAGGCAAAAGTTCCAATTAATGCATCAGTTAAAACCACCCCTTGCACTAAATCATCGCTGAATTGATTGCGAATAACTTCACCAATTGGAACCTCCATCATGTTGTGCCATACTTCGGGCAGTCCCATTTCGGATTTAAAATCCGCAGCAGATTTGAGCGGCTGTAGCATGGAAGGTGCCATACGTTTTGCTAGCAAAGCAATATCACTGTAAAATTCACGCCAAGCTTTCCCTTCCTTGTCTGATCCAGTAAGTTGACGAAAACTGTTTGCGGTCGCCTCATCCCAGTCCGATGAAATAAAAAGTCCATCATTTTTTCCAGCTCGCTCATAAGGAGTGTAAGAAGCAATGGAGCGATCAATGGTTGTAAAATTAATACCTAAGTCAGCCACAATTTGATCGGGCAAAAGTGATACTAAATAAGAATATCTTGAAAGACGCGCATCATATTCGGGAAAAGTTTTTACGCTTGTGGTAGCGCCTCCAAGTTCTTTATTGGACTCAAGAAGAATTACACTTTTACCCGCCTTCGCAAGATAGCAAGCAGCCACAAGTCCGTTGTGACCGCCACCAATGATAATGGCATCGTATTTTTTACTATTTTCTTTCATTGATAAATTATTTTATTGATTTTCTGTTTATCATTCTTTTGCCAAAAAAGATATTCATCCCAAGCCATGTCTATGAAGATATATCTCATTATTCTATTAATTTACGTTCTCTCATTTTGCCCTCCTTAAATTGCTTTATGGATTCATCTAATACTTCCATATTTTTTTTAGAGGACATCTCGTGTAATGTTGCATTTAAGGAATTGTATTCCTCTAATGAAATAATTACAACGCCGGTATCTTTACCTCTATTAATAATTAAGGTTTCATGCTCATTGGTAACCTTATCAAGGTATTGCTTGGTTTCTTTACGAAAATCCGAAAGTGTAGTTGATAACATATATACGTATTTATGTACAAATATATGTACATATATTTAAAGCTCCAGTGTTAGATCAAATATCAAGAATAGAATAATGTAAATACAGCGTATTTATACGCAGCTGCAACTAGCATAACTCACTGACGGACAAAGAAAAAGCCATCATTTCTGATGGCTTGTCCAGTGTGGCTCCCCTTACCGGCGAAAGATGCAACTATAATGCGATGATTGAATATGTGACAATCAGGAAATTGAAGGGTTGAACTTCCTACAATTTTAAAAGAAGGACTTAATTACATCTCTGAAAATCAAGAAGAGAAATACAAGTACGCCCACGATAACTTCATTTCGGTACTTTTTAAGGAATTGAACTAGCTTATCCATAAAACATAAAAAGGTTGCACTACAAAAGTATAACCTTTTTATCATTTTTGCTCCCCCTCTCCGACTTGAACGGAGGACCCCATCATTAACAGTGATGTGCTCTAACCAACTGAGCTAAGGAGGAGTGTTCCTTTTAAGGGTGGCAAAAATAATAAAATTTAGTTAAGAACAAAACATTAAAACAAAGAAAATGGCTTAAAACCAATAAAAAGTCCGCCATCTCTTAACTCTATGGGGTATGTTTTCAAAAAATAGCCTTCCCCGCTCGTATTTCGGCCATTTTTCATATCAAAACAATATCTATGTAAAGGACAAACCACCTGACCAAGTGGGTTAATATACCCCTGCGCCATCCTACCACTTGCATGCGGGCACTTACTCGCAAAAGCGTAATAACTATCCTGCCATTTTCCTAAAGTGAATTTTTGGCCCTCAATTTCCAATTCAAGCAAATTATTCGAAGGCCATTCCAGGGTTAATGGGAGTTCCGTAATCAATTTCCAATTTAGATCACTCATTAGCTATAGTAAACGGTTTTATAAGGGAATCTGATTTGATACATGTCTCTTACTTTATGTAAAATTACTGTTCTTAATTCCTCAATATTTTGTTTTTCAAAAGCGCTAATAAAAACTGCTTGATTATTAGTGATGCCATTCCATTTGTCTTTTAATTCCAATAAAAGATCCTGCTTCACTTCATCAGATATCCATTCATCAAAATATTTCTGTTGGTACAAATCCATCTTATTAAAAATAGTTACAACTGGTTTGTCAAATGCTTTTAGTTCAATCAAAGTTTTATTCACCACGGCAATTTGATCTTCGAACTGCGCATGGGAAACATCCACCACATGTAATAAAACATCTGCTTCGCGCACTTCATCTAAAGTACTTTTAAAACTTTCCACCAAATGATGCGGAAGCTTACGAATAAATCCTACGGTATCACTTAATAAAAAAGGCGTGTTTTCAAAAACTACTTTTCGTGTAGTGGTATCTAAAGTTGCGAACAATTTATTTTCAGCAAACACATCGCTCTTGCTAATTAAATTCATGATGGTGCTTTTGCCCACATTGGTATAACCTACGAGTGCAACGCGTATAAACTCACCACGCTCCTTGCGTTGCGTGAAAGCTTGCTTGTCAATCTCCAATAATCTTTTACGTAATAATGAAATTTTATCTTTCACGATACGACGATCCGTTTCAATTTCAGTTTCACCTGGACCTCTTGAACCAATACCCGCACCCTGACGTTCCAAGTGTGTCCACATCCCTTTTAAGCGCGGCAATATATATTGGTACTGTGCTAATTCCACCTGCACTTTTGCTTGTGCAGTTCGAGCCCTGGCTGCGAATATATCCAAGATTAAATCACTTCGATCAATGACCCTACACTTCACTTCCTTTTCAATATTGGTAATTTGCGATCCAGATAATTCATCATCAAAAATAACAACATCAATATCTTTTAAGGCAACATATTGTTTTATTTCTTCCAGCTTTCCTTTACCCACAAAAGTGCGAGAATCCGGATGCGGTAATTTTTGCTTAAA
>CAXNDZ010000059.1:0-10933 GCA_964201225.1 Chitinophagales bacterium | reverse complement strand
AATTTAGATATTAATAAACCATTGATTGTATTTATAGGAAGGTTGGTGGGTGAAAAAGCTGCGGATGTTTTACCCGGGGCCATTCAACATGCGTTGGATAAAACAAATGGAGGCGCTAATTTTTTTGTTATTGGTGCAGGGGATACTGCGGTAGAATCTGCACTGAATTATTTAAAACAATTATATCCTGAAAATTATAATTGTTGGATAGGGTACGATGAGGCGATTGGTCATGAAGCTTATGCAAGTGCTGATTTTTTATTAATGCCTAGCCGGGTGGAGCCTTGTGGCTTAAATCAAATGTATGCAATGCGTTATGGTACTATTCCCATGGTAAGAGATACGGGTGGTTTACATGATACAGTTGTTGATATGGGTGTCCCAGGTGGATTTGGAATTACATTTTTAAATGCTGATGAAAACGACATTGTTCATTCAGTAGAAAGAAGTATTGAATTATATAAGGATCAAGCAAAAATGACTAAATTGATAAAACAATGTATGGAGATTGATCATAGTTGGGAATCGGTGGTGTTGGCGTATAAAAAAATGTATGCATCATTATAAATTCAATTATTAAAAAATAAATTATTCGTTATGGCTGTATTTGCAAAACATACTGTCGCTATTATTTTAGGTGGTGGCGCGGGTTCTAGGCTATATCCATTAACAGCAAGCAGATCCAAGCCAGCCGTACCTATTGCGGGGAAATATCGGTTGGTAGATATTCCGATTAGCAATTGCATCAACAGTAATTTGAATCGAATTTTCGTTTTAACACAATTTAATTCAGCTTCCTTAAATCAGCATATTAAAAACACTTATCATTTTAGTGCATTTAGTTCAGGCTTTGTAGATATTTTAGCGGCCGAGCAAACACCCGATAATCCAGGATGGTTCCAAGGTACTGCAGATGCGGTAAGACAATCCTTGCGACATTTAGCAAAAATGGATTTTGAATATGTGTTAATATTAAGTGGGGATCAACTATATCAAATGGATTTTAGTAAAATGATTGAAGCGCATAAAAATAGTGGGGCCGCATTAACTATCGCAACCATTCCCGTTTCAGAAAGGGAAGCACCAGAGTTTGGTATTTTGAAATCCAATCAAGACCAAGTCATTACTTCTTTTGTAGAAAAACCAAAAAAAGAAATTTTATCCGATTGGGTAAGTGATACAGGTGCTTTGATGCAATCTCAAGGTCGAAATTATTTGGCATCCATGGGTATCTATGTTTTTAATAAAGAAATTTTACATCAATTTTTAAATGAAGTGCATCCCAATGCGACCGATTTCGGGAAGGAGATTATTCCAGATTCCATCTCCAATTACAAAGTGTTAAGTTATCAGCATGAAGGTTATTGGACGGATATCGGAAATATTTATTCTTTCTTTGAAGCTAATATTTCATTGACCGACGAAATGCCGCAGTTTAATTTGTTTGATAGTACACAAACCGTTTATACAAGATCAAGAATGTTGCCACCAGCAAAAATTAGTGGTACCCAAATTCAAAATGCAATTGTTGCAGAAGGATCTATTATACATGCAGCATCTATTACCAAGTCAGTGATTGGCATTCGGTCCAGAATTGGGAAGGATACCGTGATTAAAAATGCATATATCATGGGGTGTGACTTTTATGAAACCATTAACCAAATCAATCAAAAAATAGACAAAGGACAACCCGTTTTGGGTATTGGTGAGCGATGTGTGATTGAAGATGCTATCGTTGATAAAAATTGTTCCATTGGTAATGATGTACAAATTAAAGGAGGCCCAAATCTTGAAAAAATAGACCACCCCTTATACACGGTGAAAGACGGTATTGTGGTTATAAAAAAAGGGGCAGTTATCCCCAATGGGTTTATCATATAAAAATTGAGGTGTTCAATCATTATTTTTTGTATTTTGTAGTGTAAATTTTACACTTTAAACGATTCGCTATGCCTCAAGCTAATTTATTGCCGAAACCCAAGATGTCGGTTTTGCAAATCATTTTTATGAGTTTCGGATTTTTAGGAATTCAATTTGGTTTTGCATTACAAAATGGGAATACTTCCAGAATTTTAAGGTCATTTGGCGCTGATGTAGAACAGTTACCGATGTTTTGGATTGTTGCGCCCCTAGTTGGTATGATTGTACAACCTATTATTGGCCATTATAGTGATCGAACTTGGAATAAGTTGGGAAGAAGGAAACCTTATTTTTTAGTGGGTGCAATTTTATCCTCTATTGCATTAGTGGTATTACCCAACTCTGGCTTACTTACTTCTATATTACCAGTGTTATGGATGGGTGCAGGGATGGTGATGATCATGGATGCCTCATTTAATGTATCCATGGAGCCATTTAGGGCATTGGTGGCAGATAATTTACCGGAAAGTCAACGCACATCTGGTTTTGCAATACAGACATTTTTAATTGGGATAGGAGCTGTTGTAGGTTCGGCATTACCTTCCTTGTTAGCACAAATGGGTTTTTCTCAAGAAGCTGGTGCATCAGGCGTGGCTGATAATATTCGCTATTCATTTTATATTGGTGCAGTTGTTTTTATGGCAGCTATTTTAGTGACTGTGTTTTTTTCGAAAGAATATCCACCTGAGCAATATGCACAGTATCACGGTCAAGCAGATACTGATGTAAAAGAAAAAAGTAGTTTGTGGGATATTTTTACAGATTTTAAAAATATGCCACGCACGATGAAGCAGTTGGGATTGGTGCAATTTTTTTCTTGGTTTGCATTATTTAGTATGTGGGTTTTTACGACGGATGCAGTGGCTACGCATGTGTATGGATTGACAGGAGAATATTCAAAATCAATCGAATACAATACGGCTGGTAATGTAGTGAGCTCCGCATTTGGGGTATATAATTTAGTGGCCGCTGTTTATGCACTTTGTTTGCCATTGCTTGCTAAATTTTTAGGTCGCAAAGGAACACATGCATTTTCATTATTAGCAGGAGGGGTTGGATTATTGTCCATTTATTTTATCAAAGATCCAGCCATGTTAACTTATTCCATGATCGGTGTTGGACTGGCATGGGCAAGTATTTTAGCAATGCCTTATGTAATATTATCTGGATCAATCCCGGCGGGAAAACTTGGTATCTACATGGGTATTTTTAATTTCTTTATCACATTACCTCAAATTGTGAATGGAATATTCGGCGGCTTTATTGTAAAACATTTTTACAATGGACAATCTATATATGCAATTGTGTTGGCTGGCTTTTTATTGATTTGTGCTGCAGTAAGTGTATTGTTTGTATATGATGCAGGGGCGGAGAAAAAATAATAAATCAGAATTAATAAAGTATAATTAATTTAATAAAAAATAGAGTATGAAAAATAAATCATTATTATTTAGCAAAGTTTTTATGATGTTTTTTTTGATGGCATTTACTTTTATGTCAAATGCATCAGGATTAAAAGGAGTGAAAGGAAGCAATTTAGTTGCTGCTAGTGTCGCTGTATATCCAAGTAATTGGTTTGTGCAGATGAAATGGAATAAGGTGCAAGTACTTTTGCGAAGTATGGATATTGATTTGTCTAAAGCTAAAGTTAGTATTAATTATTCTGGGGTTAAAATAATTAAAGTAGTTCCCTTTTCAAATAACCATTATGTCGCAGTGGATATTGCTATTGATGCTAGTGCCAAAGCGGGAAATATTCCCATTGTGATTAAATCGGGTAATGAAAGTATTAAAATAGATTGGGCTTTAAAAAATCGCAGACCAGGAAAGGGAACGCAATTTGCACAAGGAATCAATCAGTCTGATTTTATCTACTTTTTAATGCCTGACCGATTTAGTAATGGCAATACTGCCAATGATCGTATTGTAGGTTTAAAGGATCAAACTTTAAATAGGGATTCTATTTATCATCGACATGGTGGTGATTTACAAGGCGTGCAAAATCATTTGGATTATATGCAAAAAATGGGGGTTACTACATTATGGATGACGCCCGTGATTGAAAATGATATGCCTAATAGAACCGAGCATGGCTATGCTTTTACAGATCATTATACTATTGAAAAAAGATTTGGAGGTGATGCTGCTTATTTGCAATTAAGTGATGCTTTACATGCAAGAGGGATGAAATTAATACAGGACGCAGTGTATAACCATGTTGGTAGATTCCATTTTTTAGTACAGGATGCACCTGAAAAAGATTGGTTACACCAATGGCCTGAGTATACCCAAACCAATTATAAGGATCAAACTGTTTTTGATCCTTATCAATCAAAAAGGGATAGTAAAAGAATGGTGGATGGTTGGTTTACTACCGAGATGCCAGACATGAATCATCAAAATGAGTTTGTTGCTAAATTTTTAATACAACACGCTTTATGGTCAGTGGAAACCTATGGTATTGATGCTTGGCGTATTGATACTTATATATACAATGATATGCCATTTATGAATCGTTGTAATAAAGCGTTACTGGATGAGTATCCTAAACTTAGTTCCTTTGGTGAATCTATGGTGTATGGAGTAGCCAATCAGGCATACTTTACAGAAAACAATATGGATATACCTTTTAAAAGTAATTTACAAGGGGCCGTTGATTTTCAAACTTTAAATTCTGGCATTGTGCCCGCATTGAATGAAAAATTCGGTTGGACAGATGGGGTAAATAAATTGTACAATACACTGAGTCTTGATTTTTTATACAAAGATGCTACAAGGAATGTTATTTTTTTGGACAACCATGATATGTCTCGTTCATTTTCAGTTTTTGGGGAAAGTATTCCAAAACAAAAAATGGCAATGGCATGGTTAATGACCTGTCGTGGCATACCACAGATGTATTATGGTACGGAAGTTTTAATGAAAGGAATATCAAATCCAGATGGTTGGGTGCGATTGGATTTGCCTGGTGGGTGGCAAGGGGATGTTAAAAGTGCATTTACGGAGCAAGGATTAACCGTTGAGGAAAAAGATATGTTACATTATACACAGTTATTAGGAAAATATCGACAGTCCTCTTCTGCCATTACCAAAGGCAAGTTGATGCAATATTTGCCAGATGATGGATTATATGTTTACTTTAGGTATTCCAATGACCAAACTATTATGTGTGTGATGAATACATCTGCAGAAAATAAAGAAGTGAACTTTTCAAATTTTTGGGAAAGGACTGCTGAATATAAAGGAGGCAAGGACATTATTGGTGGGTCGAATGTATCCAGTAAATTTAATGTGCCTGCACAAACATTCAAGTTGATTGAACTAACCAAATAAGCATGTCTAAATACGAAGAAGTACATTTTGTAGATACAAAACAGCCCGTTTGGAACTATTCCCTTTTTTCAGATGCGGCAATACAAAATTTTCAAAATGGCACCCATTATTCTTTGTATGAATTGTTTGGAAATAAACAAATCGAAGTAGCCAACACCAAAGGAACTTATTTTAGTGTTTGGGCACCCAATGCAACGGCGGTTTTTGTTGTAGGTAATTTTAATGATTGGGATAATCAAGCACATCCGTTAAAAGTTAGATTAGATCATTCTGGTATATGGGAAGGGTTTATTCCAAATGTATTACAAGGCGAGGTATACAAATATCATATACATGGCTTTAACGATGTAAAATTGGATAAGGCGGATCCATTTGCACACTATGCCGAATTAAGACCATTAACTGCTTCAATTACTTGGCAAACAAAATATGATTGGAAGGATTCGGCATGGATGGAAAAACGTAAAGTATCCAATCAAATTAATCAGCCTTATTCTGTTTATGAAGTGCATTTAGCGAGTTGGATGCGCCCCAATAAAAATGATGAACAATCTTACAATTCTTATCTTCAATTAATTTCTTTATTGGTTCCTTATGTCAAAGAAATGGGTTTCACGCATGTAGAATTTATGCCAGTGATGGAACATCCTTTTGATGGCAGTTGGGGATATCAAGGCACAGGATTTTTTGCGCCTACTTCTAGGTTTGGCAATCCACAACAATTTGCCGCATTAGTGGAAGCCTTTCATGCAGAAAATATTGGGGTTATTTTAGATTGGGTGCCGTCTCATTTTCCTTATGATGCACATGGTTTGTATATGTTTGATGGTGCGAATACCTATGAATATGCAGATATGCGAAAAGGATTTCATCCTGATTGGAATTCTTATATTTTTAATTATAAAAGAGGGGAAGTAAAATCATTTTTAATAAGTAGTGCACGATTTTGGTGCGATCAATTTCATATTGACGGACTCAGGGTTGATGCAGTAAGCTCCATGTTGCGATTGGATTATAGTAGGGAGGAAGGACAGTGGGATCCGAATGAGTTTGGCGGTAACGGGAATATTGAAGCCATCGCATTTATTAAGGATTTAAATGAAACCTTATATCGTGATTTTCCAGCTATTCAAACCATTGCAGAGGAAGCTTCGGATTGGCCTGGAATATGTAAGCCTACATTTATGGGTGGCTTGGGCTTCGGAATGAAATGGATGATGGGATGGATGCATGACACTTTGAATTATTTTAAATTAGATCCTATTATGCGATCTGGCGCTCAGGATAAATTTTCATTTTCCATGATGTATTATTATGACGAACATTTCATGTTGCCTTTGAGTCATGATGAAGTGGTACACGGAAAGAGCCCTATGATTTTTAAAATGCCAGGAGATGAATGGCAAAAATTTGCAAACTTAAGATTACTATATGCCTATATGTTTTTGCATCCAGGTGCAAAGTTATTATTCATGGGCAATGAATTTGCGGCTACTAGTGAATGGAATTTTACGACTGAATTACAATGGGAGTTATTGCAATTTCCATCACACCTAGGCATGAAAAATTGTGTGCAACAATTAAATCATTTGTATAAAAGTCATCCTGCTTTGTATGAGTTGCAATTTGATCCTACTGGCTTTGAGTGGGTAGAAACCAATAAGCGATCGGAAGGGGTTTTGGCATTTATGCGAAAAGGGAAAGAAGCCTCGGAATCTATCTTGGTAGTTTTAAATATGACGCCAGTTTCTAGAACTGATTTTCCTATTCATGTTCTCGGAAAAAAAGTTTGGCGTCAAATATTTAACAGTGATGCAAAGGAATTTTGGGGTGTCGGCGATTTGTCTAACGATACCATTACCCCAAAATCAAATCCTGAAAATGAACAATGGGGTATACTATCTATTCAATTACCTGCATTAGCTGCCATCGTATTGAAATAAATACTTTTGTAATGGTATTGATTTCAATGCCTTATCAGGTATAATCACATATTTCATTGAGTTTTCCACAAAAATTTGTTTTAGGATAAAGTTCATAATTAGGTAACATTAAGCTGTGACCTTTGTATTATTAATCCAACTCGATAAAAACATTACCTTATGAAATCAAACAACAAAGCAATGTTATATGAAGCCGTTTCGGAATTCATACAATTGCACGCCTTTGATCATTTGTTAGACAATGAATTAGCGCAGTTAAAATCCTTAATTAATCAATGGTCGCAAGCTATTGATATTAATGAAATGAAAGAGCTTACCGAAAAACTGGTTCCTTTTTTAAGTAAAGCAAACTTTTTTGTAGAATCAATTTCGCCTGCAGCTATCCAATTATGGTTTTATGCATTGTCCTACAATGAAATTCCTATTGGAAATATGATGCAAGGTTTTAGTAATTCAAATGAATTAGCATAAAAACTATTTTATTGAATTAGTATAAAAGGTTTTAAAACAATAACGCCCACCGATACATCGATGGGCGTTATTGTTTATAGCGGACAATATATTTATTATAACAAACTTTTCTTTAATGCAGTTTTACCTTCTCCAATTTTAAAACCATTGTGGTATACTTCAACTTTGTATTCCCCTTCGGTGAATTTATTGGATTGTTTAAAATCGTAGCTCACAGGTAATGCAACATTTTGTTCATATACCACGGAAAGTTTATTTGCATAACTACGTGCGCCATCCTCTCTGGTATTAAAATTGCCGCCATCACCAATGGCTTTACCGTCTGGACCCGTAATACAAACATATAATTCCTGTGTTCCTGAAGGGGTGATTTTGTTTTTATCAATCATGAATGCCAAACGAATCAAGTTGGCTCTTTTAGCCGTTTCGGTAGCTCTTTCATTGCCATTGCTTTTAACACGAATGGCTTGGATCGTAAAAGTGGAAGCATGAAGGGTTGAACCAATGTCTTGAAGACGTTCTTTTTCCTTTTTGGTCGTATTTAGGTTGGAAGATAAGGTTGAATTTTGGGTGGTTAATTCCTGATTTTGGGCATTCAATTGCTTGTTTTCTTCTTGTGCTTTACCTAAGTCAGCTAGTAAGTTATTTACCTTGCCATTTAATTCTGAAATCATTGATTTAGCCTCGCCCAATTCCTTATCAGTCGCTTCTTTTTTCCTTAAAATGTTGCTTATGTTCATTTTAAGCTTTTGGATGGCTACTGCTTTTCCCTGTAATTCACCTTGTAAACCAGTATTTTCCTGGTTCAAAGAGTCCACTTTTGCAGAAGCAGCAATGAAGTCAGCTTGAATACTATTTTTTGTACTGTCTAAAACGGCTACCTCAGTGGTATAATTGGTAATAATTTCTGTTTTTGTGTTATTGGTATTAACAAAATAAATCCAAGAGCCAATTAAGGCGATTACTAATACGACAATAGAAATTTTACTTCCGTTATTACTTGTTTCGTTACTCATAAAATGATTATTTAATTGACCGCAAATGTAGAATAATAATAAACAATT
The DNA here is from genome assembly GCA_964201225.1 of Chitinophagales bacterium. Taxonomy (GTDB): domain Bacteria; phylum Bacteroidota; class Bacteroidia; order Chitinophagales; family Chitinophagaceae; genus Sediminibacterium. The sequence goes on along the minus strand of CAXNDZ010000059.1, from coordinate 2,202 downwards.
TGTGGAATGTAATTACAAAAACTTGCTAATAGGTCGTTAAATTAATTTTATATTTGCTGATGCCCACTTCAAAAATTATTGCCAATTGGAAAAATAAGGTGTTTGATGCCGTTTATTGGCTCGAAGGGGAGGAGCCGTATTATATTGACCAAGTGGTCAATTATGCGGAACATCATTTACTTTCTGAGGCGGATAAATCCTTTAATTTGACTGTTTTTTATGGCAAGGATGCTGATTGGGCGCAGATTATTAATGCTTGTAAAAGATATCCAGTGAATGCGGAAAAGCAAGTAGTTATTTTAAAGGAAGCGCAGCACATGGGGCAAATTGAAAAATTAGAATCTTATGTAGAGAAGCCTTTGTCATCCACTATTTTAGTAATTGCCTACAAAGATAAAAATGTGGATGGTCGTAAAAGTTTTGGAAAATTACTCAAAACAAAATCCATTTTTATTGCGACTAAAAAAATGTATGACAATAAGTTACCTGAATGGGTGGGTGGTTTTGTATCAGAGAAGGGGTTTCAAATTTCAACCAAGGCCATTCAAATTATTGTAGATCATATTGGGAATGATATTAGTCGTATTCAAAATGAAATTGACAAGTTGGTGGTGAATTTAGGCGATCGAAAAAAGATCACAGAAGATGATATTGAAAAATACATTGGGATTAGTAAGGAATACAATGCATTTGAATTTCAGGATGCCATTGCGCAGCGAAATTTTTCAAAAGCAATTCGCATGATTCAATATTTTGAATCCAATAATAAAGCGGCACCTATTCAATTAATACTACCCACCCTGTATTCTTTTTTTAGTAAGCTGTATGCGGTGTATGGATTGGGGAGTAGGGATGAGAAAACAATTATGAGTGAAGTGGGTGCTAACTTTTTTTCAGTTAAAAATTTATTGATTGCTGCGCGTAACTATCCTGCGGGTAAAGTGCAACATATACTTATTCTTATACAGGAATATAACTTAAGGGTATTAGGGATTAATGATGCAGACAATACAGATGCAGACTTACTTAAGGAGTTGGTCGTAAAAATAATGGATCCTGCACTTATGGATATTGCAGTAAAATAGTCATTGCCGTTTGTTTATCTATATGCAACTGATTTTTTAGCGCATCTAGCCCACTAAATTTTTCTTCCCCTCTGATAAATTCATAAACAGATACCGTGATGGTATTTTCATAAATATCTGCATCAAAATTGAATATATGAACTTCAATTACTTTCTTTTGTCCATCTACGGTTGGGCGAATCCCAATATTCATCATCCCGTCATATACTTTTTCACCGAAACAATTACCATGCACTCGCACTGCGTATACCCCATTTGCAGGTATTAATTTTTCTTCATTTAAAATACGCAAATTTGCGGTAGGATAACCAATGGTGCGACCAATTTGATTTCCTCTTACAATGAATCCATCAAAATAGTATGGATAGCCTAATAGTTGGTTTGCTTTGGTGATATTTTGTTCAAGTAGATAATTTCTAATCAGGGTGGAACTTATAATTTCACCATTCACTAACTGCTCATTGATTTCTTCCACATTAAAATGATGTGTTTTACCAAGGGATTCTAATAATTCAAAATTCCCCATCCTGCCTTTACCAAAATGATGATCATACCCAACAATAATGGTATGGGGATGAAAATGGGCGACTAAAAAATCTTGGACATATTCCCCAGCGGTTAAATTGGAAAATAGATAATCAAAATTGATGACCACCAAGTGGTCTATATTCGCTTTTTCAAGTAGTTGAATGCGTTCGTCTAAGCAAGTGAGTTGTTTAATTTCACCTGGGATTGAGGAGATAATTTTACGGGGGTGTGGATGAAATGTAATAATCACGCTTTCGCCTGCCACTTGTTGGGCAATTTCCTTGATTCTTTTAATAATTTGGAGGTGTCCAGTATGAACGCCATCGAAAGCCCCTGTTGTAATAACAGCGTTTTTAAAAGAGGGTAATTGTTTTAAATCGTAATGAACCTTCATCTATTATTGCTAAATATGGCACAAATGTAAAACAATTGTACCTTTATGCCATAAACCAATTTTCATCAATGTCATTGTATGCCCAACGCGGAGTTTCCGCTCAAAAGGAAGAAGTTCATGCAGCTATCCAACATTTAGACCAGGGGTTGTATCCAAACGCATTTTGCAAGTTGTATGCCGACTATTTGGGGGGCC
>CAXNDZ010000058.1:0-10965 GCA_964201225.1 Chitinophagales bacterium | reverse complement strand
ATTTTAAACAAATTCATTGCGGTTATCCACATATTGCCATTTTTATCCGATTATTTTATAGTAAAAAAATGATTTTACAACTAGTAAAAAAATTATAAATTAGTAAGCTGCATTATTTTTAAATCGGCTGAAACATTGATGAATAAAGGGTTTTATTAACTAGCGTTATTACTATTTTTATAAATTAATGTTGATAAATGTTATGATTTTTTATAAAAAAAGGGTGTTAATTTATACACTAATGCAGGAAAAAAATATTTTTATAAAAAAGGGGCATTACCTTTGATTTAGGCCAAAAAACTACTTATGAAGCTAATTACACCCGTTTCTGTTGCATGGTTATCCAAATTAACCAATGCTGAAATTATCGGTAATCAACACTTAGAAATTACTGGAGTGAATGAAATTCATCAGGTTGCATTAGGCGATATTGTGTTTGTTGATCATCCAAAATACTATAATACTTGTTTAAACAGCGAAGCAAGTTGTATTATTATTAATGATAAAAATGTAACAGTTCCCGAAGGAAAGGCTTTGTTATTTTGTAATGATCCTTTTGAAGCATATTTAAAAATTGTAGCGCATTTTAAACCCTTTATTCCTTGTACAAAAGCAATCAGTGATGATGCAATTATCGGAGAAGGAACCATTATCATGCCACATGTTTTTATTGGACCCAATGTAAAAATTGGTAAAAATTGTGTGTTGCATCCGAGTGTTTCTATTTTATCAGATACCGTTATTGGTGATGAGGTAATTATTCAAGCCAATACGGTGATTGGAAGTGACGCTTTTTATTATAATACAAAAAAGGACCGCCAGGATTGGTATAAAAAACTACTCAGCTGCGGCAGGGTGGTGATTCAAGATAAGGTGGAAATAGGCGCCGGTTGTACCATTGATCGCGGGGTGAGCGGTGATACCGTTATAGGTAGAGGTACAAAGATTGACAATATGGTACATATTGGACATGATACCCAAATTGAACCCAATTGTTTGTTTGCTGCAGGGGTTGCCATTGCAGGTGGTGTTCAAATAAAGTCAGGGGTAACTTTATGGGGCCAAGTGGGGGTAACCAAAACTATAACTATTGGTGAAAACGCGACCGTATTAGGTCACTCAGGGGTTACGGGTAGTTTGGCTGGCAATAAAGTATATATGGGATTCCCCGCCGAAGATGCAGGCATTAAAAAAAGAGAAATTGTTTGGATAAAACGCATTCCTGAATTATGGAAAAAGGTGATGGAATAGCAATTTTTAAAAATAGATGCGCATACAAAGCCTAGTCGCTTAAATGATATAGTGCTTTTATTTCTTTACAAATACGCGTAATACTATCAGGTAATGGGCGATATTTAAAATCAGGAAAAGCTTTTAATAATTTCGTATTATCAAAATGCACTACCGCTTGCGCTGTAGCTGCCGTTTCCTTTGTTAATAGTGGTGACTTTCCTGTGATGAATCCTTTGATTGCTTCTAAGCGCCATACAATGGCCGTTAATAAAGGTGTTACGCGACGATAAGGAGGGCGCTTGTTAAATGCTTGTGCGATTAAACTAAATATGTATTGGTATTGCACATTTTCGGCGCTGACAATATATCGTTCATTTGAAATATGGCTATCCATTAATAATTGCATTACATCCACCACATCCATTACATCTACAAAACCGCTAACACCAGTGGTAAACCATGGAAATGCTTCATAGGCTGATTTAAAAATACCAGAGGATCCCTTGGTCCAATCTCCTGCACCTAAAATGATCACTGGATTTACAATAGCTACATTTAATCCTTCCGCCATACCACGCCATACTTCCATTTCTGCTAAATACTTGGTTTTGCCATATTCACTATTGCTAGATGCTTCCGTCCAATTCATGGTTTCATCAATAGGCGTTCCTATACGAATGCGCCCTAATGCTGCCACCGAACTTACATAAACTAGTTTTTGTATTTTATGATCCAAACAAGCATTCACCACATTCGCCGTTCCTTCCCGATTAGCGATTAACATTTTTTCTTGGTCCTTAGGGGCAAATGAAACTATGGCAGCACAATGATACACTTGCGTCACCCCCTGCATTGCTTTGGCTAATGAAACCACATCTAAAATATCCCCTAATATCCAGTTGACTTTTTCCGCACCTTCAAAACTAGGAATGGTTTGACGATAAAACGCAACTACTTGTTTTTCTTTGGCTAGCAACGACTTTATTAAATGAGAACCCACAAGACCACTTGCTCCTGTTACAAAAATCATGGCTTACTCTTTTAATAATTTAGAAATATCTTGTTTGAGTTGCTCCACTTCCAATACTTTAAGTCCGTCGTAAATTTTACCACGTACTTTTCCTTCCCTGTCTACTAAAGCAAAAAATTGGGTATGAATAAATTGGTCTTCTATTTTTTCTACATTATTTTTGGGGTCGTCTAATAAATAAGAGCCACGCGCCATTTGATATAAACTATCCTTACGTCCTGTTAAAAAAATCCATTTTTTTGTATCTACTTGTAAGGAATCGGCATAATGCTTAAGTACTGAAACTGAGTCTGTATCTGGATTACAGGTATGTGAAAGAATTTGAAAATCAGGTTCTTTTTTATAAATTTCATACACCTGTTTCATATTTGTATTCAACTTTGGACAAATGCCTTTACAGGTCGTAAAAAAATATTCTACAACGGTAATTTTATTTAATAACTCTTTATCCGTAACCGCTCCCCCATCCTGATTGGTAAAACTAAAGGGTTGCACATAACTTAATATGGGCATTTTTACTTTCCAATTATCCGTACCCTTAAATAAAAAATAATAAAATCCGAGTAATAAAACGGTGAAAAATAAAAGATAGAATATCGTTTTCTTAGACATAGTTAACTATTTATTCAAATTCAATTTGGTGATACAATGATGTTGTGACATCCTTGTTGAATTTTACACAACAAAGGTAATATTATTTTATAGGAACCACGACAGGATGTGCTAATATAACAACATTGGATTATCTTTGAGGTATGTTTAAAAATTGGAATTGGGACGCAGTAGGTATTGGAGCTTCTTTGGCTTGTGCCATTCATTGCGCTTTACTACCCTTGTTTTTTAGCAGTTTGCCATTACTGGGAATCAATATTTTACACAATGTCCCATTTGAGCTTGGTATGATTTTACTTTCCTTTGGGATTGGCGCCTATTCCTTATACCACGGTTATAAAAAACACCATCATTCCTACAGACCCATTATTTTATTTACAATTGGAATTGGGTTGATGTTAAGTAGAATGCTATTTCGTGATTTGGATTTAATCTTATTATTTCCTGCTGCATTTTTTATCATTATTGCACATATCAATAATCATAATAGCTGTCGTATGCATAACCATGCACACGAGGATGACTGCGATCACTAAGCAAAAGTGTAACTCATCTCTCCATCTTTTTCATCCTTGAGCTGAATGCCCATGTCTGTTAATTGATTTCTAATTTTATCGCTGGTTGCAAAGTCCTTGCGCGCTTTGGCATCTTTTCTAATCTCAATCAACAGCTGAATCACGCTGTTTAATTGTTGTCGATTGGCCCCTGTATCTACTTTTAATCCTAAAATATTTTCGATGAATAAGGTAAGTTGTTCCTGCGCAAATATCCACGTAGCGCCTGATAGCGCATCTATCGCGATATGCTTATCCTTCAATGAATTAATGGTAGGAATAATTTCAAATAAATTAGCGACCACTTTTGCGGTATTAAAATCATCCTCCATAAACTCCGTAAGTTCCTTCAACAAAGTATTTACTTGTGCATCCAAATTGTCGTCCTTAGCGGTTGTACCTGCAACAAAACTTTGCGCTTTTAACCATTCGTAGGCTTCCATTAATCGACGCAATGCTTTTTCAGAAGCCTGTAATGCTTCATTGCTAAAATCAAGTGTACCTCTGTATTGGCTTTGCAATATAAAAAAGCGCACCGTCATAGGTGTATAGGATTGCGTTAGCTCATGATGATTACCTGAAAATAATTCACTTAGCTTAATCACATTGTTATAACTCTTCCCCATTTTACGACCATTGATCGTAATCATATTATTGTGCATCCAATATCGTGCAGGAATTTCATGATTGCATACGGTGCTTTGCGCAATTTCACATTCATGGTGTGGAAATTGTAAATCCATTCCGCCCCCATGTATATCAAACTTTTTACCTAAATACTTAGTGGCCATTGCAGAACATTCAATATGCCAACCCGGAAACCCTTCCCCCCAGGGGCTTTGCCAACGCATGATATGTTCGACTGGTGCTTTTTTCCACAAAGCAAAATCAACTTTATTTTTTTTCTCGTCTTGATTATCTAACTCACGGGTTGTATCCAATTGGTCTTCCAAATTACGACCACTCAAAATACCATAGGGTTGATTTTTTTTAGAATAGTCCTCATTGTATTTTAATACATCAAAATAAACAGAGCCATTTGCTTCATATGCATAACCATCCTGCATAATTTTTTTAATCATTTCTATTTGTTCAATAATATGTCCAGTAGCAGTAGGCTCAATGCTGGGTGGTAAATTATTAAATTGATCCATGGCCCAATGATACAAGTGCGTGTACTTTTGCACCAGCTCCATGGGTTCTAATTTTTCTAAAATGGCTTTTGAAGCAATCTTATCATCAGCTACTTTTCCTTCCTCTTCAAAATGTCCTGCGTCTGTAATATTTCTGACATAGCGCACTTTATATCCTAGATGCATTAAAAAGCGATACACCACATCAAAAGTGATAAACGGACGTGCATGTCCTAAATGACTTTCGCCACTTACAGTAGGTCCACAAACATACATGCCCACATTGGGTGCATTTAATGGTTCAAAAACTTCCTTTTGACGAGTGAGTGAGTTATATATCTTAAGTGGCATAATGCGTATTGCCTCAAAGATATTTTATTTTCAATAAATAATTAAGGTTAATTCTTAATCAATTGTAGGTCGGCCATAATCATATGATGATCACTTAGGTTTTCGTCCAATGATTCCCAGCCTTTTGTTTTCCAAGACGCATTAGATAAGATATAATCAATGCGAAGGGTAGGTGAAATACCCAAATAAGATGCACCAATGCCAAATCCCTTTTCTAAAAAAGAATCGGACCAATCGCCCCTAATTGTTTTGTACGTATAGGAGCTCGGTACATCATTAAAGTCGCCTGTGATAATAGTTGGATAGGGACTTTCGTCTAAATATTTTTTAACCATTTGTGCTTGCACTGCACGTTCTACAAAAGCAGTACGCATTTTTCGCAGGACTCCTTTTTTACCATTAATATCTATTGCGTTGGCCTCTGCCGTTGTGGCTAAAGCGATAAAATCATTCTGTTTAAACCGGTAGGATGCTAAGTGCGTTGTAAAAACACGAATGGTATCATCTCCTTTTAATATATCAACATAAATTAATGATTCCTTATTCGTATAGGGAATACGTTGCGCTTTAATAATACGATATTTTGAAAATATAATACAACCTAAATAATATGATTTCTCAATATTTTGAATATCCTTTGAGAAATAATTAAATGGGTAATTTTTATTAAAATAACTGGCGTGATTAGCAATATCATTAGGCCGATCATTGGTGTTGTACTCCTGCAAGCAAATAATGTCTGGATTCCATTTTTGAATTGAGTAGGCAATATCCTGAGCTCGTAACTTTAAAGTACGCGTTGGTTGATTCCCATTAAAACCTTTCACATTCCAGCTTATTACGCGACATGTATTATCTTTCTTTTTTTGCGATATAGATATACCTGGATGCAAAGCCACCAAGGAAAATAGGGTTTCCCAACCGATAACCAATGTAAGCAAAGGGATAAGCGATAGCCAAGGTTTTGCCAACAACCAAAAAATAAATAATAGTAGTTGTGCAATAAAAATATAAGGGGCGAGCAATCCTAAAAAACCATTAATCCAAATGAAGGGAAGCGGTTTTATAAATAATGGATATAAAAACAAAAAAGTCAGCAGTAACTGTACTATTAAAAATATCTTTTTACTAAGGCTTCTTATACGTGATTTTTTAGTCATTCGTTTTGGGGGCAATACTTTTATCTAACCAATGTAATAAATTATGCATCCATTTTCCTAAATCAACCCCCTTTTTTAATAACAACACATAAACAAGGCCCATGATAACCGAAATTATTGCTACTATGGTATTCGCAAATGGGTATTTCGTAAGTATTGCAATTTGTAATATAAAATAGAGGAGGCTAAGTATCCATAGCGGAATGCCACTGCCAATATTGGCTAAAAGTTTAAACCGAGGTGCTATTAAAGTAGTCGCAACCGCTAACGCACTCACACTCATACTCGCGCCCATTAATGGAAAGGGAATAAAAATTGATCCTACGCCAAAGGACAAAACGATATAGGCAAGACCCCCCAATAAACCAGCGTAAAAATATATAGGAAATAAATGTTTATTGGATTGATTCAATTGTAACACATATCCAAATACAGTTAACCAAATCATATTGGTAAATAATTCCCAAAAGCCATCATGTATCCAATTAAAAGTAAACAAACTCCATGCTTGTGTAAGCCATTGATCACCGCTGGTGGGTAAGGTAAATAAATGAACTATATTTTTATAAAATAATTCAATAGGGGTGCCGTATAAAAAATAAATTACTTTAAAAAATCCCAAAAGAACAAAGGCCACCAAATTGACTGCCAATAAAGCAACGAGTGCATTATTGTCTGCCCCTAATAATGGTTTTTGATTTGAACCTGCTTGCATATACTGCTTATTTAATCAATGATTATTAATACGAGTTCCCCTTTTTCTTCCATAAATACACCAATACAAATCCAACAATAGCACCACCCACATGGGCCCATCTAGCTACATTATCACCTGCTGAATTTTCCAATGCTTTATATAATTCAAAAGCAAAATATAAAATACCTAGCCATTTTGCTTTAATGGGAAATAGAAAATAAATATAAATATGGGTATTAGGAAATAAATATACAAATGCAATCAATATTCCAAACACAGCTCCACTTGCCCCTAAGGTGGCAGTGTTTATTGTTTTATTATAATAAGTAGTGATTAAATCCATTAATTCAGGTGCTATTCCCGGTGTAGACAAGCTCACTTTATTATCACTTAATATGCGTGACAATGGAATACGATGTGTTTGCGCATACTTTGATACCGCATCCGCAAAGCCTGGCGAATTGGATTTACTTAAGGTTAACAAAGTTTGATACTCATTGCTTAAGGGTATAAACTCATAGGATAAAATAAGCAAGTGTATCACCGCTGCGCCCAAACCACATAAAAAATAAAATAATAAAAAGCGCTTAGGTCCCCATACATTTTCAAGAATTGAACCAAACATCCAAAGAGCAAACATGTTTCCTAAAATATGGCCAAAGTCCCCATGTAAAAACATATGGGTAACTAATTGCCAAGGTTGATACAGTTCGCTTTGCCATGCATGTAATGCTAAATAGTTTTCAAGTGAAAAACTACTCATGGGGCCGCCAAATGTATTTTGAGCTAAAAAAACCAATCCATTAATAATTAATAAATTTTTAATGATGGTAGGTAATACTTCAAATCGGGTGGGCCTAAATTGATTCATTCGTAATATATTTTATAATAAATCGGTTCTTTTTAATTGTACTACATTTTCAATATGTAAGGTATGCGGAAACATATCCACTGGTTGTATTTTTGTTACCGTATATTTTTCACCTAATAAAGATAAGTCACGTGCCTGCGTTGCAGGATTACAACTTACATAAACAATTAACGGTGCCTGTATCTCTAATAACTTTTTGACTAGTTTATCGTGCATACCTGCGCGTGGAGGATCGGTAATAATCACATCTGGTTTGCCATGGGTATCAAAAAATGCATCATCGCAAATGTCAATAACATCTCCAGCAAAAAATGCGGTTTGTGTTAAATTATTAATGCGCGCATTTTCCTTTGCATCCTCAATGGCATCTGCCACTACTTCCACCCCTATTATTTTTTTGGCTTGTTGGCTACAAAAAATGCCAATACTACCTGTGCCACAATATAAATCATACACCACTTCCTTCCCGGTCAGCTCAGCAAAGCTGCGCGTAACCTGGTATAAGCTTTCAGCTTGTTTTGAATTGGTTTGAAAAAATGATTTAGGACTTATTTTAAAATCAAAATTTTCTAAGGATTCTGTAATATAACCATTGCCAAAATAAACTTGCGGTACCAAATCCTGCATACTATCATTGCGCTTTTCATTGATGGTATATAATAGAGTAGTGATTTGTGGAAACTTTTTCAAAAATAAATTAAGTAAGGCTTCTCTTTTTTCACCACCATCGTATCCCAAAATGATATTGACCATCCACTCACCTTTCGTCGTATTGCGGATAAACATATTACGCAGCCAGCCCTGGTGTTGTTTGATATTATAAAAAGGCATTTCATTTTCAATCGCAAACTGAACTGCTGTTTTTCTAATTTCATTGGTAGGCTCGGATTGTAAGTAACAAGTATCTATCTCCACTACTTTTTCAAAAAATCCTCTTGCATGAAAACCACCTGCACCAATCGATTTAATAGGTTCAAGCCCTGCCGCTTTCATCGCTTTAAACTCCTCAAAGGGTATAAATTTTTCAGTGGCAAAAGTATATTCCACTTTATTACGATACCACTGGGTTTCCTTCGCACCTAATATGGGTGGAATAGTGGGTAAAGCTACTTTAGCAATGCGCGTTAAATTATCAAACACCTGCTTGTGTTTGTATACCAACTGCTGTTCATAAGGCAACATCTGCCATTGACAACCCCCGCATACACCAAAATGAGTGCAAAAGGGTTTCACTCTAATGGAGGAATAAGTATGAAATTTTTTTACAAACCCCTCACCCCAATCGGCTTTGTTTTTTTGGAGTTGCACATCCACCACGTCACCCGGAACTGCACCTTCCACAAAAATTACTTTGCCGTTGACCCTTGCCAGTGATTTTCCTTCGGCTGCATAATCTTCAATAAGGACATTTTCTAATAAAGGGGCTTCTTTCTTTTTTCTCACGTTAACAAAGGTAATACCGATGGATTAAAATAAGGGTAAAACTGAATTTTAATTGTGATTTGTTTTATTGATAATTACTTATTTTTACTGCAATTTTTATATCACCTGACTTTATTAAAATGAGTATTAGAAAAGCGATCCTATTATTTGTGTTTTTACCAAGTTTTTGCTTTGCACAAACCAAAAAACCAATTACAAAAAGTAGTACAAGTGCTGTTATGAATAAGCCAGCAGTGGTTTCACAAGGCCACAGTATACGGATTAGTCTAAAGCCCTACCAAAATACCAAGATTTATATTGGCACCAATTATGGTAATGCGCGCGTACTCGCCGATTCTGCTATCTTAAATGATAAAAGTGAGGGTGTTTTTGCATCTTCAAAAAAATTAACACCTGGGATCTATTTTGTGGTATCTCCCAAATACGCCATCTTATTTGATTTTTTGGTGGATGAAAATCAAAAGTTTAAAATTATTGCAGATACTACTAATTTAACTGAGGTAACCATTATAGGTTCAAATGATAATACCATTTTTAAAAACTATTCGAAATCGATGAATGAAATTGGTGCGCAGTTAAGCGAGATTGAAGCAAATTTTAAAACTGCTACTAATAAAAATGATTCAACAACGCTTTCGAATAAATACAATGACAAGAAAAAAGAAATGAACGAAAAGCGTCAAGCAATTATGAAGGGGCAGCCTAATTCAATGACTGCTTATTTTTTAAATGTAATGCAACGACCTGATGCGCCAGCTATACCTATCATCAATGGCAAAGCGGATTCCAGCTATCCTTTTTCTTTTGTAAAAAATCATTATTGGGACAATGTGGTGTTCAATGATAACCGCTTAGTTAGAACGCCTTTTTTTGAAGCTAAATTAGATGAGTATTTTAATAATTATGTTTCACGAGAACCCGACTCTATTATTGAGGAAGTGCAATACATGTTAACGGTGGCAAAAACCGGAAATGAAATTTATCCATTTTTACTTTTTAAATTTACCAATAAATATATCAACCCTGAATTCATGGGGCAGGATAAAGTATTCCTGCATGTTTATAAAAACTTTTTTGCAAAAGGCGATACCGTTTTATTAAACGAGGCATCCAAAAAATCAATCACGGAACGCGCCTATAGTATGATGGCCAACCAACTAGGTTTAGCCGCACCGCCATTGGTTTTAAACGATACTAATGATAAAAAAATATCTTTATACGATATCGCTTCTCCTTACACTTTTGTTGCTTTTTGGGATCCTATGTGTAGTCATTGTAAAGAGGAAATTCCAAGGGTGGATTCATTTTATAAAGCCATTTGGAATAAATTAAATGTAAAAGTGCTTTCAGTGAATATTAATTTTAAAGAAATAGCCACTTGGAAAACTTTTATCAATGAAAATAAATTAGAAGGATGGCTGCATGCTTACCAAACGGAAGCCGATTTCAATAAAGAAATACAACAAGGCAAGCCCACCACCATTCGACAATTGTATGATGTATTTAAAACACCCACCTTTTATTTACTCGATGCAAATAAAAAAATTATCGCCAAAAATTTAACTATTGAACAGTTCAATGATTTTTTAGTCAATACCAGCAATAAAAAAGCGCCTAACTAATTAGGCGCTTACATTTATTTCAATTTTTCTTTATCTAAAACACAGCGGCTACCACGTCTTTTACCACTTTTGGTTTGCCTAAAGTATAGTAGTGTAACACAGGTACCCCGGCCGCTTTTAATTCCTTACTTTGTTGGATCAACCATTCTGTTCCTACTTGCTCACAAGCCTCATCGGTAGTGGCAGCCAACATTGCAGCAGATAAATCAGTAGGTATATCTACATAAAAAATATTAGGTAAAATAGTCAACTGCTTTTT
>CAXNDZ010000057.1:0-11209 GCA_964201225.1 Chitinophagales bacterium | reverse complement strand
AGAGGTTTATTTGTTTGAAGATACAATGCCTGCGCAAGCAAAAAAATGACAAAGAAGGAAAGGTATTTACATGTGCTAAATTATTTTCAGCAACAAATGCCGATTGCTGAAACGGAATTAACTTACGAAAGTCCATTTCAATTATTGGTCGCAGTTATTTTATCAGCGCAATGCACGGATAAACGCGTTAATGAAACAACGCCATCGATTTTTAAAAAATTCCCTTCACCTGAGACCATGGCGCTTGCGCAATTTGATGACTTATTTCCGTTGGTTAAAAGTATTTCCTATCCAAACAATAAAACGAAGCATTTAATTGGGATGAGCCAATTGTTGCTAAAAAACTTCAATGGAGAAGTGCCTATGACCATTGATGCCTTGATTACCCTTCCTGGCGTGGGACGTAAAACGGCCAATGTAATTACGAGTGTTATTGATCAACAGCCCAATATGGCAGTGGATACCCATGTGTATAGGGTGAGTAGGCGCATTGGTTTGGTGCCCATGACAGCAAGGACGCCGTTGGCTGTAGAAAAAGACTTAATCAAAAATATTCCAACGCACCAAGTACATACAGCACACCATTGGCTAATATTACATGGTAGGTACACTTGTTTGGCAAGAAGTCCAAAGTGTGCATCTTGCGGCATTCTCACATTTTGCAAAGAAGGTACTAAAAACAAAAAGGCTTCCTCTGAATAATCAAAGGAAGCCTTTTTAATATTAATAAACTTTTGTTAGAATAACTTTTCTATTTCAGCTACTAATTCATGTTTTGCAATTGGGCTACCCATGATTCTATTAAATCCTTTTGCGTCAACAAAATATTTATCTCTAATAATTTTGATCAATTGGCCATTATTAATTTCAGGAATTAATACGGTTTCAAAATTTTTCAAAATATCGCCTAAGTTTTTAGGGAAGGGGCGCACATATTTTAAATGTGCATGACTAACATCTCTCCCTTTATCTTGTAATTCTTGTACCGAACTTTTAATGGTACCGTAAGTGGACCCCCAGCCTAATACCAATACTTTTCCTTTCTCTTTTCCGCTATCAATGGTTTGTAAAGGAATGTAATCAGCAATTTTTTCCACTTTTGCTTCTCTCGTCTTCACCATGAACTCATGGTTATCTGAATCATAGCTTATATTACCAGTGTCCGCTTGTTTTTCCAAACCACCAATACGGTGTTCTAATCCTGGTGTACCAGGTATCGCCCATGGTCTTGCTAATTTTTCATTTCTTTTATATGGAAGGAATTTTTCCTCCCCTTCATCTAAACTTGTTTTAAAATGAACTTCGATTTTAGGTAGCTCACTTGCAGTAGGATATTTCCATGGTTCAGCACCATTGGCGATATAACCATCACTTAATAATATAACTGGTGTCATGTGCTCAATTGCAATACGCACAGCTTCAAATGCCATTTCAAAACAATCACTTGGCGTTGAAGCTGCAAGTACAGGAATAGGTGCTTCCCCGTTTCTTCCATAATAAGCCTGCATCAAATCACTTTGTTCTGTTTTGGTTGGCAAACCTGTTGAAGGCCCACCTCTTTGAATATTTACAATAACTAAAGGAATCTCCAACATCATCGCTAATCCTAGTGCTTCTGTTTTCAAAGCCATACCTGGTCCTGAAGTGGTTGTTAAACCAATGGATCCACCATAGCTAGCACCAATGGCCGCAGATATACCCGCAATTTCATCTTCCGCTTGGAAAGTACGAATACCAAAATTTTTATACTTACTTAATTCATGTAAAATATCAGTAGCAGGTGTAATGGGGTAGGATCCTAAAAATAATGGAAGACCACTTTTTTGTGAACCAGCGATTAAACCCATTGATAAAGCTTGGTTACCCATAATACTACGGTAGTGACCAGCCTCCATTTTAGATTTCTCAACCTTGTATCTTGTGGTAAATAATTCAGCAGTTTCACCATAAAAATAACCCGCTTTTAATACATCTACGTTGCTATTAAAAATGGTTGGTTTTTTACCAAACTTATCTTTTAAAAATTCAATCGTTGTTTCCAAGTTTCTATTGTAAATCCAATAAATTAGACCTAGTACAAACATATTCTTTGCACGGTCTCTTTCTTTATTTCCTAATTCAGTATATTCTTTTAAAGCTTCACGTGTTAATTTGGTTACATCTACTTTCACCAATTCATAACCATCTAAACTGCCATCTTCCAAAGGATTCACACCATCAGTATATGCAGCTAATCTTAAATTTTTTGTATCGAATCCTTCCAAGTTCGCAATAATCTTTCCACCTTTTTTTAATCCCTTTAAATTTACTTTTAATGCAGCTGCATTCATAGCAACTAAAACATCACAAACATCACCAGGTGTATAAACACGATTCGAACTAAAGTGAATTTGAAAACCACTCACCCCAGGAACAGTTCCTAATGGAGCTCTAATTTCTGCAGGGAAGTCAGGGAAAGTAGCTAAGTCAATACCTAATAGTGCGGTATTGTTAGTGAATTGCTGACCTGTTAATTGCATACCGTCACCACTATCACCAGCAAACTTTATTACCACATCCTGTAAAATCACTTCATTTTGCATATTATCTTAAATTTGAGCACGAAGGTACAAATCGTCGGCTTAAAATGGCTATTTTTTGACATTTTATTCTTCTTTTCCGAACTACTTTTCGCCTTTAATCCCATCCCTTTATGCCCTTTGCCCTGGTTTTTTATTACTTCATCGCTTTTTTAGGAAATATTAGCCTTTTTTAGATGTAAAATTAATGGGGATGCACCCTGAAATAGGGGGGAATAACGCGGCTTCCGACTTGGGAATTAGCACATTTTGCTTTTTTAGCTGATGGGCCATTTGCCGATAAAGGGAACTTTAGTTAAGCGTATTGGTTTAGCTATTTAATTAAAACAATTGTGTATTTTTGAATTATTAATAAAATCAATTAATTATGGCAATGTTTAAATCTAGCAATCCAACACTAACTGCAAAAATTTTTGATAAAAGTTTGCATGAAAATGCGAGTGCTTCCGGCGTTATGAGTATTCGTGGCACCATGAATAAATTTGGATTTTTATTGTTAATGGTGATGGCTTCAGCAATGTATGTTTGGAATATTTATTCTGAAGGTAATGTGTCAACAGCGACCACTTTAATGATAGGCGGTGCTATTGGCGGTTTTGTTTTAGCGATAGTCATGATGTTTAAACCTACTTGGGCTGGTTATATTGCACCTGCCTATGGTATTTTAGAAGGTTTGTTTATTGGTGGTATCAGTGCATTTTTTAATGCAATGTTTCAAAAGTCATATCCAAATATTGTGTTACATGCAGTGGGATTAACCTTAGGTGTCGCATTAGCGATGTTTTTATTATATAATTTTAGAGTGATCAGTGTGACCAATCGCTTGCGTTCCATTATTATGTCAGCGACCTTAGGTATCGGTTTATTTTATTTAATCGTTTGGATATTGGGCATGTTTGGCGTAGATATGGGCTTTGCATTTGATAGTTCTCCGTTAAGCATTGGCATTAGTTTGTTTATAGTGGGGATAGCTGCATTAAACTTGCTGTTAGATTTTGACTCCATTGAAAAAGCAGCCGAAATGGGTGCCCCAAAGTATATGGAGTGGTATAGCGCTTTTGGCTTGTTAGTTACTTTAGTTTGGTTATACCTTGAAATATTGAGATTGTTAACTAAGTTGAATTCGAAAGATTAATCGCAACCTGCTTTTATGATATTTACAGTCCCGGGTAGAACACTCGGGACTGTTTTGTTTTATAGCCGCCTACTTTATTGGAACGCAGTATCACAGATGCCTTGACTTGTTCAATGAATTCATTTTTTAGCTGTTATTAAAAATGGTAAATTTGAATCACAACCCAGTATTCCATGAATTTTAAGCGCGGAAAATTAGATAATGACCAGCTGATTCATTTTTATCGCTCCTTGCTTTTGCCAAGAATGATAGAAGATAAAATGCTTGTGTTGTTAAGGCAAGGAAAAATTGGCAAATGGTTTAGTGGCATTGGTCAGGAAGCGATTTCAGTAGGTGCCACCTTAGCCATGGAAAAAAATGAATGGATCCTGCCTTTACATCGAAACTTGGGGGTATTTACTTCGCGCAATATGCCATTAGTAAATTTATTTAATCAATGGCAGGGAAACCCCGCAGGTTATTCTAAGGCAAGGGAACGTAGTTTTCATTTTGGGAATAAGGCACATTATATATGTGGAATGATTTCGCACTTGGGTCCTCAATTAGCCATTGCAGATGGCGTTGCGTTGGCCTATCAACAAAGAGGACAATTAAAAGCGACACTTGCATTTACGGGTGAAGGAGGAACGAGCGAAGGTGATTTTCACGAAGCACTAAATGTAGCGGCTGTATGGGGGCTTCCTGTAATTTTTTTAATTGAAAATAATGGTTATGGATTAAGTACGCCTACGAATGAACAATACCATTGTGAATATTTAGTAGATCGTGCAAAAGGGTATGGCATGGAAGGGATACGTATTGATGGAAATAATATTTTAGAAGTTTATCATACCATGCAGCGTGCCAGGGAATATTGTATTAATACGCAAAGGCCTTACTTAATTGAATGCACCACTTTTAGAATGCGTGGCCATGAGGAAGCGAGTGGTGTAAAGTATGTTCCGAAAAATTTAATGGAGCAATGGTCTCGCAAGGATCCCATTAAAAATTATGAGCAATATTTAGTACAGGAAAAAGTGTTAACTGAAATGCAGGTGGCAAGTATCCGCAATGAAATAAAAGATCATATTGATACTTCTTTAAACGAGGCAATGCAACCACCATCCTTTGATTTTTCTGTTGCGCAGGAATTGTCTGATGTGTTTGCTTCAAGTGAAGGGAGCGCAATTACGCCGTATGAAAAATTAAACAACCCTATTCTACATTCAAAGCGATTTATTGAAGCAATATCGGAAGCATTAAAACAAGCGATGGTTCTATATCCTGAATTAATTTTAATGGGCCAGGATATTGCAGAATATGGCGGTGCTTTTAAAGTAACCGAAGGTTTTGTTACGCAGTTTGGAAAACAACGCGTTCGAAATACCCCCATATGTGAAAGTGCAATTGTAGGAGCAGCACTTGGTTTAAGTTTAGAAGGAATAAAGTCGGTGGTTGAAATGCAGTTTGCTGATTTTGTATCTGTTGGCTTTAATCAAATCGTAAATAATTTGGCTAAAATAAATTACAGGTGGGGACAAAATGCAGATGTGGTTATTCGAATGCCAACGGGTGCGGGTGTTGGCGCAGGGCCATTTCATTCGCAATCCAATGAAGCCTGGTTTACCCATGTACCAGGATTGAAAGTAGTGTATCCATCCAATCCTGTGGATGCGAAAGGTTTATTGATGGCAGCTATCGCAGATCCAAATCCAGTTTTGTTTTTTGAACACAAGGCATTGTATCGCAGCATTAGCGCAGATGTGCCAGATGAATATTATCAAATTCCAATGGGTAAAGCAAAGCTGGTCAATGAAGGGGAGGACGCTTGTATCATCACTTATGGAATGGGTGTTATTTGGGCGCAGCAATACCAACAAAATCATCCAGAAGTGGCCATCAGTATTTTAGATTTACGCAGTTTAGCACCTTTGGATAATGACGCGATTAGTGAGGTTGTAAAAGCAACAGGCAAGGTTTGTATACTTCATGAAGATAATTTAACCGGAGGCATTGGCGGTGAAATAAGTGCCTGGATTTCGGAACATTGTTTTGCATATTTGGATGCACCCATTATGCGTTGTGCCTCATTGGACACACCGATTCCTTTTAATTTAGCATTAGAAAAACAATATCTAGCCAATAGTAGACTAGAAGCGACCATGCAGAAATTACTCAACTATTAAATAAGATAATTGAATTTTACTTAATTAGATAATAATTAATAAGCCTCTTAGATTTTTATCAAGAGGCTTATTAGTTATTGCGGGTTGTTAATACGATAAACACGTAAAAAATTTCCACCCAATACCTTACTAATATCCTTATTGGAATAACCTCTAGCGATTAAAGCTTTTGTAAACACAGGATAGTCCACCACTGTTTTTAATTCCTTGGGCGCTGAATTGATACCATCAAAATCGGAACCCAATCCAACATGGTCTACACCAACCAATTTCACAATATGATCAAAGTGTTGCATGAGTTGTTCTAGATCAGGTTTGATATTTTCGCTTTCGCTAGGATATTTATCTGAAATCATCGTGAATGCATATTCACGTTGTAAGCCTGTTGCTAACAAGGAATCAATTTCTTTCGCATGATTTTTTCTGAAGGCTGCATCTTTTTTTGAAAAATTACTATCCACAAAACCAGAGAAAAAATTTAAATGTATCACCCCGCCATTTTTTCCAATAGCGATGATTTGATCATCTTTTAAATTTCTTGATACTGGACAAATACTATAAGCATTACTATGCGAAGCAATGACTGGTTTGTTGGTCGTACTTATTGCATCCCAAAAAGTGGCTTCGCCCACATGAGATACATCCACAATTATTCCCAGCTGATTCATGCGTTGTATGATTTCTTTTCCAAATGCATTTAACCCTTTTTTTCGGGTGAAATCTGGATTTTTTTCATCTGCGTGTGAACTTGCCCAACTTGGTGAATTGTTCCATGTAAGGGTCATGTACCTAACACCACGCGCATAAAAAGTATCCAACCTATTAATATCATCTTCAATCATATGACCACCTTCAACACCATACTGTGCAATAAATTTATTTTTCTTCAATGCTTTTTGAATTTCTTTCCAAGTTTTCGCTACCACCATTTTATCCTGATTTCGTGCAGCAACTGCATCAATTGTATCCATTTCGCGCATGGCCCATGCATAGGGGTTTACTTTTCCCCCATCACACCAAATGGAAAATAATTGATAATCAACCCCGCCTTGCTTAAAACGAGCCAAATCTGAATGATTAATTCCCTTCAAATCCTGATCCAGGCTTACTTTTTTCTCGATACAAGCAGTAACACAGTCATTATGCGCGTCAACAAGTACTGATTTAAAATGGATCGCCTGCGCGCTTGCACCAGCTGAAACGAGAAGTAAAAGGGCGGCTAAATATTTCATACAATAGGATTGTTTTAATTGACAACTAAAATAACTATTTTTGCCCACAGAAAAACGACTATGTAAGATAAATTAGAAGCCATACAAGCAAGGTTTGAACATGTGGGCGTGGCTTTGACCAACCCTGAAATCATTAATAACCAATCTGAGTTTGGTAAGTTGAGCAAAGAGTATCGCTCTTTGGAAAGAATCATGCAACCTTTTGAGCGTTATAAAAGAGTTTTAGCGGATCATCAATTTGCCAAAGAGAGCTTAAATGGAGATGATCCTGAGATGCGTGAACTTGGCAAACTTGAATTGCCAGCATTAGAAGATGAGAAAATACAATTAGAAAAGGACTTAACTAAATTATTAATACCTAAGGATCCGCAGGATGATAAAAATGCAATTATAGAATTAAGAGCGGGTACTGGTGGAGACGAAGCAAGTTTATTCGTAGGTGATTTATTAACTATGTATACTAGGTATTGTCAAAAGAAAGGATGGAAAGTAGCGATTGCAAGTGAGAGTGAAGGAACAGTGGGCGGTTATAAGGAAGTAATATTAGAAGTTGCAGGCGAAGATGTGTATGGTACTATGAAATTTGAAAGTGGCGTACACCGCGTTCAACGTGTACCAAGTACAGAAACACAAGGAAGGGTGCATACCTCAGCTGCTACTGTTGCGGTAATGCCAGAAGCGGAGGAAGTTGATTTTGTATTGAATCCTGCAGATGTAAAAATGGAAACTTCACGAAGTGGAGGTGCAGGTGGTCAGAATGTAAATAAAGTAGAGACCAAAGTGATGTTGACGCATATTCCAACTGGGACGGTGATTATTTGTCAAACAGAAAGATCGCAGTTGGGCAATAGAGAAAAAGCCATGGGCATGATGCGTACTAAATTATTTGAGGAGCAAGTGCGCAAGCAAGAGGATGAAATTTCGCGTCATCGTAAAACATTGGTAAGTACAGGTGATCGTAGTGCAAAAATTAGAACTTATAATTGGCCACAAGGTAGGGTGACAGACCATCGCGTAGGGGTCACTTCTTATAATTTAGATGCAGTTATCAATGGGGAGATTGAAGAATTTATTGAAGCATTACAAGTAGCGGAGAATGCAGAAAAAATGTTGGTGCAAAACTAATTTGTTACTGCAATACTTTTTTCCCATTCCCATGCGGTGCGCATCATATCCTCTAAGGAGTATTTAATTTCCCAGCCTAATTTTTTAACAGCGTAATCGTTGTTGGCATAAATCGCAACAATATCTCCTGCACGTCTTGCTCCTATTTGATAATTCAATGCAAGACCTGAAACTTTTTCAAATGCTTTAATGGCTTCAAGAACAGTAATTCCATTACCTGTACCCAAATTAAAAATTTTACAACTCTTGGGCTGATTGTTTTTTATTGAGTATTGTAAAGCCAAAGTATGCGCGCGTGCAATATCGCAAACATGAATATAATCACGAATACAACTTCCATCGCGTGTATCGTAATCATCACCGTATACTTGCATTATAGCTAATTTCCCAATGGCAGTTTGTGTAATGGCTGGTACTAAATTTTGAGGACGTCCAATGGGTAATTCTCCAATCGCATTGGATGGATGTGCGCCTACTGGATTAAAATAACGCAACAAAATAGTTGATAATGATTCAACAAAAGCAGTATCCTTAATAATGCTTTCACCCATTTGCTTGGTAGCACCGTAAGGCGAAGCTGCTGGTTGTAATGGAGTTTGTTCAGTTACTGGAATAGCATCTGGGTTACCATATACAGTACAAGAGGAAGAAAAAATAAAATGCATTGCATTGTACTTTACTGCCAACTTTAATAAATTCACTAAGGAAAAAATATTATTCTCGTAATAAGCCAAAGGCATTTCCACAGATTCGCCCACTGCTTTGTAAGCAGCGAAATGAATGACGCCTGTGATATTTGGATTTTCGGTAAATATGGATTCCGCTGCTTTCGCGTCGGTCATATCGATATTGTAATTTTTTACTTTCTTCCCGGTAATTTTTTCAATACCCGCTAATGAATTTTCGGATGACCTTGATAAATTATCAACTGAAATTACATTAAAGCCATTTTCAATTAAATCTACAATGGTATGTGCGCCAATATATCCACAACCACCTGTCACCAAAATTGTTTGCATGTTGAAAATTTAGTATACAAAGTAACGGAAAAATATCCTTAAGACATCGTGTTAGGCAAGGTAAAACCAACTGTTGTGCCCACATTCACGGTGCTTCTGATGTGCATGGTTTCCTGATGCGCTTCTAATATGTGTTTGCAGATGGCAAGTCCCAGGCCTGTGCCACCAATATCTCTACTTCGCGCATCGTCTGTTCTATAAAAACGCTCAGATAATCTTGGGATATGTTCCTCTGCAATGCCAATACCATCATCGCTTATTTCAATCAACACTTTACCTTCTTCCAATTTGTATACGCTAGCAATAATTTGGCCATCTATTTTTCCATACTTCGCCGCATTAGAAAATATATTTACTAAAACTTGATAAATTTTATTTTTATCAGCAAATACAGTGGTGGGTGATTCACTTCCTTTTTTAAAATGAAATTGAATATTTTTTTTGAGGCCCTTTACGCTTAAGTTTTGCGCTACTTCATTGATTAAATCCTGGATAACAAAGGAATGTTTTAATATGGGGTCTTTGCTTATTTCTAAATTAGTAATGGTATCTACATCATTTAATAAATGCACCAATCTTAAAACATTCGCCTGTGCTTGATGAACAAACTTATCCCTTTGTGCAGGATTATTTATTTCGCCATCACTTAATAATTCAAGGTAACCCTGAATGGCAAAAATGGGGGTTTTAATTTCGTGCGACAAATTTTGTAAAAATTCTTTTCTAAATTCCTCATTAGATTGTAGTGTCGCAATTTCATTAGCTTTCTGAACGGCCCATGCTTCCACATCTTCTCTTACTTCATCCATTCCCTTTCGAGGAAGTATATATTTTTGATAAGCCTCTTCGCGTTTTGTTGCTTTTGTTTGGGCAATTAATTTATAGATCAATTTTATTTTTCGATAAACAAAAAAATCTAAAATTTGGTGTATTAATAAGTAAGCAAAAATAAAGCAGACTAAAAAGTAACCCACCCAATAGCGCCAATCATGCATTAATAAAAAAACGCTTGTTGCAATAATACTAGAAAGTAGCAGTGCAGTGAGCGCAGCTAATTGCTTTGGAGATAAATTTTTTTGTTTAAACATGCACCTGTGCCTTTATAGAGGCGAATACGAAGGTATCTATTTTGTCACTAATAATCGAATTTGTAACCCACCCCTTTCACAGTGGTAATACAATCAATACCTAATTTCGCTCTTATTTTACGAATATGTACATCAATAGTGCGATCGCCTACGATAACATCATTGCCCCAAACTTGGGAAAGTATTTCGTTTCTTAAAAATACACGGCCTTTTTGCGCGGCCAATAAATATAATAGTTCAAATTCTTTTTTAGCCAAAACATATGGCACGCCATTAAGAGCTGTTCTGTATTGCGCAGGATCAATGGTTAAGCCATTGGTAGTAACAATCTTTGAATCGCCAGCAGCAGGTTGAATTCTTCTGAAAAGTGCAGTGATGCGGCTTATTAAAACTTTAGGACTAATTGGTTTTGATACAAAATCATCCCCGCCCAATTCAAGTCCTTTAATATGTGAAGCCTCGTCATTGAGTGCAGTTAATAGTACGATTAAGGTTTTATCAAATTGTGAATTGCTTCTTAAGTATTCGCAAACTTCAAATCCAGTTCGCTTTGGCATCATCACATCTAAAATAATACAATCTGGTTCAAACTGTTTTGCTTTTTCAATCGCTTCGCTTCCGTCTCTTGCCGTGGCAATATCAAATCCAGCTTTCATCAAATGAAAACTTATAATTTCAATGATGTCGGGTTCGTCATCAGCAATCAATATTTTTAAAGGAGCATCTGCCATAATTGCTACAAAAGTAATTCTTATAAAGCACAACCTTCCTGTTGCTGATTATTATCAAATTGTTAACTAAATTACTTAAAGCCTTAATCCTTAAGTAGATACTTAATATAAGGGTTGTGTAATTTTTCTCTACCC
>CAXNDZ010000056.1:0-11699 GCA_964201225.1 Chitinophagales bacterium | reverse complement strand
AGGATAAATCCTTTTTTAGTTTTTTTGGCGAGCTTCACCCCAAGCTACATTTTCCGCACCGTTCCTTATTAGTATTGGGTGGCATCGCTTTTGCGTTTAGTTTGCTATTTAGATTAAAGGAAGTAATCGATGCCATTTTAGCTATGCGCATCTTAATCCAATTCATTGGTCAAGCCATTGGATTAATGCTATTGGTCAACCGAAAAGGGAAAACTTATTTTCCTTGGAAAATGCCTTTATACCCGCTTCCCTTATTATTAGCCATTGTTATTTGGGTAGGTATCTTTATTTCAACAGGTACAAAAATGATGTTGAGCGGATTGGTTGTCATTAGCTTAGGATTGATTGCCTATTTTATTGCGACAAAAATGAAGTGGATCGGAAACGAAAACACAACAACACCCGAAACTGAATAAAAGGTCTTATTTACTCCTTGTTCCAATACCACTAATTAATAGGCCTAACACGAGACCTATAATTAATCCAATTTTCACATTCTTAATCATCCAGCCAATGCCAAGGCCAATCAGTAATAAAGTAAATAAACTTACATTTCGTCGCATGGAATTATTTTTATTTGCTAATGTTTAGGTAATGCGATCAGGTTGGCTAATAACTTAAAAGCACCTGGATTGCCTGCTGGAAGTTGTCTAAATAAAGTTAAACTAAGATATACAAAATTGCCTTTGCCATAAGGCGCGATTAATAAACTTCCATTGTAAGGCACCTCCCCTTTGTCACTCATTGTAAGGGGCATTTCAAAATGAGCATCTACATTCTCCCCTTGATAGGTACTGCGCTCTTGCACCCAATTTTCAAAGTCAGTTGCAGTAATTTTATTGGGTGTATTTAATACCACATGTTGCGGTAAAGCAAATGTAACAGGAACATTTTCCTGTGTTACACGCCTTCCTGAATTTACAATAAACGGATAGGGACCAACCTTAATTTTTTGCAAACCTACTTGATTACTTTTTATATATTGTACAATCACATTGCCGCCTTGTTCAATATATTTATTGAGTTCCTCATTATCCGTGGTCAGGTATTCATATAAATTATAAGCACGAATACCCACAATGATTGCATCAAATGATTTTAATTTTTCCAATACAAAATCCGAAGGCTTTAAATAGGTCACCGAAAAACCCAACTCCACTAGCGCTTCAGGTATTTTATCGCCTGCGCCATCAATATACCCAATTTTTTTACCTTTTGTATTTACTTGCGCCTTTACAAAATTTGTGGTGGCAGTTGGGAAATAAGTAATGGTAGAAATATGATCATATTGAATTGTTTTTTGAAACACTGCAGATGCAGGTGTTGGCAATTGAACATTGGGGTCGCTTACTGAAAATGATTTTGATTCATTTTGTCCCAAATGATTGATGATTTGATAATTAACCGATATGGCCTTTTCGCCATTCAATAAATGCAATTCCTTTTCATATTTTATTTCCTGTCCAGGCACCACCGCAATGGGTTGATACACTTCTCCCTTAGTGAGATCCACATATTTGTATTGCACAGGAATTTGAAATTCAAATAATTGATTTTCTATGGTCACATTTAATTTACAAATAAAGGCGGGATCATTTTCGGGTTGACCAATCAATTGTTGGTCATTCACGACAAACATCCCTTCTGTTTTAGGAGATACTAACCAATAAGGTTGCGAAATAGACTGGGTCAATGGAATACTATAATTATGGTCCCAAAATAAATTCTGATTCACCCCCAAGGTTTTATTAAAAATAGAATCCCTGCCAGGCAATTGTACTAACCCCAAATTAACTTGCACATTTGTACGCTGATTCATACTGAATTGCAATGGCAAATTTTTTCCAGGAAAAACCTGTTGCTGAGTACTAGTGGCTTCCATAAATAAGCCTGCGCAAGCCTGAACCAAGGATTTGATTTCATCTAGTTTGTAATTTTTCCAAACGGAGCTTGGTAAATTATTGACTAACTTATATAATTGCACCAAATCCTTTACAGATTTTTCAGGATTCTCAACTTTATAGTTTTGTACAATAGCAGTAACAGCATCATGAATTTCAGGCGCATTTAATCGCGTCCAACTCGTATTCACGCCATCCATGATATCCTTCGTCGCTTTATCACCCGCTACCCAATCAAAATATTCGGTAATGCTGCCGCGACGACGAGGCCTTCCCTCCCCTTGACTTTTATGCATAGAGCGTGCTTCAGCGCCAATTTCACCATAATTTTTTCCTATTAAAGCATTGTATCCACCTACTTCAATTTTAAGTTGCTGATCATTGGTCGTGTTTGCACCACCAAAATTGAAAGTATTCCAAAGTATTCTTTTGGCTTGCCAAACGGTTACCCCATATTTAAATTGTTCTGGAAATTGCTTTGGATCAGCCGCTGCAATAAAAGCCTCCTTTGCTATAATTGCTGATGCGGCATGATGACCGTGCCCTGCGCGCGCATCCGGAGGAAAGCGCGCAATAATAATGTCAGGTTGAAATTTACGAATCACCCAAACTGCATCACTCAGTACTTGTTGGTGATCCCAAATGGCTAAGGCTTCATCTGCTGATTTACTAAAACCAAACTCATATGCCCTTGAAAAATATTGTTCCGCCCCATCTTGTTGACGGGCTGCAAGTAATTCTTTGGTTCTTATTAATCCCAATTCAATGCCTTGTTCTTTTCCTAATAAATTTTGTCCGCCATCGCCCCTAGTCAAACTTAAATAAGCTGTACGGTATAAGCGATTGTTGGTTAAGAAAGGTAAAAAGCTATTGTTTTCGTCATCCGGATGCGCTGCAATGTATAAAACACTACCTACCACATCCAACTTTTTTAATTTTGAAAATATTTCAGCACTTGATTTTTGTGCATTGCTATTGGATATTTGCAATACTAAAAAAGCAAGCAGTAAAAAAAGCAGCTTTTTGAACGATTGATACATTTATTGTAGATTAATGTTTTAAAAATTAGGTTATTAAACAACCTCCTCCACCCACCAGCAAATCAAATACATTTTATTTATATATTGCTTATACTTGTAGCACACCCAGCCCCCTCATTGCGATGCTACTAAAATACGAGAAGTTTGGCTTTTAATCCCGTAATAAAACAAGTAGTTTTACACAATAAGGACCCCCTCTTTGAAGAACAATTAAATAGTAGTAATTTGTTGCATTAATTATAAGATATGTTAAAGAAAATACCAATGAATCATTTAAAAAGCTTTATTATTTGTACCCTATTTTTTACAAATTTTAATCATTCAAAAGCCCAAATTTTCTTTAAAACGCATCCCGGAATCAACCCATACCAATTTGAAACCATCAAAGAAAAGTTATTCACCCATGCCGCTGTAACATCGGCACACCCATTAGCGAGTATGGTGGGCGCAGCCATCATGCAAGATGGTGGAAATGCATTTGACGCCGCTATTGCAGTACATTTTGCCTTAGCAGTAGTACATCCAGCAGCAGGCAATATTGGCGGAGGGGGTTTTTTATTAGCAAGAACAAATAATGGCAAATTAATTGGACTTGACTTTAGAGAAGCAGCCCCTGCAATAGCAAGTAGAGATATGTATTTGGACGAAAAAGGAAATCCCATAACCACAAAATCATTGGAAGGGCCATTGGCTTCGGGCATACCAGGAAGTATATCTGGAATGTTTAATGCACATGAATATGCAAAACTTCCCATGGCACAATTGATAGAACCCGCAATAGAATTAGCGGAATACGGATTTGTATTAACTGAAAAAGAAGCAGGTAGTTTAAATAGTGTAAGGGGTGCCTTATTAAAATTAAGTAGTGCACCATCTGCCTATACAAAAAAAATAAAATGGATGAAGGGAGATACCATTTTCCAACCAGAATTAGCTGCAACATTAAGACGTATTCAAATAAATGGTTTAGCCGGTTTTTATGAAGGGGTCACCGCTGATTTAATTGTGAAAGAAATGGCCAATGGAGCTGGTATCATTTCAACTACTGATTTAAAAAATTACCAAACAAAAAAAAGAGTACCCATTGAGTTTGATTATAAAAATCATCATGTAATTAGTTTTGCCCCACCTTCGAGTGGTGGTATTTTAATTGCACAAATGATGAAAATGATTGCCCCATTTGATATTGCAGCCATGGGCTATCAATCACACGCTGCTGTTGGATTAATGGTGGAATCACAAAGACGTGCTTACGCTGACCGAGCGGAACATATGGGTGATCCTGATTTTTGGAAAGTACCTACACGCACTTTAATCAGTGACACTTATGCCAAACAAAGAATGCAGGATTATACCCCTGGCGTTGCTGGCAATAGTAAAAATACCAACGCCGGACAAGCTAAAGAAAGCGAACAAACTACCCATTATAGTGTCATCGACAAGGAAGGAAATATGGTAGCCATTACGACCACCTTAAATGATTCTTATGGAAACAAAACAGTCGTTGCAGGCGCAGGATTTTTATTAAATAATGAAATGGATGACTTTAGTGCAAAACCAGGCGTTCCCAACATGTTTGGTGCAATCGGAGGCGAAGCGAATGCCATTGCTCCAGGAAAAAGAATGTTAAGTTCCATGACACCCACCCTAGTTACTGTAAATAACAAAGCTTACTTAACCATTGGCAGTCCAGGAGGCACTACTATCCCGAATCAAATTTATGAAGGCCTTATCAATATGATCGATTTTAAAATGAGTTTAAAACAATCCATCGATGCATCTCGCTTTCATCACCAATGGATACCTGATCAAATACAAGTGGAAGCCGATTTCCCCGATGCTACTATCCAAGCCTTGAAAAAACAAGGGTATAAAGTGAATCAAAGAGGCTATTTTGGTCGCATGGATGGCATCCGAATACTGCCTAATGGTAAAATTGAAGCCGCTGGCGATAAAAGAGGCGATGATAGTGTCGCAGGGTATTAGTGATCAGTACATTATACCCGTTTAATTAGTATTTTTACAAAAATCATTTTTTGCTAAAAAACAAGCTTACCATACTGAGAATTGTGATTGCTATAGTGGTAGGGCTACTCCTATTTTGCTATTTATTATTATTACTTCCATGGGTACAAAATAAATTAATTACTAGGGTTGCAAGTAGTTTATCCAAATCCATTGGAACGGAAGTAAAGATTGGGCATGTAGGGTTTTCACTATTCAATAGATTGGACCTCGAAGATATTCTGATTAAAGATGAGAAAAACGACACTTTAGTTTATTCTAAAATAGGTAAGCTGCGATTGACCGACTTGTATTTTTCCAAATCAGCACCTGTCATAAGATATATTGGATTGGAAGGTACCCGGATATATTTAAACAGAACAGCCCCAAAATGGAACTACCAATTTTTATTGGACTACTTGAATAAAGACAGTTCCAATCAAAAAACAACTGACTTAGATATTAAGAAAATTGATTTAAGTGATTTCCGTTTTATTTTAGATGACCAATGGAATGGTGAAAAAACACAATTAGCAGCAAAAAATGTCTTGCTAAATATAAAGTCGATTAATCAAACGAATAAGCGGATTGTCATTGACCAATTGATCGTCAATAAGCCCATCATCAACCTACATTCCTACGAGGGAAAAAACACGACTGTACAAAAGGACACCAATCAACGTAATTTCAAACCCGCAAAATTAAACCCCAGTGATCTAAACATTGTAGCCAACGAAATACAAGTCATCAATGGAAAGTTTTTAATCGAATACGGCTTTGAAAAACCAGTTCCCTATTTTGATGGCGCGCACATTCGCATGCATGAACTAAATGCACAAATATATAATGCAACCTTATCCAAAGATACCATTACTGCAAAAGTAAATTTAAGCGTAAAAGAAAGATCAGGTATTGAAATAAAAAAATTAAATACCCAATTTAAGCTAACGCCTCAAATAATGGAGTTTGCGCAATTGTCATTAAAAACGAACAATAGCGTTATTGGCCCCTATTATGCAATGCAATACAAAAGTTTTAAAAAAGATTTTAATAATTACATGCAAAGTGTGACCATGAAGGCGCACTTTGAAAATTCATTGGTTTCCATTAAAGATATTGCCTACTTCACACCTGCTTTAAATAATATTGATCAAAAAGTTAAAATGAGTTTTGATTTTAATGGCACCGTGGCAAATTTTGAAACCAAAGACTTGCTTGTAAATTATAACAAATCCACCATCAAAGGCAGCTTTAGCATGAAGGGCTTACCTAGCTTGAGAAATACGCAGATTGATTTTAATAATGTAATATCGTCTACCAATTATAAGGATTTATCCAACTGGATTCCTACCTTAAAAAATAATCAAGAAATAAAATTCGAAAAATTAGGCAATATTTTATTTGCTGGAAATTTCAAAGGAACCGTTTACGATTTTATTACAAAGGGTGAATTTAATACCGACTTAGGCTATGCGAATACTGAGATTCGATTACAATTCCCATTAGATAAAGAGCCGAGTTATGAAGGCATGTTAAAAACAAGCCATTTTAATGCTGGCAAATTACTTGAAATATCCTCATTAGGGTTATTAAATTTTAATGGTAAAATTAAAGGCAGCTCCTTTGATCTCAATAAACAAAAAACCAATATACAAGGTAATATTGACTCCATTGCATGGAACAATTATAACTATACCAATATCACCACGAATGGTAATATTCAAAAAGGCGCTTATAATGGAAGCTTGCGGATCAAGGACCCCAACATTAATTTTATCAGCAATATTGAAGTGGACTTTAACCAAGCTAAGCCTAAGATAAACGCCGTAGGTGATTTGCAAAACACCAATTTAAAAGAATTAGGATTCTCTAAAAATAAAATTCAGCTTACTGGTTTATTGGATATCAATTTCGACGGAGACAGTATTGACAACTTCATGGGTTATGCTAAATTTTATAATGGGCAATTAAAAGGGGAACAATCAGTGGTGCGTTTCGATTCCATCACCTTGCAATCTAGTATTGAAAAAGGAATTAAAAATTTACGATTGGCAAGTGATGATATTAATGCTAGTATATCAGGTAAATTCAATATCTACCATTTACCTGCAAGTATTCAATTTTTTATGCAGCGCTATTTGCCCAGCTACATCCCTGCCCCACCCAATACCCCAGACAATCAATTATTTGATATTCAAATAAAAACAAATTACATAGAGCCATTTATTCGCATTTTTAATAGCTCCTTTTCTGGCTTCAACAATCTAAATTTAAAAGGCGCGATCAATACTGATAATAAAACGCTAAAATTTAATGCCACAGTTCCATTTGCACAATGGCAGGATATGGCATTTAAAGGTGGCGAATTTACAGGCAATGGAAATAAGGATTCAATTCGTTTGCTTATAAAAGCAACTAGTTACCAATTAACGGACAGCTTTAACTTTGTTGACCCTATTGTCAATATTCATACCGCGAACGACAAATCCAATATCCAAATAACAGCTACTAGTAATAATGCATTGCAGAATATAAATTTAGCGGGGACTGTAAATACTTATTCGGATGGATTAGCCATTCAATGGCAACCCTCCTATTTTTTATTAAATCAAAAAAGATGGGATATTAATAATGGTGGGGAAATTTCACTTCGAAAAAATAACATCTTTGCAAAAGGCGTAAAATTTTCACAAGGATTACAGGAGCTGTTATTAACTAGTGCAAAGGACAATAACCTACAACTAGCACTCAATGATATTATTTTAGGTGATATTACTAAATTATTTTTCCGATATCCACAACTGGAAGGTATTACCAATGGCACTGTTTATTTAAAAAATATCCTTGATAATTTCGAGTTTAGTTCCGATGTCAATATTGATCAATTTAGCTTCAACAACGAATTGCTTGGATGGACTAATTTAGATGCTGCCTATAATCATAAAACGGGTATTGTCCCTTTTTCGTTTGACATTCCTAATAAAGCCTATAATATATCAGCGGAAGGATCCTACAATACCAAGGACAGCATTAACCCATTAGATGCAACCCTGTATTTAAACCATTCAAAATTTAGTTTGGTGGAACAATTCATCAGCGGTGTTCTCACCAACATAGATGGAAAAGCCGATGGGAAAATTCATTTTGGCGGTCGCATTGAAAACCCTGTATTGCTGGGGTCTGCTAAAATTGAAGATGCCTCTTTAAAAGTAGATTATACTAAGGTTCGCTATTTTATAAAAGAGGCGACCATTCAATTTACAAATGAAGGATTGGATTTTGGCAATATCCAACTGACTGATCAGTTAAATCGTAAGGCGTTATTTAAGGGTAAAATATTGAATGAAGGATTTAAGCATTTAACCTATGATCTTGAAATGAGTAGCCCTAAAATTGAATTGCTAAATATGGGGTCTGCTGACAATAGCTATTTTTATGGTAACGCAGTTGGAAAAGCTTCCATGACCATCAAAGGACCAGAGGAAAATATTAAAATGACCATTAATGCAGATGTGAATGATAGCTCCCATTTGTACATTCCAAATACAACCAGCAAGGAAGCCGGCAGTAATGATTTTATTTTGTTTAAAAAATATGGAAAAACAGCTGTAAAAAGCGCAGATATACCAACCTACAATTTATTGGTGGATTTAGACCTATCAGCCAATAATAAAACCAAGATAGATGTGATTTTAGACGAATTAACAGGCGATATCATCAAGGCGAAGGGAAACGGTCGACTAAAAATTAGAGCGGGTAATATTGAGCCATTAAGCATCAGAGGGAAATATAATATTGAATCAGGTAATTACGACTTTAACTTTCAATCCTTTATTAAAAAGCCATTTGAATTGATTCCTGAAATAGGCAACTATATAGAATGGACCGGTAATCCATACGATGCCGAAATTCATGTAGATGCACGTTACACCGCTGACCGAATTAGTTTAAATGAGTTAGTAGGGAGCGCTAATTTTAGCAACGCTGTAAAATCGTATCGTGGAAGTGTTTATGTCATTGCTGCATTAAGAAACAAATTATTCCAGCCTAGTATTAAATTCAGTATCGCCTTTCCACAAGGAAATCCAATCAGTTCCGATAATGAATTTTCTCAATTCATTACCCGCTTAGAAAGAGACGAAAATGAAATTTTAAAACAGGTGTCCTTCTTAATTGTATTTAACTCATTTGCACCCGTTGGATTTAGTACAGGCAATAGTAATAATGCTTACAGTATGACTTCTATTGGTATCAATACCATTTCACAATTACTCACCAAAGAAGTCAATAAATCAGTTACGCATTTATTGAACAAAGTAACAGGTGATAACAGCTTGCGATTTGATATTGGATCATCGGTATACAATAGTGGAAATTTATTAGACCCTACCGGGTCTGGTATTGCGATCAACGCCAATAAAATTGACCGTCAAAGAGTGAATTTAAAATTGGGTAGAAGCTTTTTAAATGACAAAGTAATTGTTAATGTGGGCGGCGACTTGGATTTTAATGTACGCAGCAGCACCAATATTCAAAATGATAATTTACAATGGTTGCCTGATTTAAATATTGAGTTTATATTAACCAGGGATCGTAAATTAAGAGCAATTGTATTTAACAGAAATAGTTTGGATATTAATGGAAGTAGTTTAGGTCGTCGTAACCGACAAGGGGTTAGCATCTCCTACCGAAAAGATTTTGAAAAATTCTTATTCTAGTTCCGCAACAAAAAGAATTTATTTATTTGCATTCGTTACAAACCACTCCGTAGCCAACGCGTAGCCTTTTAATCCTAGCCCTACAATGGAGCCTACTGACTTTGCAGTTACATGGGAAATTTTTCGAAAGTCCTCCCTGGCATGTACATTACTGATATGCACTTCAATTACAGGCGTTTTAATTGCAGCAACTGCATCCCCAATGGCAATAGAAGTATGGGTATATGCAGCAGGGTTTAATATAATGCCATCTTGGTCAAAGCCGTATTGTTGAATCGCATTCACTAACTCCCCTTCAACATTCGATTGAAAATAAGTGAAATTAACTTGTGGAAAATCTTTTTTCAACTGCACAAAAAAATCATCAAAAGTTTCATTGCCATAAACACCTGGCTCACGCTTACCTAATAAATTTAAATTAGGTCCGTTGATAATCGTAATATTTGGCATAGTTACAAATTGAAAAAGTGGCGTAATGAAAGGTTTTAATTAGACTTCATTAAAGATACGAAATCGTCAAACAAATACCTGCTATCATGTGGACCCGGTGTTGCTTCAGGATGGTACTGCACACTAAATGCAGGACGGTCATTTAACTTGATCCCTTCAATAGAATCATCATTTAAATTTATATGGGATATGGTCACATTCGGATGTTTACGCACTGCTTCAGGATCCACACCGAAACCATGATTTTGCGTAGTGATTTCACATAAGCCTGTGATCACATTTTTCACCGGATGGTTTAAACCGCGGTGACCATGGTGCATTTTGAAAGTAGGTATATCATTCGCAAGCGCCAATAATTGATGCCCTAAGCAAATACCAAAAACTGGTTTTTTCTCATTCAATACTTCCTTAATGGTTTTAATAGCATAATCCATAGGTGCTGGATCACCAGGACCGTTGGATAAAAAATAACCTGTAGGATTAAATGCCTTTAAAGTGGCAAAATCTGTTTTAGCTGGATGCACCCTTACATGCGCTCCTCTTTCCACCAAGCATTGTAAAATATGTTCTTTCACACCAAAGTCTAAAACTGAAACTTTGATCGGTGAATTTTTATCTCCTAATTCATATACTTCTTTGGTACTTACCGTACTCGCTAATTCAAGACCATCCATACTAGGCACTTTAGCTAATTGCGCTTTTAACGCAGCTACATCTAAGTTATCGGATGAAATAATACAATTCATAGCACCTTGTTGACGCACATGCGCCACCAACGCCCTCGTATCTAACCCTTCAATAGAAACAATATTATTATTAATCAAATACTCGTTCAAATTACCATCCGCCATTAAACGACTGTATTTTTCTTCTAAGTTGCGACCAATTAATCCATGAATTTTTACTGTTTTACTTTCAACATCGGTTGACTTCACACCGTAATTACCCACGTGTACATTATTCATGATAATGACTTGACCGGTATAACTAGGATCGGTAAAAACCTCTTGATAGCCTGTCATCCCCGTATTAAAACAAATTTCACCAGTCGTAGTACCAATTTTACCAAAAGCTTGACCGTGAAATACATTACCATCAGCTAAAACTAAAATTGCAGGTTGTGTAGTCATTGTATTGGTGTTTTGTTATGCAAAAAAAGAAACAATTTTTTACTTTTCCATAATAACTTTTGAACATATTGTTTATTCCCCATTTTAAGCCCATTTTAGGCAAAAAAAAGGCAAGACTGAAGTCTTGCCTTATATGTCAAATAATTATGATCATTATTCAGCAGGTGTTGCTTCATCTGTAGCAGCAGGTGCTTCAGTGGTAGGCGCTTCCGCCTCAGCTGCTTCCTTTTTAGGAGCAGCAGGTGCTTTACTACGACGTGTTTTTTTAGCTGGTTCCGCTGCAGTCGCAATTGAATTACCGTAAATTTCATTGAAATCAACTAATTCAATCATTGCTTTTTCAGCGTTATCACCTGGACGTATCCCTAATTTGATAATTCTTGTATAGCCACCTGGACGTGTAGCAATTTTAGGCGCAACTACTGTAAATAATTCTTTAACAGCAATTTTGTCGTT
>CAXNDZ010000055.1:0-11899 GCA_964201225.1 Chitinophagales bacterium | reverse complement strand
GATATTTTACAAGAAGTAGCGCAACAAGCAATGGACTTGGATTTTGATGGTTTAATTATTGAATCACATATTGATCCAGACAATGCATGGAGCGATGCCAAACAACAAATTACACCAGAAGTGTTGAAAGAGATGTTGGAAGCAATTCGATGGAGAAAGGAAGATGTAGCTTCTGCCGAATATCATGCAGCGCTTGAAAAATTACGTCAACAAATTAACCAATTGGATGATGAGTTGTTGCAAGTTTTATCAACCCGTATGAAGGTGGCTGAAAAAATTGGTGAATATAAAAAGAACAATGATATTACTATTTTGCAAACCAATCGTTGGAATGAAATTTTAGAGCGTGCGGTAGGTAAAGGAAATAAAATTGGCTTAAGCGAGGATTTTATTACCAAGTATATGGATGCCGTTCACATGGAAAGTATTCAGCACCAAAATAAAGTAATGAATAAATAACTTTGGAACCCTATAAAGGCATGTACTTTTAATGATTCATGGTACAATGGCTTTATCTAAATTAGTAATCCTTAATCAAATACATGAAAAACTGGAAAGTTAAATTAACTACAAGTACAGTGTCATTTATATTAGATGGCAGGTTTCAAGCTGTTGAAAAATTGGTCAACAAGGCAAATGCATTTTACATCACTGATGAAAATGTGTATACTTTGCATCAAAATAAATTCAAGGGTAAAAAAACGATTATCATTCCAGCTGGGGAGGAACACAAACAGCAAGCCACTGTCAATTTTATTATTGAAGCCCTACTTAACTTAGGTGCAACGCGTGAAGCGGTGCTAATAGGTGTGGGTGGTGGTGTGGTGACCGATATGGTCGGCTATGCTGCAAGTATATATATGCGTGGGGTATCATTTGGTTTTGTACCTACTACTATCTTGGCCATGGTGGATGCCAGTATTGGCGGCAAAAATGGTATCGATGTTGGTTTGTATAAAAATATGGTTGGACTTATAAAGCAACCTTCCTTTTTATTATACGATTTTGATTTTTTGAAAACATTACCCCATCATCAATGGGAAAATGGGTTTGCTGAAATTATTAAACATGCAGCCATCAAGGATGCTAAGATGATGAAGCAATTGGCGATACATGACTTGTCTTTTTATCAAAAAAATAAAAAAGAATTAATTGCCTTGGTAGAAAAAAATGTAAAAATTAAAATGACCGTGGTGCAAAAGGATGAGTTTGAAAAAGGCGACCGTAAATTGCTCAATTTTGGACACACTATTGGACACGCCATTGAAAATGAACATGCATTATTACATGGGCATGCAATTAGTATTGGAATGGTGTATGCTGCAAAAATATCACAAGTATTGCAAGGTTTTACGGACACAGGTATTTTAATCGAAACTTTAAAAAAGTATGGATTGCCTATCAGTATGCATTTTGATATTACACATGCGATGGACCTAATGCAAAAGGATAAGAAAAAGGCAAGCAAAGGCATGCAGTATGTGTTATTGAATAAATTAGGAAATGCGGTGTATGAAACGATTCCTATGAAATCATTAGAAAAATTAATAAAGTTGTATTCTTAAGATGCGTGTTATAGTATATCCATCAAAATTATTAGGTGAGCAAATAGCACCAGCAAGCAAAAGTAGTATGCAAAGAGCATGTGCTGCTGCTTTGTTGCATAAGGGTAAAACAATTATACATAATCCTGGCCATTCAAATGATGATTTGGCTGCAATGGATGTCATTCAAAAACTAGGCGCTGTTGTTGCAATAAATAAAGAGTGGAATAATGAAATAAATAATGCAACTGTCACTGTGACTTCAAATGGGGTGAACCCAGTGGGGCCCGAAATGAATTGTGGTGAAAGTGGCTTAGGCATTCGGATGTTTACCCCTATAGCGGCATTGAGTAACCAAACCATCAGTATTGAAGGGAAGGGAAGTTTGGTGAAAAGACCAATGCATTTTTTTGATGAAATATTTCCTTCATTAGGTGTTGCAATACAATCGCAAAAAGGATTTTTACCTATTGAAATAAAAGGGCCTTTACAACCAGCAAACATAACAGTGGATGGCTCCTTGAGTTCACAATTTTTAACCGGTTTATTAATGGCGTATGCGGCTACTGAAGTTTATGATACAGAAATTAAGGTGTTGGATTTAAAAAGCAAACCTTATATCGATTTAACCTTAGCGGTATTAAATGAATTTGGTTGGAATGTAAAACATACTAACTACGAAAGTTTTAAATTTTATGATCATTCACCGTTAAAACCATTGATTGAATATACCGTTGAAGGTGATTGGAGTGGTGCTGCTTTTTTATTAGTGGCTGGTGCGATAGCGGGTCCGATTAAAGTGAAAGGCTTACAACTTGATTCAACACAGGCGGATAAAAAAATCATTAGTGCTTTAATAAGCGCCAACGCAAGTATCAGGATTGAAGTGGATGGCATCATTTTAGGACCTAATAAAAATATGGAAAATGAGGCGCAAGAAAAATTGAATGCATTTCATTTTGATGCAACAGATTGTCCTGATTTATTTCCACCCTTGGTTGCATTAGCATGTTATTGTAATGGCGTTAGTGAAATAAAAGGCGTAAATCGCTTAGCGCATAAAGAAAGTGATCGCGGACTCACTTTGCAAGCGGAATTTGCAAAGATGGGTGTAAATATTATTTTAGCGGGTGATGTCATGCAAATACATGGCGGAACTGAAATTAAATCAGCAGTTGTATTTTCGCAACATGATCATCGTATCGCGATGGCAACTGCAGTAGCGGCCTTAGGGGCTAATGGACCTGTTGAAATAACCGAAGCAGAGGCCATCAATAAATCCTATACTGATTTCTTTATGGATTTACAGCAATTGGGCGCAAAAGTGGATATTGAATAAATTTCTTATCTTGTAATATTGAACTTTGTAACATGAACAAATTTGGAAGCTTATTTAGTGTACAGATATTTGGAGAATCACATGGGGCATGTGTAGGTGTAACTATTGATGGATGTCCTGCAGGATTGCCTTTAATAGCGGCTGATTTTACAGAAGATATGGAGCGCCGTAAAGGGGGCAAGCAAAAAGGAACGACACCAAGACAAGAGGACGATATACCTATTTTTAAAACTGGACTTTTTAATGACATGACTACTGGTGCGCCACTCATGATGTTGTTTGAAAATAACAATACACGTAGTGGTGATTATGAAAAGCAAAGAGCAGTTCCAAGACCAGGCCATGCTGATTTTACAGCACATCATAAGTTTGGTGGTTTTGAAGATTATAGAGGTGGCGGTCATTTTAGTGGTAGACTTACTGCAGCTTTAGTGGGTGCAGGGGTGGTCGCTAAAAAAATATTAAATGGGATGGAAGTAAAAGCGACCATCAAAAGTATCGGTGGCGAAACTGATTTAGATAAAGGCTTACAAAATGCGATTAACAACAAAGATAGTGTTGGTGGAATTGTGGAATGTGTTGTGACAGGCTTACCCATTGGATTAGGGGAGCATTTTTTTAATTCAGTAGAATCTTTAATAAGCCATGCGGTATTTGCGATACCTGCCATCAGAGGAATTGAATTTGGTACCGGCTTCGCAGCTGCAAACATGTTTGGGATTGAACACAATGATGCGATCATAGATGCTACTGGAAAAACGAAAACAAATAATGCAGGTGGGGTTGTAGGAGGATACACGAATGGCAATGATTTGGTTTTTAGGATTGCTGTAAAACCTACTTCTTCCACACCCAAAGAACAAATTACATTGAATTGGGAAACCAATGAGCAAGAAAATTTTTCTGTAAAAGGAAGACACGATTTATGTATAGCACTTAGGGTACCGGTTGTCTTGGAAGCCGTTACTGCTATGGTACTTGCAGATTTAATGATGATAGATCAAAAAATTCCAAGAATCATTAAAAATTAAAATTATGGAAAGCGAATTTATATACCATGTAACCACACAAAAGGAGTGGGAACAAGCCTTATTGGAAAAAGAATATTTGCCATTGGGATATGAAAAGGATGGATTTATTCATTGTTCCATTGAGCGTCAAGTCGCAGGGGTATTAGATCGGTTTTACAAAGGCCAATCTGGATTGGTAAAACTTAAAATAGAAAAAGCCAAAGTACAAAGACCCGTTTTATTTGAACTAGCCCACGATATGAATGAATTATTTCCGCATATTTATGGATCTCTTAATATAGATTCAGTGGTGGAAGTGATCGTTTTAAAATAATAATTACGGCTATCTGAACATAAAAAGTTACAAAAATCTAATATTCTTAGAATTAGTTCAGTATGCGTATAAAAACTTGATTATCAGTACAGAAGGAATCAAAATCATGGCCATTGAGGCCATAGGTTATTCGAAATCTACGCCGAAATCCTAGGAAATAACTTAACTATAAATTATTTCAATATTTCATCTTTTAGAGTTAAATTTGTAGAAATATTAACTATTTAATACCATGAAAAAAATACTATTTTCTCTAGTCATCTTAACTTTTGCGGGTAATGTTGCTGCGCAAACAGATGCGAATGTGAAAAAACCATCTATTGCCTTAAAAGTTTCTGCCTTTGATTTTACAACTGCAAGAGCAATTCAAGTGAATACGCTAGGCACCGTTTTAAATAATAAGTCTTGGGAAAAATTGAGTAATTCAACAAAAAGTATTGGTGTTCAATATTTTAAAGGAATCAGACCAAAAATAGATTTTATGGTAAATTTGGATTTGGCTTCATTGTCCTATCCTTTTTATGCTTCTTCAATGATCAAAAATGCTAGGGGTACTGCTAGCGGCGCTACTACAAAAGGATTTTATGCTGCTGCTGATGCAGGCCTTAATTTTAAAATGTTGTCTGACGATCATAAAGTGGTACCTTATATATCTGCTAGTATTGGAGTAGGTAAATTTGCTTCAAACTATATGGCTTATGCGCCGGTAGGAGCTGGTATTCAAATTAAAGCGAATAATGGTTCATTTGTAAATATCTTGAGTACTTTCAGAGCTGAAATGTCAGCATTAACAAAAACGCATTTCAACCATGGTGTTAGTTATTCAATGCCATTGAAATTAAAGGAAAAAAAACCAGTGGTTTTACCTCCACCGCCACCACCAGCTGATACTGATAATGATGGCGTAATTGATGCGAATGACAAATGTCCAACTGTTTCAGGTTTGGCTAAGTATGCAGGATGTCCAATTCCAGATACAGATAAAGATGGTGTGAATGATGAGCAAGATAAATGTCCAACAGTTGCAGGTTTGGCTAAATATGCAGGATGTCCAATCCCAGATACAGATAAGGACGGCATCAATGATGAACAAGATAAATGTCCAACTGTTGCTGGTTTAAGTCGTTATAATGGATGTCCAATTCCAGATACAGATAAAGATGGTGTCAACGATGAAGTGGATGCTTGTCCAACGGAGGCTGGAATTAGTGCAAACAATGGTTGTTCTGATGTGCAACCAATTTTAACACAAGCAGCTTCGAATTTGAAATTTGCAACTGGTAAATCTTACCTATCTGTTAAGCAATTAGCTAATTTAGATGCAGTGGTTGCAGTTCTTGCAAAATATTCAAATGTGAGTCTTGCTATTGGTGGTCATACTGATAACACTGGTGCTGAGAAATTAAATTCTAAGTTATCTATTAATAGAGCAACTGTTGTAGCTAAATATTTAATTAAGAAAGGAGTTGATGCTAAGCGTATCACTACAAGTGGTTTTGGCTATGCAAATCCAGCGGCTGACAATAAAACTAAAGAAGGCAGAGCTCAGAATAGAAGATCTGAATTGACTGCGGTTTACAACTAATTGAATTAGGAAAACCTTCCGATATAAAAAAAGATGCCCTCGAATTTCGGGGGCATCTTTTTTTATGAAGTTATTTCAGGTTTTACTTTATAAAACTAGTTTGGATCTATGTCAATGACAATTTGCACCGATTTGTAGCGTGGGTGAACTTGTATCAATCTTATAAAATGAAGCAACTGTTGCTTGGCTAGTTTAAGCTGTTGGGGTTGTTTTGAAATTTTGATGGATAATTCCCAAATGTATTTATTGCGTACCCTATTGATATTGGGTTGTGCGGGGCCTAATACTGTTTTTTGTATAGCTTGCCCTAAGGATTGGAAAAAATGTAATGCAGCTTCTTCGGCGATATTGTTTTCTGGATGTTTAAAGAGGATGCTCATTAAACGACTAAATGGAGGATAAGCAAAGTGTTTTCTATTTTGAATTTCGAATGCATAAAATGCAAAGTAGTCATGGTCCTTTACATATTGTACAATGGGGTGTTGTGTTTGGCTTACTTGTATAATAACTTTTCCATGGTCGTTTTTTCGTCCAGCCCTGCCACTCACTTGCTCCATCATTTGAAAGGCACGTTCATTCACACGGTAATGATTAAAGTTGAGCAAGCTATCTGCATCCACGATGCCCACTAAATCTACATTCTCA
Organism: Chitinophagales bacterium; assembly: GCA_964201225.1. Taxonomy (GTDB): domain Bacteria; phylum Bacteroidota; class Bacteroidia; order Chitinophagales; family Chitinophagaceae; genus Sediminibacterium. The sequence goes on along the minus strand of CAXNDZ010000055.1, from coordinate 5,442 downwards.
AAATCAAGTCCTTTTACTACCATTTGTGTACCTACTAAAATGTCAATTTGTTTTTGTTCAAATTGTTGAATTAAATGATCATGCTCGTTTTTCCCTTTTACATTATCGTAGTCCATTCTTGCAACATGAACACCCGGTAAGGATAGGGTTAATTTTTCTTCAATTTGTTCTGTTCCAAAACTTTTTTGTTTGAAACTGTTTTTCCCACAGGCCTCACATGTATGTACAATAGGATATCCAGTGCCACAATAGTGGCAGGAAAGCATATTTTTTGCTTTGTGATAAGTGAGTGTAACATCGCAGTGTTTGCAATGGGGGATCCAGCCACAGGTTTCACAAATAAAATAAGGAGCGTATCCTCTTCGATTTTGAAATAAAATAACTTGCTTTTTATTTTCAATCGTTTTTTTAATTGCTGCTAAAAGTACAGGCGTTAAAATAGCGCTATTGGCTGGCTGCTTTTTGGTATCTACCAATTCAATTTTGGGCAAACTTGCCTGACTGAATCTTTCATTTAAGTAGGTATAACCAAATTTTTTATTTTTTGCATTATAAAATGTTTCCACCGAGGGCGTTGCTGATCCTAATACCACTTTTGCGTTTAATTGATTTGCATAATAAATAGCGGTATCCCTTGCTTGGTATCTTGGGGCTGGTTCCTGCTGCTTATATGATGGGTCGTGTTCCTCATCAATAATAATGAGTGATAAGTTTTTATAAGGCAAAAACAAGGCTGATCTAGCACCTAGCACAATTTTAATTTCACCCGATTTAACCTTATTCCATATCTCAACACGTTCATTGGGGTTGAATTTTGAATGATAAATGGCGACACTGGCTCCAAAGTATTGCTTAAGCCTCCGAATCATTTGCGCAGTGAGGGCAATTTCTGGAAGCATATATAATGCCTGCTTACCCTGTTTGATTACCTCATTAATGAGCGATACATAAATCTGTGTTTTTCCACTTCCTGTGATCCCATGTAGTAAACTTACATTTTGGGTTTCAAGCTGTGTTTGAATATCTTGTAAGGCGTTCGTTTGTGATGGGGTAAGCGCATGAAAATGAACATCCCCTTTTGTATGATCTACTGCTAATCGGTCCACTTTTCTTTTTTCAGTGACCAAAACTCCTTTTTCAATTAATGCTTTTAGTTGTGCATGTGAAGCATTCGCTTTTGCTAAAATTGCTTTTTGGGATACTTCACCTTCTGTTTTTTGGAAATGTAAAAAAGCCAATAATAAATCCAGTTGCTTTGGGGATCTTGACCAACTATTTAATAATTTTTCTAATGCTGCTTCATCACGATAATCCAGGTGAAGTGTAATGTATATTTCTGATTTAATGGTGAATTTGTCTCGCATGGTTTCCTGTACAATACAAATTCCTTTTTGAATCAGTTTATTTACAACAGGGTAGACCGATTTTTTATTTAATAGTTTTTGAATTTCAATTAAGCTTAACTCTTTTTTTATTTCAAGGGCTTCACTAATGATGTATTCTGAATCACTTAAGTTTTTTATATCAATATTTGCATCTTCTTGTAAAATAAAGATACTTTCGCTTGAAATTTTTAGGTGGCTTGGAATAGCTGCCTGCATTACTTCGCCTTCGGAACACATATAATATTCGGCCATCCATTCCCATAGCTTTAGTTGGTGTTCGTAAACGATTGGTTCCTCGTCTAAAATAGCAATAATGGGTTTTGGATCAAAGCCATCTGGTTTTACATTGCTAATTTTTTTAATGATACCCGCATATCTTTTGTTAGCACCTAACATGACCTCTACGCGCATACCTATCATAACATCTGACTCCATCGATGGAGGTATCATCCAAGTGTAGTTTTTTGGAAGCGCTAAGGGTATGATAATTTCTGCGTACATAAGGGTCGATTACAAAAATACGCTATGCAGGTGGATAGTTTCTATATCTTCTTAAGCCTTGGTCCATTAAATTATACACTTTTTGTTTTAATTCCTCCACTTGATCCAAGTCGTATTCTTCTACTTGTATGGTTTCTAAATAAACTACTCTGCTGATGCCTGGGGTAAGGGTTAAAATACTATTGAAATGCATCCTTTCAACGGTATCCACTAATAAAACTGGTTGAATGGGGATTTTTAATTCAATCGCTAATTTAAAGGCACCACTAAAAAATGATTTTAATGGATATTGGTCGGTCATGCTAAATGTTCCTTCTGGGAAAATGAATATGGAGGTTTTGTTTAATAAGGCTTTTTTTAAATTGCGTAAACTTTCCGCTCTTTTATCTGGGTTGCTTCGGTCAACCATGATAACGGCTTCTCGATAAATCCAGCCGAAGATGGGAATTTTAGAAGACTCAAATTTACCCAATGGTTTAATAGGTTGGTGTTTTAACTGAACAATGGGGGGGATATCCATGTAAGAATTATGGTTTCCAACAAAAATATGTGCTTGGTTAAATTGGTGGGGTGCTTCATATATTTCTTGGTGCCTTACCCCTAAGAAAAAGTACAAGATTTTGGACCAGTACCTACATATTTTATAAATCCTATTACTCAATTTTTCCCTTCCAAAAGGGAGTACTAATGCCATAGCTATGACCGATAAGATGGTCAATAGGGCAAAAATAAGTATAGCGTAAAAACAGTAAATGAGCTGAAGGAGACGAGTGGCTTTTTTCATTGGTGCCACTAATATAATAAAAAAGGCCCGAATAGAAATTCAGGCCGTACGATTGCTTGCTTAAAAACCAAAAAATCTAAAATTTATATACTGCAGCTATAATAAAACTGGTATTACTGCCCGTCGCAATATTATCACTGTTAAAGTATAAATTATCTTTTGCATTATCCAATCTAAGCTCTGGGATGATGGTCAATTTTTTTATTTTATAATTCATAGATAAAGTATTTGCGAAAATCGATGTGCCAAATGCACCTGCAGATAATCCACTTTTATCATCAAATAGTTCAGATCTTAATGTGAATCCAATTGCACTTGTGGGGTCATAGTTTACATATAAAGCGTTGCTTTTCCAGTTGGAACTTTTGCCATCTTTAGCACTATAAATGGTACCATCATAATTAAGTGCCAATTTACTTGATAGTGTATTATTTATCACAAGGTCAATTTGAGAAAAGCTAGTGCTGCCTCCCGTATTTCCTCCTTGGTAGTTGGCGTAAATAGTCGTTTTATCTTCAAATAACTTGGTGCTAAATTGTGCAATTAAAACTTTTGATGCCGAAGACGTTGTAACATAGTCAGTCGGATTGGCAATACCAATCATGAAACTTGATTTACCTGATAATGCATATTCTGCTTTAACTCCAGTATGGAAAAATGGGCCATAGGAAAATCCATAGGACATACTATAGTTTCTATTCAATGGGGCATCTAGTAATTCATAGCCGACATGCGTAGCCCATTTACCTGCGCTTATTTTAAGTTTATCGGTAAGGGTATAAGACATATATGCTTGTTTTAAATAAGCCAAAAAGCCATTGTCATTGTAGGAAAATTCTTCTGCTCTTTTACCTACACCAAGGTCAACAGTAGCGGCAAATTTTCCTATACTTTGATCTACTTTTAAGCTAGCCATACCTAGGGCTAATTTTTTATTTGAATTGGTAAAACTTGTCAAGTTATTCGTAATCCCTGAAGGAGCTGAAAAGCTATTTCTGAAATAAGCATCAACAGACCCACTTGTAGTGATGCTGTATTTAGGTGCAGTTGAATCCTTTTGAGCGAAACTTGTATTAATTATTGAAAACAGGAGTGCTAATAACGAAATTTTTTTTAACATTGTAATAGATTTTAATTTTGATGGGTACAGCAGATGGGCTTTTCTCAGAAGCTGATCACCGCTGTACCTGTTTTTGTTTATGATTTTGAAGGATTTCTGCCATATTTTTCATCGTGTTGTGAAGCGTCCAATCCTAATTCTTCATCTTCTTCCGTTACACGCAAAGGCATAATAATAGCGATGAATTTAAATATCACAAAGGAGACAGAAAAACTATACGCAACTACAATCAACATTGCTTTTAATTGTACCAAGAAAAAGGCTGGATTACCATAAAATAAACCATCATTTCCTCCAGCATTTACACCTTTTGAAGCAAAAATACCGGTCATTAACATACCTACCATTCCACCAATACCATGACAAGGAAATACATCTAAAGTGTCATCCACTCTTGATAATTTAAATGCATGACTTGCTACATTTGAAACAATAGCAGCGACCATGCCAATAAAAATACTTTGTGGTATACCAACAAATCCAGCAGCGGGTGTAATGGCAACCAATCCAACTACAGCACCAATACAAAATCCAAGTACTGATGGTTTTTTACCTTTTAATACATCAAAAAACATCCATGCCAACCCTGCCGCAGCAGCTGCAGTGTTGGTCGTTGCAAATGCGTTAACTGATAGTGCATTGGCACCTAATGCAGATCCTGCATTAAATCCAAACCAACCAAACCAAAGTAAGCCTGTTCCAATTAATACATAAGGGATATTCGCTGGGGGAATTTCTTGTTGTTCTAGTTTTGAGCGACGAGACTTTAATACAATTGCACCTGCTAATGCAGCACAGCCCGCACTAATATGTACTACTGTTCCGCCGGCAAAATCAAGCGCACCCATTTTAAATAAAAATCCTTGTGGGTGCCATGACCAATGCGCTAAAGGTGCATATACGAGTATAATAAATAAAACTATAAATAAAATGTATGCAGTAAACTTGATTCTTTCTGCAACTGCACCTACTACCAATCCTGGAGTGATGATGGCAAACATCAATTGAAATAATGCAAACAATAATAAAGGAATGGTCATAGCGGAACCCCCTTGTAAAGTGGGTGCACCATCAACAACACCTTTAAAAAATAAATGCGTCATTGGATTTCCAATAATACCATTCAAACTTTCTCCAAAACTTAAGCTATAACCAAAGCTGATCCAAATGACAGATACAATACCTGCAGACACCATACTTTTAATCATGGTAGAGATAATGTTTTTACGATGCACCATACCGCCGTAAAAAAAGGCGAGACCTGGTGTCATAATGAACACTAGGGCGGTGGCTACTAAAATCCATGCAATATCTGCCGCGCTGTATTCGCCGGCATAACTTGGAAGTTGTGGGACAAACAAGGCTAATACTGCAACGATCAGTAATAGAACGAAGGGAGCAAATTTTTGTACTACTGGGTTTTTCATTTGTTATTGATTTAGTATTAAGAAAAATTATATATGTTATTTATAGAGTAAAACTAATAAAAAATGCATTAAATATTTCTATATACTAATATATAATTAAATGTAATATAAATGTAAAGTATCTTAATATTAGCTAATAGTCAATGTGCTATTATTTTATTATAAAATATTTTAATTTATATAAAAAAATTAATGTGGAAAAAAAGTTGAATAAATTCGGCTAAA
>CAXNDZ010000054.1:0-11934 GCA_964201225.1 Chitinophagales bacterium | reverse complement strand
ATTCTTTTATTCCATGTTTCATAATAATTAGATAGCTTCCACTTTAAATCTTTAGATTCAACATAAGTCAAATTACCGGTAGCAATCATATTTTTATAAGAAGAGCTATTCAGAAAAACGGTTTGATTAACAAATGAACTATCAATATTATCTGCTGTAAATTTGATAAATTCATTTTCACTTAATTTATTATCATGAAATTCATACAATTTAGCTTTTAACTTTTGAAAATATCGTATGCCATCATCTGAATACTTAATTGTACTCTCAAGATAAATGGAATCTTGTTTCAAATCTTGTAAAATAGAAAATAGGTTTTGATCTTTACGTTCAATCATGATTTTGTGTTCTCTTACATTTTCTGCAAAAAAACCGAGCGTTACAGCAGCAAATAGCATCAAAAATTCAATAATGTATTCAGACCATTTCTTTTTATGTGTTGGGTGGTGTGGGTGATGTACTTCCATATTAATGTTTTATGATTGAAAATAAATTAATTTTCGTTTAAATTCTTATTTAATAAATCACTTAATTCTTTATTTTTCTCTTCAAATAATTTCATTAGGTATAGGTATATCGATACTCTATCAATTGCCTTTTGATTATAAATAACAAAATCTTTACTTAATATTGAATTTTCAAATAGTCCATTTGAGGCGTAGTATTTTTTTAAAATCTCGATTTTCTTTCCATCACCTTTTTTAAATACTTTCTCTGCGCGTCCACCAGGTCTAGGAAATGTATTGACTGTATAATATTCCACAACATCATCAAGTATTTTATTATTGTCGTTTAATTTAGCTCCGAAAACTTCATAGTAATTTGAAATTGTGCGTTTTAATTCAGTTGAATTAATATTACTAAAACTACCACTAGCAATTGTATTTTTATAAGATGAATTATTGATATAAAAAGATATGCCAAACGTTAGGCTGTCACTTATTAGTGATACTCTATCTAAATATTCATTTTTTGATAAAGTATTAAGTTGATATTCTACAAATACATCATTAAGTTTATCTAAATAAAATGACGCATTTTCATATTCTTTAATTCTTTCTTGAATTAATAATGAATCTTTCTTTAAATCAAGTATAATTGATTGTAAATTCTGTTTTGTTTTGTCTTCAATTATTTGATGTTCTCTTACATTTTCTGCAAAAAAACCGAGCGTAACTGCAGCAAATAACATCAAAAATTCAATAATGTATTCAGACCATTTCTTTTTATGCGTTGGGTGGTGTGGGTGATGTACTTCCATATTAATATTTTATGGTTGAAAATATGATAATTTCTACAATTATTTACTTTCCCAATTTTTTAAGAAAATGAACGCGTTGATTTTTAAGTGGCCCCTTTTGTTATGCGATCGTAATAATCTATTTTAAATGGTATTCTTTTTTAAGCGTGTTTATAATTTCAGCCGCAAGTAGCTTAGACTGATTCAAATTGTCGTTAACTTCATTCCGGTGGTTTCTTTGATTCACTATTACCATATTCAGCATCTCCATTATTTTTTCCCTTTTATTTTCGAGAGATCCTATTTTATATGAAAAAAAACTTTCCTTGGTTTCGGTGGACATGGTGTCAAATTTTAATAGATAATACTGTGATAGATCTTGATGAAATTGCGGGTCAATGATTGAATTTATGGACGTTAACAGCATATTAGCTCTGATCTTATCATTTTCAGCATGGTCATTGTTCAAATTTACTAATGCATCATATTCTAATAATTTTTTCAGTAACCCGCCATTTCTAAAATAACGGAGGCTTCCGGAGTTTTTGATTTGCTCAAATGTGTTCCTGTTCCAGGAAACAGGTGCCGTCCAATAAGTAAACCGGCTATAAAACGAGAATTGACTGGCGTTGCGGCCTTCCAACTTAGTTTTGCTGAGTTTTAACAGGCTATCAGCAACTGCAATATAAAATCCGATGGTTTTTGTTTGAGTGTTAATTGCAATTATATCGCTTTGCAGATCCTGTACCAATGATGCCGAAAATTCCTTTGCCCTGTTTTGTTCCACTGCATGCTCCCGGATGTTCTCTGCAATGAAACCAAGGAATACAGCTGCAAACAACATTACAAACTCTATTATGTATTCAGACCATTTCTTTTTATGCGTTGGGTGGTGTGGGTGATGTACTTCCATATCAATGTTTAGTGGTTGAAAATAGGATAATGTTTCCAATTATAAACCTTCTCAACTATTAAGGCCCCGTTATGTTTTCAAAACCTCACGCAAACCTTACGTAGCAAAGGACCCACGATTTAACGTAAGTCCTTGATTTTCATGTAGCGAGACCGGGATTTGAACCCGGGACCTCAGGGTTATGAAGATTTTTTGAGAAAATAAATGCGTTGATTTGTAGTTAGTTATATTTTGACAAAACGGAAATCAACCGATTTCGGTCGAATTCAGGGGGTGTTTTCCTCACGCAGGGGGTTTCTCAATTTTAGAACTGTTTAATGTTGAGGCATGGAATTAATATTTAGAATTATTTTGCCCTTCCCAACCACAAATAAACTGGCAAACCAGAGGCAATCAGCACCAGACCCATCAATGCTTCATAAGGCTGATTGATTAATGTCATGATACAAATAGTGATACAAAATAATAAAAACAAAATTGGCACTACTGGATAGCCAATGACCTTATAAGTTCTTTCCGCCTGCGGCAGTTTGATTCTTAAATAAAGAAGCCCTACTGCTGTTGCAGCATAAAAAAGAAAAGCAGCAAAAACGAGCATATCTGTTAATTGGTCAAAGCTTCCAGAGAAAACCAAGAGCACTGCCCAAGCTGCTTGAATAAACAATGCCTTATCTGGTGTATTGTATCTTGGATGCACCGATGCTGCTTGTTTAAAAAATGTCTTATCTCTAGCCATCGCATACAACATACGTGCCGACATTAAAATACTACTATTGGTTGAATTCATGGTAGTCACTAAAATCAAACATGCGACCATTGCCATTCCAATCTTTCCACTGAGTTGCCCAGCCACTTCTACCGCTGCTATTTTATTTGGCGTTGTATTTAATATTATGAAAAAATCAATTGGCATCGCATATAAAAAAACAAAATTGATCATGACGTATACCGCCATCACGCCAAGGGTACCTAACCCTAAGGCTAAAGGAAGATTACGTTTAGGGTTTTTAATTTCCTCCCCAATAAAAGCAATATTATTCCAGCCATCATAGCCCCAAAATGCACCTAAGCTAGCTAAAAACAAGGCTTTCATGAGTGTCCAACCATTCAAATCTGAAGTAGCTCCTTTCGCTGCAGTTGTAAGGTGTTCCATACTGCCTTGCTTGGCACCGAATCCAACCACTAAAAAAAAGGCGATGGCTCCTAACATAGCATAGGTCAAAATACTACTTAATTTTTCCGCAAATTGAACGCCTTTATAATTCAAAATAGTTAATAGCACTATCAATAATGCTGCTAAAAGTTTAATAGATAAGTTTTCAAACAAATGCAGTCCTAAAAAAGTACTATTTAAATCCAATACAGGCAATGGAAATAAACTATTTAAAGACTGTGCAAAAATATAAGCTAAGGCACTAATTGCGGCAGTCTTGATCACTGCAAAACTGGCCCAGCCATATAAAAAAGAAAAAAAACGGCCATAAATTTTTTGAAAATAATTGTACTCTCCACCAGAATTGGGATACATACTTACAAGTTCAGCTGTACACAATGCGCCAGCAAGACTCACGATACCTGCGAACAGCCAACATAGCAAAATTAACCAAGGCGTGCCTAACTCTTGCGCCATTGGAGCAATTTTTTTAAAAACGCCCGATCCTATGATCACACTAATCACTAAAAAGCTGGCTGCTCTTAGTCCTAATTTAGGTTGTAATTGATTTTTTGAATTATTTATATTATTTGCCTGCACGATACAATTTTAAATTTTTGTAAAACCAAATCCAGCGGCATCGTTAATGACCAAACATCCATCTTTCACTTCAAAGCCTCCTGTTACTAAATCTTCCATCAGGTCAAAGCTACCATCCAAGTCGATGTATTTAGTATTCGAACAAGCATATGCCATATGCAATGCAGCTGTGATGCTAATAATACTTTCGTCATTACAACCCCAAAATAAATCAATGCCTGCATGCTGGGCTATTGTTGCAATATCTTTTGCACCAAGTAAACCACCGCATTTCATTAGTTTAATATTATAGATACCAAATGGTTGAATGCCTGCAGAAAAATGTAAAGCAGCTTGTGGATCCTTTAATGCTTCGTCTGCCGTTAAGCGTTTTCTTAGCTCGGCGGATAAGTCCAATAAACTTTCCTCTTGACCAACTGGCAATGGCTGTTCTATTAGTTCCAAAGGATAAGCAGCTGTTGCTTCTAAGAATAATTTCAATTGATCTAAATCGTAGCCTTGATTGGCATCCACACGTATCGTATAATTTTTGCCAAATGCAGCATACAATACAGCAATGCGTTCTATGTCTTCATGCACATCCATTCCGGTCTTCACTTTAAACACTTTAAAACCCATTGCAGCATATTCCTTTGCTTCTTCTAAAGTTTCATCCAATCCTTTAATGCCAATGGTCATGGAAGTAGGCAATGCATTCATTTTTTGTCCATAAAAAGAAGCAATGGATACGCCTACATATTTTCCAAAAGCATCATGCAAAGCAATATCAATGGCCGCTAAAGTGCCTGGCAAATGTGGAAATTGCAAATTGGATTCAAATATCATTTGTTGAAAATGGCGAATATCCCTTCCTACTAAATTTGCCACAAATGAAGTATTCAAATTGGAAACTGTCTGCAGGGTTGTTTCCCCTACGACTTCTTCTGCAGGACTGCCAGAGCCATATCCTATCATGCCATTGGCCAATTCAATTTCTAAAAATGCCAAAGACACATCTGAGAAGGTATTGTAGGCGATGGTATACGGTTTTTTTAAAGCCATTTTTTTCAAGTACGCCCTTACTGCTATTATTTTCATAAGACTACTTTGTTAAGGCTTTAAGTATTGGGATGATCGGCGCCACACCTTCTTGTATAGGTAACAATACCGGCATGCCTAGGCTTGCAGTATATTCTTTTTGATATGCATAGGCTTCTTCGTCTGTGCAGTTTTCGGTATTGATTGCAACAGCGATGACTTTTGATCCAAGCTTTTCAATGAGTTCGATTTCAGATGCGACAGAAGGAATCGCTCCCCAATGTGCCTCATTATCAAAATATTTTCTTTTAGGCGCGAAAATTAAAACCACATGTTTCGCATTCCCAGAAATTAATAATTCTACTCCACACGGACCACTTGGATTTCTTAAAGCCGATTGTCCTTCTAAAAATAAAATGTCTGGATGGATCTCCTTCCAACAACTTACAATAGCATGTTCTAATTCTCCCGATACAAAATCATTTAAAGTAGAATCAAAAATAAAACCATATTGACCACCTTGCAACCAACCCGTTTGTCCAGTATAAATCATTTCGGCTTTCATGCCTTCGGTCGTACATGCTTTTTTTAACATGCGTGCTGTAGTTCTTTTTCCCATAGCGCAATCCATTCCAATTACTGCTACAATTGGCGCAGTCACATTAAAAATTGCACCATCCCAAAAATGTAAGTCTGCTCTTAATTTTGGTTTTCTAACATCTATTAATGCTGCACCAGTGCTTGCAGCTAAAGCAACTAAATCGGCTTTATCATTTAAGTATTCATGCAAACCATTCACTACCGAAATACCTTTTTTAACTGCATCATAAATTAAGGCCAACATGTTTATAGGTAATCTCCCACCAACAGTCGCAACGCCTATAATTAAATAATGCACTTTTTCTAATTTTTCAATAGCCAATTCCATGGTGGCAAAAACTGGGATGCCTCTATGTTTGCCATCTAATAAAACGCCAGCGTCTTTTCCTGCATTGGCTTCGCTATCTACTAGGCCAATGATATGAAAGCGTTCAGTACCTCTAATTAAACCATGCGCTGTCTTTGCGTCCGAAGTCATCAACAATCCGTCTGTTAATACAATTGCATTCTTTTTTCCCATCTTATTTTCCATCTTATTTTCCATCTAATTTTCTTTTAATCAATACGCCTGGTTGCTTCCCTGTTGATTGTTGTGCTTGATAAACTAATGTTCCATTCACCCAAACCATGTCTATACCAGTAGATAATGCATGGCTATTTTTAATGTTTGCCTGATCAATAACTGTATTTGGATCTAATAAAACCAAGTCTGCAAAATTTCCAACCGCAATACGACCTCTATCTTTGAATCCAAAAAAGTCTGCAGATTGTCCTGTCATTTTATAAATCGCTGTTTCTAGTGGCATGATTTTGTCTTCTCTCACATATTTTCCCAACACTCTTGTGAAAGCACCATACCCTCTTGGATGCCCGCCTGCATTGCCGTCTGAACAGATAATGGCTTCTGGCCATGCCATAAATACTTTCACATCTTCCTCACTCATTGCTTTACCTGCAATAGCTTCAACACTACCTGTGTAATTTGGATTTGCTTTGTTAAAGTCTTCTGCAATTTTAATCAAACTCATTAATGCTTGTGCAGGGCTTTCATTTCTTTCCACACCAATGGCTGTAACCGTTTTACCTTTATAAGATGGAATTGGCGCAAACTGCATTAGGTAAGATGCACTAGGATCAAACAATTGCTTAGTAGCCATTTCTGCACTGGCTAAATTATCAAAGTCCTTTCCAGGAAATAAAACTCTCAAGGTTGAATTCCAAAAAGTGTAAGGATAGATATCTGCACTGATATTGATGCCCTCTTTTCTTGCATCATCTAACTTCTTTAAAATCAAATTTGCAGTGCCCCAATTTAATTTGTTGGCAATTTTAATATGCGATACTTGAACAGGCATTTTTGTTTGTCTGCCAATTTCTATAATTTCTTCGATCGCTTCGTCCATATGTAAGTCCTCACTTCTAATATGACTCGTGTATAATCCCTTATGCTCGGCGGTGACTTTTGCTAAGTCAAGTACTTCTTGCTTACTAGAATAAAAAGAGGCTTCATATTCTAACCCTGTAGATAAACCAAAAGATCCTTTTTCTAATTCTGAAGCTAAAACCGATTTCATTTGGTCTATCTCTTTAGCAGTTGCGTTTCGGTACAAATCATTTTCGCCCATGGCGATTTCACGTAAGCTCGATTGTCCTGTATAGCTTGCGACATTGGATACCACTGGATTTGCTTGCATCCACTTAGTTAGGCTATCCATTGGATACCCGTTTCCATCCTGTCCAATCACAATCGTTGTAATACCCTGACTTGAGGTAGATAAGCCTGCTCTATTTTTATTGAGGTCTCCAAAATGATGACTATGTGAGTCGATAAAACCAGGCGCTAAAACTTTTCCCTGACCATCAATGATTTGATCTGTTTTATTGGGCTTAAAATTGCCAATGGCCACAATCTTATTTCCTACTATTCTTACAGATGCATTAACAGCAGGTTTACCTGTGCCATCTACTAATTGAATACTGGAAATGATGGTGCCGGACTGTGCGAGTAATGCAAGATTTAAACCAAGTAGGAAGAAGGTTAAAATCAATTGTTTAATTCGTAGCATACAGTTTGTATTTTATTAATTTATTTCAATTCACAAGTTTCGTGTAATTCCGGCACAATCACATCTTTAAATCCTTTCTTTCTGAGCCTTTCTGCAAAATGATCCGACACAAAACATGACACAAAACATGACACAGCAATAAAAAACCACCTACGAATAAACGTAAGTGGTTGATTTTCATGTAGCGAGGATGGAATTTGAATCCATGACCTCAGGGTTATGAAGATTTTTCAAGAAAATGAAGGCGTTGATTTGTAATGCGTTATCTTTTGACAAAACGGAAAACAACCGATTTGGACCGATTTTAGGGGGTGTTTTCCTCACGCAGCGGTATTATTCAATTCAAGTTATCTTAACAATTAATTAAAGGCGTAAACGAGGTGGGATATATTAATTATTAAATATATTACTTACCTTTTAATAGTAAATCACCAACTCTATTGCAATTCTAACGCAACAGCTCTATTTACAATTCTTGTAATCACTATTATTCCTTACAACTTATTTAATCATTGGGATAGGCTATACCCTATTTCTAAACTATTACGTATGAAAAAAATTATTTTGCTATTAACCCTTATTCCTTTTATTGGAATGAGTCAAAAAAATGTTATGAATGCTCAAAGGGTATTCGTTAAAATGGATAAAGTACTCGAATTTGAAAAGGGAATTTCTGCCCATGCTCAAAAATATCATACCGGTGAATTCAGCTGGAGAATTTCTGAAATTGTATCTGGACCAGATGCTGGTGGTTATCAAATAAGTGAAGGCCCATCCAGCTGGGATGCCATTGATAGCAGAGGTAACCTAGGTAACGAACACAACATCGACTGGAACAAAAACGTTGCTATCTATCTTACAGAAAGAGGCGGTCAAAGTTATTCTACTTACCAGGATTCAATTAGCACTATTGCACTGAATGATTGGTCGGACAAAATTTCTATTACGCATTATGTTACAAAAATAGGACATGGATACAACATGTGGACTTTGCTTGAAAATTTAAGACCTGTTTGGAAAGCACTTGGGCAATCCGTTGCAGTTTTTGCTTCCAGCTCTTCAGGTCCTAATCAATATGCAGTAGTGACAAGATATAAAAATGGATTAAAAGATAGAGAACTAAGTAACAATAACCTTTTCAAAAAGCAATATGAACTAATCCATGGCAACTTCGCCTATACTGGATTTACTGAAACAATGCGTAATAGTGTTGCAGAGGTGTGGCATGAATTACTTTTTTACAGAAAGGACCTAAGTTCGAAATAATAATTGACATATAAACTAAAAATAAACAATATGAAAAAAATATTACTATGTTTTCTTGTATCAGCATCATTAATTGCTTGTACAACTCCTACTAAAACAACTGAAACGGCAACTGCAACAACAAGCACAGTTGATAAAACAGAGTTGGAAACAAAATTAAAGGGGATTGAAGCTTCTTGGAATTTATCTCTGTTAGATAAAGACCATGGTTTAAAATTACTTGAAGAAATTATTGCTGATGATTTTTTATCGATAACTGATAAAGGAGTTACGCAAAACAAAGCTGAATTGCTTAAGTCAAGGACTGAAAAAAAAGAAACAATTACCGAAGTTATTAATGGCGATATGACTGTAACTTTTTATGGCGATAATATAGCTACAATAGTTGGATCTAATGTAACTAATGGTAAAGATATAGATGGTAAAGCATTTTCAAGAACGTCATTTTGGACTGATACATTCATGGAAAGAAATGGTAAATGGCAAGCTATTGGATCAGGTGGTAGTACAAATTAAGAAAAAATAAAACTTTAGATTTTTATTGAAGGTTTAGCCGCCTTTCAAAAAGAATAAGTAGTTCGATTTAAGTTTGGAAAAATACGACTGAGACCTCTAGCAATAGGGGTCTCTTTTTTAAAAAAAACCTAAACAAAAATTATAATATATGGAAGTACATCACCCACACCATCCTACTCACAATAAGAAATGGGCTGAATATCTATTAGAGTTTCTTATGTTATTTTTTGCAGTATTTCTTGGTTTTCTATCTGAAAATTACTTCGAGTATAGAGTAGAAAGACATAAGGAACATGATTATTTAATTTCTTTACAAAATGACCTAAAATTAGATACATCTAATATAAATAAATCAATTATAGCATCTAATTTAATGCTTCAAGCTGGTAAAAAGATGAGCGCTGTAATATATAATTACAATAACTCATTGGAAAATGAAATTAAATTATATCGTTATGGAATTAGTATTACAAGTACATTTATTAGTGTTCCCTTTTCACTGGGAACAATAACGCAATTAAAAAACTCGGGGGGTCTTAGATTAATTCGCAACATAGATATATTAAATGCTATTTCAGAGTACGATAATAATTATAGACTTATTGAAAGTCAACTTGAAAGTGTTAATTTAAGACAAACAGAAGTACTTGCAGCAGAAAGACCAATTTTTTATCATAAAGTATGGATTAATAATGGATCTAAAGTTGAAGTAGATACTAATATTGTTCGCTCCATCTTTACAAAAAAAGGAACTTCTTTATTTAGTAAAAATATGGAAGATCTAATCACCTTAGACAATACAGAACAAGCCCATTCCGGTTATACCTACTTTTACAATCAAATGTGTATTAAACAGAAAGAAAGAGCAATTAGTTTAATTAACTTAATAAATAAAGAATACGCGATAAAATAAAAAAATGGAATTACATCACACGCACCATCCCACACATAAAAATAATTTGATGCTTATTCTTATTACGGCGGCGGTAATGCTGTCACCGTCAGATGGTTTTATGGGCACTTGGAAGCAGAACATGGCCAAGTCGACATACTCGCCCGGCCCGGCCCCTAAAAGCGCAACCTACACCCACACTCAAGATGGAGACTGGGTCATTCAAAAGTGCGATTTCATAAACGCGGAGGGGAAATTGATATCCACCACAACCCGTTTTAAGCGCGACGGGAAGGAATACCCGTATACTTCATTCTCGGGGGCGCACAAAACCATCACGACCAAGCGTATCAACGCCCGAACCAACGAAGCAATCGTAAAATATGGAACGGAAAAAGAAACCGTGCGCGACGTCCTATCGGAAGACGGCAAGACAATCACAAGAACGATTACCGGCACTGACACGAAGGGGCACCAGATACGTGAAAGTCAGGTATACGAAAAGCAGGACTTGTTAGCTCTCACAATTCCCCCCAAGTTTTAGAGAAATATTACTTACCTTTTAATAGTAAATTACCTACTCTATTGCAATTCTAACGCAACAGCTCTATTTACACTTCTTGTAATCTCTATCATTCCTTACAACTTATTTAATCATTGGGATAGGCTATACCCTATTTCTAAACTATTACGTATGAAAAAACTATTATTATGTATTCTTGTATCAGCATCATTAGTTGCTTGTACAAACCAAGAGACAAAAACTGAAGAAAATGTAACAATGGCTTCAGATAATGTTAAACCTGATTTGGTTTCAATAAAAGCAGAAATTCAAGCATTAGAAATATTTTATGATTCTGCATCAAATGCTGGTGATTTTAAAACGTTAATGACTATTTTTAGCGATGACGTTATTGTGCTTAACTATAATAAAATGCGAACTCAAGGAAAAGCAAATGCACAAAAATCAAAGGAATCAAGTTTTGTAAAAGGTGAGATAGGTCATTCTAAAACTACTGAAGTTTTTGGTGATGGCGATATTATTACAGAAATTGGAGAGTTTTCAAATACTGACATAAAAGGTAAAATATCAACAGGTAAATACATGTGTGTTTGGGAAAAGCAAAATGGTAAATATTTAATTACTGCTGAAATTATGAACTTAGATGTAAAACCTAATTAGATTAGTTTGACTTTAAGTTTGGTATAATAAAACTGAGACCTCTAGCAATAGGGGTCTCTTTTTTTCAAAACCTCACGCAAACCTCACGCAGAAACAACAAAGGACCCACGATTTAACGTAAGTCCTTGATTTTCATGTAGCGAGACCGGGATTTGAACCCGGGACCTCAGGATGCTATGAGCATAAGTTAAGGTATTTTTAATCAATGCGTCTTTCTGATGCGCTTTCTACTCAACAATTATTATTTCCAAAAATGATGAATTATTTAATTAAATTTTTAAAAAAATATTTAAATTAGTAGTCAATTAAATCAAAAATCTCATGAAAAAATTAATGTTTGGCGTTTTATGTGCATTGTGTTTTAGCTTCCCTTCGGATGCGCAAGAACTAAAAAGTAAATTGCTTTTTGAAGTAACATTTAATCTAAAACCCGGTATAGAAATCGGTCAAACTTTAGCCGGAAAAAGAACCATTTATCCAGTATTGGA
>CAXNDZ010000053.1:0-12254 GCA_964201225.1 Chitinophagales bacterium | reverse complement strand
CAACTTTTGGGTGAAAAATATACACCAAGGGATTGGTTGTTTGCGCATTATGATCCTAAAAAAGGCGATTTCCCAAGTGCAAGATTTGTACATAATAAAGAATGGAAATTATACGAAACAGGGGAAATATATAATGTGATTAAAGATCCTTTAGAAAAAAATAAAATTGCTGAAAAAGATTTAAACCCTGAACAACAAAAACTCATTGCTATTTTTAGAGGGGTATTTAAAAAAATGGTACGACCTAATTTGGCGGCAAACCCAGTAATTAAGGTAAAGAAGAAAAAGGGGGAAGACGATGATGATTTATAATTGGTAAAGTAAATATTTTAAATAAAGAAACTATGCGTTTTAAATTTTTAATCAGCGTCATAACAATTCATATATTAATTTTAGTTTCTTTAAATGGTTTTGCGCAACAAAAGCCAAATGTGCTTTTTATCATGACAGATGAATTGTCTGCTGAAACCATGAGTATTAATTTAGGGACAAAGTTTATTAATACGCCCAATATCGATTATTTAGCAAGCCATGGTGTTCGCTTTACCAATGCTTATTGTGCAAATCCTTTATGTGTGCCCTCGCGTAGTTCCATATTTACAGGAAGGTATCCGCATGAATTAGGGATACAAAATAATAACGATACCTTAATTGATCCAGTAATATTTCCTTCGATGGGAACCCTATTCAAAAATGCCGGATACGAAACAGGTTATATTGGTAAGTGGCATTTGCCTTATGATCGTAATAAAGAAGAAACCCATGGCTTTGATTATATGTCCAATAAAAAAGGGAATGGTACAGATAGTTTGTTACCTAATTATGCCAAATATTTTTTTGAATTAAAAAGGGAGAAGCCATTTTTATTAGTCATGTCTTTTTTGAATCCACATAATATTTGTCAATGGGCAAGAGGTGATAATTTACCTGATGGTGCCATTGGGAATCCACCTAGCCAGGATCAATTACCACCATTGCGGGCGAATGCGTTGCCTTCGAAAAATGAGACTGAATTTATGGCCATGATGCGCAAGTCAATTCAAGCGAATCCCGCATTCCCTGTTGGCGCATTTACAGATCAAAAGTGGCGTGAATATATTTGGTCATATTACAGATTGGTTGAAAAAGTGGATGCAGAGATAGGTAGGGTTTTAAACATTATGCGTCAAAAAGGATTAGATAAAAATACCTTAATTGTGTTTACAAGTGATCATGGTGATTTACAGGGCGCGCACCGTTGGAATCAAAAGACAGTTTTTTATGAAGAGGCTTCCAAAGTGCCTTTCATCATGAGTTATAATAATGGGAAGCAATTAAAGTCGGAGGTTTTTGTGCAATCAGGCATTGATGTATTACCCACTATTTGTGACTTTGCAGGTATCCCCATTCCTGCGACGTCGAAAGGAAAAAGCTTAGCGAGTGCATTTACGCAAATAAATGAAGTACCGAATCGAGATTATATTGTTGTTTCAGATCAATTATCTCAGGGTGCTCCGGTGAATGGGCAACAATTAAATCCAGAAGGTAGAATGCTTCGTAACAAACAATTTAAATATTGGATTTATAATTACGGAACGCAAACGGAAGTTTTATATGATATCGTAAACGATCCAGGAGAGATGGTTAATTTAATTAATGATCCCAATTATACAACTGCATTAAAAAATTGCAGGGCACAATTATTTTCTTGGGCTACTGAATACAAGGATCCTTTTATAAAATATTTAGTGAACTAAGTTTTATTTGTTTTTATTAGTCTTTCCCCAATTTTGATATTGTGTTTTTAATTCGTTGACAATATCAGGGTGACTAGCTGCAACATTGGTTGATTCTGAAGGATCCACTTCTAAATCAACTAAAAATAAAGTATCGGCATCGGTCAAAGTTCCTTTATTAGATGTGTCCACTGGGTTACCCATCAATTTCCATTTTCCTTTTCTTGCCACCCACATTTTTTTAAATTCCCAGCAATAACCTTCTGGATGCATAGTTTCAGCCGCCGCACTATTAATAACGGATACTAAGCTTTTCCCATCTATGTCGTTGCGTGGTAGTTTGATATTACAATATTCAGCAAGGGTAGGGAACCAATCTGTATTGACTGCAAATTGATTCCGTACTTGTCCCTTTGGAATTTTACCAGGCCAACTAATAATAGAAGGAACACGAATTCCCCCTTCAAATAAACTTGCTTTGGCGCCTCGATATATGCCAGCACTACCGCCACCAAAATGCGCACGCTCTTCAGTTGAATAGCCATTGTCTGATTGAAAAATAATAATGGTATTATTGGTAAGTCCAAGTGCATTTACTTTTTGTAACAAGTCGCCAATTTTATCATCTAAGCTGGTCATGAATGCTGCATATAAATTACGCGGATAAGGAACTCCTTTTTTATTATAGTATTCCAACCATTTTGGATCTCCTTGATATGGATAATGCGGCATATTGATGGCGAAGTATATAAAAAATGGATCGCGCTGCGATTTTTCCATGAATTCACCCGCTTCTTTCACCATTAAGTCTGGGAAATATTGGCCAGGATAAAATACTTCTTTGCCATTTCTGTATAAATCATGTTTGTTGGGGCCGTTCCAATAAAAATAATGTGAGTAGTTGTCAATGCATCCAACCATATGGCCAAATGAATAGTCAAAGCCTTGTGCATTAGGGCGCATTTCAGTTTTATAGCCTAAATGCCATTTTCCAATATGTGCAGTATTATATCCCACACTCTTAAAAAGTTCCGCAAGTGTGTAACGGTCATTAGGCAAGCCAACATCTCCATTGGTTTCAGAAGCGTTTCCTGGAAGTCCTGCGCGTTGTGGATTTAAGCCAGTCAGTAAGGAAGCCCTCGAAGGAGAACAAACTGGAGAGGCGTAAAATTGGGTAAACATGGTACCGCTTGCCGCAAATTTGTCCATATTGGGTGTTAATAAATCTTTTGCTCCGTAGCAATTTAAATCAATGGCACCCTGATCGTCAGAATAAATCACAATCACATTTGGTCGCTGTTGCGCATAGGAAGTAGTTATTCCCATAATGCAAATGAAAACCAAGATTGTCTTATATAGATTATTAAATTTCATCATGCGTTATATTGATTTATTACTAGTAACAAGATATTCAAATTTATTAAAATTGCTTCTTTTTAAATCAAATATTCATACACCCAAGTATGCCTTATATTTATCGTAAAAAATCGAAAATAGAAGGGGTATCTTTTGCTGCTTATTTATATAATGTGTAATTTAATGGGTATGAAAATGAATAGATTATATTGCTTTTTGACCTTGCTTATTTTTTCGGTGTTTCAATCAAATGAAGTCACTGCGCAAACAAAAAAACCGAGTAAACGACCTCCTAATATTTTATTTGCGATTGCCGATGATCAGTCTTATCCGCATAGTTCCATGTATGGTCAAAAAATTTACCATACACCTGCTTTTGATCGTGTTGCAGCGAATGGTATACTTTTCAATAATGCATTTGTAGCTGCGCCGCAATGTAGTCCATCAAGGGCTGCGATATTAACGGGTAGGCAAATTTGGCAATTAGAAGAAGCCGGAACGCATGCGAGTTATTTTCCCAATAAATTCCCCGTATTTACAACTGCACTAGAAGCGTCTGGCTATTTTATTGGTTTTACTGGTAAGCCTTGGGATCCAGGAAATTTTATTGATGCAGGTTGGAAGCGAAATCCAGTAGGGCCGGAATATAATCGGAAAGAATTTACAACGGTGCCAACAACAGGAATAAGTAAGACAGATTATGCATCTAATTTTGAAGAATTTTTATCACAGAAACCTGCAGACCAACCATTTTTCTTTTGGTATGGATCAAAGGAACCGCATCGTAATTATGAGGAAGGCTCAGGTGCAAAATCAGGGTTAGATATTAATGGGGTTTCCGTACCCTCCTTTTTACCAAATGTAGCATTGGTAAAAAATGACATGCTTGACTATGCGCTTGAAATTGAGTGGTTTGATAAGCAGTTAGATAAGATCATAAATATGTTAGCAGCTGCTGGCGAATTGGAAAATACAATTATAGTGGTGACTGCCGATAATGGGATGGCCTTCCCATATGCAAAAGCGAATTTACAGGAATATGGAATACATGTTCCTTTAGCTATCAGTGGCCCTGGCATTAACGGCAAGCAAAGAAAGGTAAATGACTTAGTTAGTTTAATTGATTTAGCACCCACCTTTTTGGATATGGCAGGAGTGAAACATTTTGAGGGGATCACTGGTAAATCATTGGTGCCTATTTTTTCTAGTAATAAATCAGGATTCATTGATACTTCAAGATCTTATATTTTAGCAGGGAGGGAAAGACATTCGCATGCAAGGCCTGATAATGTTGGTTATCCGGCTAGGGCAATTCGAACCAATAACTATTTATATATTGAAAATTTTAAAACAGATCGTTGGCCTGCAGGTGATCCGTTTATTTTAGAAAAAGTGGAATTAACAGAAAGGAAAGGAGATATGAAACCGATTTTGGAAGGGTATGAGGATATTGATGATTCTCCCACAAAATCATTCATGATAAAAAACAAAGCAAATTTTGCAAAGCTTTTCAAAAAGGGATTTGAGAAAAGGAATTCGGAGGAACTATATGATATAATAAAAGATCCTTTTTGTTTAAATGATCTTTCTGGGCAAGCTAGTGTAGCTAAAATTAAAACGCAATTAAAAAGTAAATTGGATCAATCCTTAACAACACAGGGGGATCCTCGTGTATTAGGTAATGGTGATATTTTTGACAGTTATCCTCGTTTTGGTTTAATGCGTCCTTTTGAAGGGTTTAAAAAAAGAGGAAAGTATAATCCTGCTTTCATAAAAAAATAATATAATCATCATGAGCCATCAAAATAGTTCCACAAAAATAAATTTATTCATGATAAGTAAATTATTACTTTTTGTTTTTTTATTTATATCTCAGTTTGCAAATGCAAATGATACCATTCCCCAACGACCTAATATTATATATATATTAGCGGATGATATGGGTTATTCTGATATTGGATGTTATGGAAGTGAAATTAAAACACCGAATTTGGATAAGATAGCATCCAATGGTATTAAGCTTCGAAGTTTTTATAATAATGCAAGGTGTTGCCCAACTAGGGCTTCTTTATTAACGGGACAGTTTCCACATACGGTGGGTATGGGTGAAATGGTGAGCCCTGAAACAGCGCCAATACAAACAGGAAGTTACCAGGGTTATTTAGATCCAAAGTATCCAACCATTGCGGAAACTTTGAAAGCCAATGGTTATAATACTTATATGACAGGCAAGTGGCATGTAGGGGAACGTTCACAACATTGGCCATTAACAAGAGGCTTTGAGCATTATTTTGGTTTGATATCAGGGGCATCTAGCTATTATGAAATCATTCCACAAGAAATTGGAAAACGTCATATTGTATTAGATGACAAGGATTATGAAATTCCGAAGGATAGCTTCTATTTAACTGATGCATTTACTACTTATGCGATTCAATATTTAAATGATCAAAAAAAGAATCACGCTTCGAATCCGTTTTTTTTATACTTAGCATATACTGCACCGCATTTTCCGATTCAAGCGTATGAGCAAGATATAGTTAAATATGAAAAATTATATGAGCAGGGTTGGGATATTACTAGAACGAATAGATACAAAAAAATGATTCAGTTAGGTTTAATTGACAAACGTTATCAATTAACTGAAAGGCCAGCTGATATTGAAGATTGGGATAAGGTGGCTGATAAAAAACAATGGGTAAGAAAAATGGCTGTATATGCTGCAATGGTTGATCGAATGGATCAAAATATTGGTCGATTAATTGCTGCTTTAAAAGCAAATAAGCAATACGACAATACACTTATTATTTTTATGTCTGATAATGGGGGCTGTGCTGAAAACGTGGATGGTCGGAATTTTAATGATAAAAATGTACCTATTGGCGCGAAAGGATCTTATGTAACTTATGATTATCCTTGGGCCAATGTTTCCAATACACCATTCAGAAAGTATAAGAAATTTATGCATGAAGGCGGTATGATAACCCCTTGTATTATACAATGGCCTGCAAAAATTAAAGCCAAGCCAGGGTTTAATGAAGGCGTAGGCCATATCATTGATTTATTACCCACCAGTTTGGAATTAGCTGGCGTTCCAATTAATAATTTACCTGGACAAAGTTTAAGTTATTTATGGAATGGCAAAGCCATGCAACCGGAAACCTATTTTTGGGAACATGTTGGCAATAAGGCCATGCGTAAAGGAAATTGGAAAATAGTTAAAGATATAGAAGATGCCGACTGGGAATTATATGATATGTCAACTGACTTGACTGAATCCAACAACTTAGCAAAAATTAATACTACCTTATTAAATCAATTGATTGCAGAATATGAGCTTTGGACAAAGAAAAATAGCGTAAAAGTTTTTGTAAAAGGAAAAAATAAAGCGGATTAATTTCCGCTATTTTTCTTTTTTGGAATAGCGACAATCACTAGGTTTTGATTTTATAAAGTAGGTTTTATAATTTTTAGCTGTAGGATCCATGCAGCCTTCTAAATTTAAAATTTTAATACTTTTAAATTCAACTGGGTGACTTTCACTTTGTAATGAAATAGTTCCTTCTGTTAATAATTGGCCACTGGTGCCAAAAATGTTTTCCTGACCACTTACATTTCCACCGCCAATTTGTGGCTTTTCATATGACAAAACCATTTTATCATTGGCAAAATGTTGTACAATTGAATCGCCTAATACAATGACTTCGGCAGTTACCCATTGATCACCATGATAGGTGTCAGAAGTGGAATTAATACAATGAGGTGTAAAAAGTTTTCCATTCATGACTACATTTGTTCCAGGCGTACATAGGTTACAAGTGGTACGTTTCTCTTTGCCATTGCCTCCCAATAATTGTACTTCAATAGATACAGGAAAGTCCTGATCCTTACCGATGGATTCAGGGGATTGTCCATGTATCATGATGCCACTATTTCTATAAGCCCAACCTGGGCCATCTTTGGCTTGATCACCAATAAATCGGTATTGTAATTTAATATGGTAATAGCTGAATTTTTTATTATAGAATAAATGTCCAAATTGCTCATTAAAACTATCATATTGGTCATAACTCACCACTAGTTTTTCATCCACTACTCGGAATGTATTTTTAGTATTTTCGCCTGCAGCTGCATACCTAATCTTAGGTGTCCATCCAGTTAAATCTTTACCATTAAACATGGTTTCCCAAGATTCTGTAGTTGATTTCTGTCCCATAACTGCTGTTGCACACAATAGGGATAATGCGAATAAAAATTTCATAATTCAAATATTTAAAAGTGGAAAAACCCTTCAATTAGGAGTATTAAATTAATACATTTTGAGATAGTTATCAACTGTTTATCTATTTATTTCAATAAGGAGGGTAAGTAGGGGCTATTTCATTTAAATGATTTGTAATCACAGTTAATTTTATTATATTGTTAAATAAATTATACATCTTATGAAATCATTCATTTTATCTCTATTCATTATTTGTGCTTCAACTACTGCATTTTCACAAAATCAGTATACGATTATCCCTGAGCCACAAAAATTAATAGCTGCAACTGGGGTGTATTCATTTAAGGCAAATACGGTAATTACAGTAAGTGCCAAGGATAATGACATCAGTGCTGTTGCTAAAATGCTTTCTGAACAAATAAAAGCTTCTTTTGATATTGTATTGCCTGTAAGGGCGGGGGCATTAAAATCAACTGGTATCTTTTTTGTTCAAAATGACCAATTGGGGGATGAAGCGTATCAATTAAATATTACCACTAAAAATATAACTATTCAATCCAAAAATGGGAAAGGTGCTTTTTATGCATTACAATCCTTGTTTCAATTAATGCCTGCACAAGTATATGCAGCGGTAAAGTCAAATGTAATTCCAACAGTGCCAGCATGTCAAGTGGAAGATGCACCCCGATTTAGCTATCGTGGTTTGATGTTGGATGCGGGCAGACATTTTTATACTGTTGATTTTATCAAACGATATATTGATTTAATGGTAGTTTATAAGTTGAATACATTTCATTGGCATCTAACAGAAGACCAAGGTTGGAGAATAGAAATAAAAAAGTATCCTTTATTGACTAGTATTAGTTCCATCAGAAAGGAAAGTATGGTGGGAGCTTACAAGGACATGAAATTCGATAAAACACCTTATGGTGGTTTTTATACACAGGAGGATATCAAAGAAGTGGTAGCTTATGCTTCAAAAAAATTCGTTACCATTATTCCTGAAATTGAAATGCCAGGGCATTCGCAAGCATTGTTAGCTGCTTATCCGCAGTTAGGATGTAATCCAGATAAAATTTATGAGGTGGCTACCAAGTGGGGTGTTTCTGAAGATGTTTTATGCCCACGTGAGGAAACATTTACTTTTATGCAGGATGTACTTACGGAAGTAATGGCTTTATTCCCTGGACAATATATTCACATTGGTGGGGATGAGTGTCCTAAAAAACAATGGAAGGAAAGTAGATTTTGTCAGGATTTAATAAAAAAATTAAAACTGAAAGATGAGCATGAGTTACAAAGTTATTTTATCGGCAGAATAGATAAGTTCATCACCGCCAAAGGAAAAAAGATGTTGGGTTGGGATGAGATTTTAGAGGGAGGGCTTTCACCGAATGCAATGGTCATGTCATGGAGAGGAACTGCAGGGGGTATTGAAGCTGCTAAATTAAATCATGATGTTGTAATGTCACCGAACAATTTTTTATATTTGGATTATTATCAAGCAGATCCTAAAACACAGCCGTTGGCTATTGGTGGTAATTTGACTTTATCAAAATGCTATTCTTTTGAACCAGATTTACCTGAACTAACCGAAGCCGAAGCAAAACATATTGTGGGTGTACAAGCTAATTTATGGACTGAATATATTGGAACTCCTGCTTATGCGGAGTATATGACATTTCCAAGGGCATTGGCCTTAGCAGAAATTGGATGGTCACCTAAGCGACCAAAAAATTATACCGCTTTTTCAAATAGGGTTAAAAAGCACTTGCCTGTGATGGATGCCTTGAAAATCAATTATTGCAATGTTGATTTAAAGTAGTCGATTAACTTATTGGCCAATTTGATTGATGGTATTTTGAATAAGTCCTTTAACTATTTTTCCATTGTCATCTAAAAATTGGAATGTTATTTCCATGACATTGGTAGTTTTCAAATCCATAATGCTTAGGAATACTTCTTTTTTATCCTTACTTAAAATTGCATTTTTAACATTAAGTGTTTTTGTATTGTGATGATCAGAGCCATATTTTCTAGACCTTTTTAAATCCCAGGTTTGTACTTGATAGGATTTAATATTTTCTACATTATTTTTATTTAGTTCATGAGAAAAACGGATGCGAATACCATTAGCTAATACATTAAGTGATAGTGGTACAATTATTTTTTCGCCATTGTATCTAATACGATAAAATCCACCTAATTCCGGTTGTGCCGAACCCCATGCAGATAAGCCACAAGCATATAATTGACCGTCACCTGGATTAAATCTACCACGCATTACGCCAGTTGAAAAGGGCGCGATCGGTAATTCAAAAACACCCCCTTGTATTTGATTGCCTTTCTTTTCATGAGGCACAATAAATACTTTACCATAACCATATGAAAAACTGAGTAAGCTTCCATTGAGCGGCCCCCAAGCCTTACTATCCACCCATAGTAATTCAGAAGGGGAGCGATCGATATCTCTTTCCACCCAAGTTAAGGGTTGTTCCATTCCAGCATCGGAACTATCTGAAGATGCATTATAACCGAACATGTTTCCGTAAAATTTATTGGTGGGTGTTACCCAATTAATGCGATTCATTGGATTCCAGTGACCTTCTTGGTCGGTCACTATAAAACTTCCATCTGGATTAATACACACGCCGTTGGCTGCCCTGAATCCGTGGGCTACAATACTGGTTTCTTGGCCATCTTTTGATACTTTGAGTAATGTGCCATGTTGCGGAACTAATGAAGTTCTGGCATGTCTTGCACTTTTCGCGTAGTAAAAATTTCCTTCTTTATCTGTTTGAAGGCCCATCGCAAATTCATGAAAATGATTGGTTACTTGATGATCACTATTAAAACTTTCATAATAATCAATTTCTTCATCCCCATTAAGATCATGTAATTTAACAAGTTGATCTCTGCAGGTGACAAATATTTGTTTATCAACAATTTTAATTCCTAGGGGTTGAAATAGTCCAGAAGCAATTCTTTTCCAAGTTAATTTTCCTTCCTGTTGCAATATGCCTTCTACCAACCAAACATCCCCATCGGTGGAGCAGATGACTGCTTTATTTCTGTCCGCTAAAAAATCGATACCACTTAATCGCATTTGATTTTTCCATGGGCTTTGGTAGGGCAGTTCCATTCTGTCCACTTTAAATACCCCTGCTTGAGTTCCTTTAGTAATATTTGTTGTTAATTTTTGTGCATATTGTGGTGTACCTCCATTAGTATATGTTGTAAGGTTTTCTGGTTTTTTTGAATTTTTTGATAATTCTTCAAAATTGATAATTTTTTTATTTGCGATTAGTAGTTTGATATTTATTTTTTTGGCAGCAGGAATATTTAATACAAAAAAGCCATTTTCTTTTTTTATTTTAGCATCAGTTCCAATGAGTGCAACATTAGTATTGATGGGTGCGATCCTCATTTTTAAGTTAGTGGTTGAAGCGGACATATTTAAAGTGCGTGCGAAAATTGGCATTTCAGTTGTGCCTTCTAATGATAATTTTTCAAGTACTTCTGAATTACCCACTTTATAGGAGATGATGAGTTTATCTTGATAGTGATAAAGCCCTTTATACTGTGCCCATGTTCTAGGTAAAGGCCCAAATCTTCTATTATCCACTGCTTTAAACCGGATATCTACAAATGAACCGTCTATTGGATTTGCCCAACTCGGACCCACAGGTGTAGCATATTGTAATTCCCCAATGGTTCGAGGTGAAATATTATGTTGCCCATTAAAAAGAATTCCTTCCCAGTCAATAAATCCTTTTCCTGTCCACGCGCCAGCAATACGCATTAAATCATGATCAAATATCATCCACGCTTTTCCTGCGGCAATACCACCTGAACCCTCATCTAAACGAACAGCAATTCCTTTGTATGCGAAATTGGCATTCACCAAATTTTCATTTTTTAATGGAGAAGGACCTCTTGAAATTTCTCTCGGCTTGGCATTGGCTTCAACCAATTCGTAGGTATTGATTAAAAAATTTCCATAATCCATTTTAGCCCAGCCTTCTTTTTTAATACTAGTTGGCCCTGTGGATTTACCAGTGGGCAAACTAGCTAAATAATTGGAATCAATATTAAAGTAAGCAGTCTTGTTTTGTTTTAAAATAAATTCTTCTCTTATATATTGAATGACATTATATTTTTCGGTTGGTGTTAATGTAGTTTGAGGAGGCATTCCGCCATAACCTCTTGTTAAAGTTTGGTATATGGAATAAGGATCTTTACCCACTTTAAATTGATCCTTCCAATATTTAAATGCAGTAGGTAAGGAGCCTTCCTGTTTGGGTGTGCCATGGCAATTAACACAATTCCTATTATATATTTTTTTTCCATCCATAAACGCCTCCTCTTGATTGCGTTGTATGGTTTTTATTATCCCTTTGTGATCAATATCTTTTTCATATGCAGGCAACATAGATTCCTCCATGATGAATGTAACTTTAGGAGGGTTGAAAGTATTGTTATTACATGCAGCAACTATAATAATGCCGAAGCTAAATAAGATTATGTGTTTTTTATTTAGAAATGCCATAAGGGTAGTGTTTACATTGGTGTTTTTATAAAAGCAACTTTATATTACTAAATATAATCAATTTTCTATCATAGTAAACTTTAGAATCATGTATGAACTAGATTTATTGCAAATTTGTAGGATAAAACGGTGCATTGATTCTATCAAAATCAATAAATAGTATATATATTTAATGGGTTAATAAACTGGGGTTTATCCCTAATTGTTAAATTATGAAAGATAGCATAAAAGTCATTTTCCGTTTGTTATTGTTATTGCAATATTCATTTATTCAAGCGCAAAATTGGGCGCCAGTTCCAGGCCAAATAATGACGAAGTGGGCCAATGATGTTACCCCTGAAAATGTTTGGAAGGAATATCCAAGGCCGCAATTGGTTCGTACCGATTGGCTTAATTTAAATGGATTATGGGA
>CAXNDZ010000052.1:0-12486 GCA_964201225.1 Chitinophagales bacterium | reverse complement strand
TTACAAGTCTCTTCATTGGGATTTGAAGCCAAAGAAGTTACTGTAGGCGCTTCTCAAGCAACAGCTAATGTTTCTTTAACAAATGCATCAAGTGACTTATCTGAAGTCGTTGTAACTGCATTAGGTATTAAGCGTGAAAAGAAATCATTAACTTATGCATCACAACAAGTAGGTGGTGATGAAATCAGAAGAGCTGCCGGTCCTAACTTTATGGAAGGATTAAGTGGTAAAGCTGCTGGTATCGATATTAAAATCAGTGGATCAGGTGCTGGTGGATCTACTAAAGCAGTTTTAAGAGGTGCTAAATCTCTTCTAGGAACAAGTGAGGCTCTTTTTGTTATTGACGGGGTTCCAATGGTGAATAACAAAGGTGGTCAACCAGGTTCTTATGGTGGAAACGACCGTGGTGATGGATTATCTGCTATCAACCCTGCTGATATCGAAAATATCAGTGTGTTAAGAGGCGCAAACGCATCTATCCTTTATGGTAGCCAAGGTGCGAATGGTGTTATCTTAATTACAACTAAAAAAGGTAAAGCAGGTAAAACTGTAGTTGATTTCAATTCAAGTACTGTATTTGAGCAAGTAACAGGAATTCCTGAAATGCAATTTATGTATGGTACTGCAGGTGGTGATCTTAACTGGTCTAAGGTCAAAGGAAATTATCAAAAAGATTATGTAAAAGATTTCTTCCAAACTGGTATTACTGCAACAAACTCTGTGAATGTGAGTGGTGGAAATAATCAAACAACTGCTTATTTCTCTTTCTCTAATATTACAGCGAAAGGAGCAATGCCTACTAATACTTATAATAAGAATACAATTACATTAAACCAATCAACTAAGTTGTTTAGTGATAAAATTACTTTGAGTTCAAATGTAATTTTCTCTAACGAGAAATCATACAATCGTCCAGGTGCAGGTTACTACAATAACCCATTGACTGGTTTGTACACTTTTGCGCGTGAAAAGGATTTCGCTAAATACAAACAAGATTACCAAATTTTTGATCCAGCTAGAAACCTTTATAAGCAAAACTGGTATTCAACTTATGAATTTCAAAACAACCCTTATTTTGAAGTTAACAATAACTCTAAGTTGGCGACAAACAATCGTGTAATTGCGAACGTGAAATTGTCATATGATATTGCTAAACATTTAAAGTTTGAAACAAGAGGTAACATTGACTTCAATGATGTTTTATATGATAACAGATACGTTGCTGGTGGAAACTCAGTAAGTGTGAGTCCTAATGGTACTTGGAATTATTCAAAATATAAGGATCAGTCTTTATATGCGGACGGAATCTTAACTTATAACAATAATTTTGGTGATTTTAGTGTTACAGGATTATTGGGTGCTAGTTATCAAAAAAACACTTTCAACGATGGTATGAGTGTGGCTAATGGAACTGTTCCTTTACAGTATCCTAACTTCTTCTCTTTCTCTAATATACCTTACAATGTGATGTTTAATTCATCAATTAATAGAACAATTAAGCAAGGTGCATTTGCAAGTGCAAATATTGGTTATAAGGATATGGTATATTTAGACGTTTCAGCGCGTAATGACTGGGCTTCTACTTTAGCATTAACTGGAAACCAATCTTACTTATATCCAGCGTTTGGTTTGTCAGCTATTATCAGCCAAATGGTTGAATTACCTGAAGTTATTTCTTATTTAAAAGTAAGAGCTTCTCATTCTGAAACTGGAAATGAGGTTCCTTTTAACGTGGTTAATCCTTACAACTCAATTGGTGGTGCAGGTGGTCCTGCTGGTATCGGTGGAATTAACCGTAACTCACAGGTTCCTTTCACTAATTTAAAAGCTGAGATTATTAAAAGTGATGAGATAGGTACTGAAATTAGATTCTTGAAAGGCAGATTAGGACTTGATGTAACTTATTACAATGCAGTAAGTACCAATCAATTCTTATCATTAGCTGCTCCTTCTGGATCTGGTTTTTCTTCTTACTATGTTAACGCTGGAAAAATTGTTAACAAAGGTTTTGAGATTACCATCGATGCTGAACCTATTAGAACTAACAATTTTAATTGGAAAACAAATGTTAACTTATCTAAAAATCAAAATGAAATTGTTGAGTTAATCGCTTCTAATCCTAACTACCAAGTAGGTAGTAATGATGAAGGGTTTGAATCAATCATTAAAGCAGGTGGTTCATTTCTTGATTTGTATATTTTTAAATTTGCAAGAAATGCGGGTGGTCAAATCATCTTAAGTGCTGCTGGTGTTCCAACAAAAGCTGCTAAAAGTGAAAAAGTGGGTAACGTTAACCCAGATTTAATTGCAGGTTGGAATAACAACTTCACTTACAAAGATTTCTTCGCTAGCATACTTATCAATGGTAAGTTTGGTGGTGTCGCTTTCTCTAAAACTGAAGCATTCCTTGATTCTTATGGTGTAAGCCAAAGAACGGCTGATGCAAGAGCAGGTGCAACTATTCCAATTAATGCAATTTCAAGTACTGGTACCGCAGTTACATCAATTGATCCAGCTGTTTATTATTCAGCGATTGGAGATAGAAATGGAATTATGGAGCCTTATGTTTTTTCTAGAACAAACATAAGATTAGGTCAATTAGCTTTAGGTTATACTTTAAAAGTAAAAAATGCTAGCTTACCATTCAAAGATGCTTCATTCTCTTTAGTAGGAAGAAACTTATTCTTCTTCTTTAAAGAAGCACCATTTGATCCTGAACAATCTATGAGTACTGGAAATGGAATGCAATCAAATGATGTATTCAGCATGCCTTCTACAAGATCAATTGGATTTAACATCAAGTTAACTTTCTAAAAAAACAAAATTATTTTATATGAAAAAAATACTAATTGCGTCATTAATGTTGATTGCTATGGTGTCTTGTACTAAAGATTTTGAAAGTACAAACCAAAATCCCAATCAAATTTCTGACCAACTACTTAAGCAAGACTTTAACCTGGTAGGTTCGCCTTTTTCAGGTATGTTGTTGAACCTTTTCGGAGGTCAAGTTGAAGAGGATCTTTTACATGATTCTTGGATGGGGTATATGAATACGCCTACGCCATTTGTTGGTAATGTAAACAATACTACTTATTACATTCGTTGGAACAGTTATTGGGGTCGCTCGTATAATAGTGTAATGTCACCTTCAAGACAGGTAATAAGATTAGCTGGAGAAAATAATTTACCATTATTTGCAACATGGGCAAAATTAATACGTGTAATGTCAATGTCTAAAACATCGGCTTATCATGGACCAGTAATCTATTCAAACTATGGTGCAACTACTCCAGTTATCAATTATGATAAAGAGTCTGATTTGTACAATACTTTCTTCTTACAATTAGATTCTATTCAAGCTGATTTTGCTGCTAATAAAACTTATGCAGGTTTTGCTAAGTTTGACCCTAGCTACAAAGGAAGTATTCCTGCTTGGCAAAAATTGGTGAATTCTATGAGATTAAGATTAGCAATTCGTTTGTCTAAAGTTGCGCCAAGTGTTGCTAAAACACAAGGGGAAAAGGCAATGGCTGATCCAGCTGGTTTAATTAATACCAATGCTGAAAACTTCTTAGTTTCATTGAATGGTAACATTATGCCAGTAGCACAAATTTGTTTCCAATGGGATGATACTCGTATGGGTAGCGTTATGGAATCATTTTTAGTTGGATTGAAAGATAATCGTATATCAAAATTCTTTTCACCAGTAACAGATCCAGCATTATATGCTGATCATCCTACAGTTCCTTACAAAGGAATCCGTAATGGTGCATATTGTGAAGCAAAAGCAGATAAAGTACCTTACTCTAAAGTTTCTAACGACTTTAACAATGCACAAACAAGACGTGGATTTACTGCATCTGAAGTTGCATTCTTAAAAGCAGAAGCTGCTTTAAGAGGATGGGCTGGTGCTGGTAGTGCAAAAACAAACTACGAGAATGGTGTTAGATTATCATTCGAAGATTGGGGAGCAGGTGGCGTTGATGCTTATTTAGCTGATGCGACAAGTAAGCCAATTGATTATGTAGATCCTAAGGATGCACGTAATAGCAATAAAGCTGCTTCAACAATTACAGTAGCTTGGAGCGATGCTGACAATAATGAGTTGAAATTAGAAAAAATACTTACTCAAAAGTATCTTAACACATTTACTAATACTATGGAGGCATGGGTTGATTTCAGAAGAACTGGATACCCTAAGATTCCTAACGTAGCTAAGAATGATTCTAGCCCTGATTGGGGAGTTATTCCTGCAAAAGAGTGGATTAAGAGAATGCCATTCATCAACGGTGAAAGAACAGGCAACACTGCTGGTGTTGCTGCTGCCGTTGCAACAATGGGTGCAGGTGGAAAAGATGATATCGCAACTCGTTTGTGGTGGGATACTGGTGTTGCTACAAACTTCTAACCAAGTTTAAAGTAATATATTAAAAGCCTCCTTCCGAGAAATCGGAAGGAGGCTTTTTCGTATAGGCTGGTGTGTAATATTTGGAAAATTTATCCAGTTTCCATTTGCGAACAATGAATAAGTGTATTAACTTTAAGTATAATCATTATATATTTTAACATAGAAAAATAAGTCGATAATTTATTAAAATAACAGGTAAAAAATATCCTATGTCAACAAATACAAATACTTATGATGCCATTGTTATTGGATCTGGAATAAGTGGTGGCTGGGCCGCTAAAGAATTATGTGAGAAAGGGTTAAAAACACTAGTGTTAGAAAGAGGACGGGATGTGGTTCATTTAAAAGATTATCCAACGGCAACAAAAAATCCTTGGGATTATTCACATCGTGGTAAAAAAACTAATGCATTAACCAAGGATAATCCTGTGGTAAGTAAATGTTATGCGTATAATGAAACTTCAGAACACTTTTTTGTTAAGGACGCTGAGCATCCCTATATACAAGAGAAGCCCTATGATTGGATCAGAGGCTATCAAGTTGGCGGTAAATCCTTATTATGGGCAAGGCAAACACAACGTTGGAGTAAATTTGATTTTGAAGGACCGGCACGTGATGGTTTTGGAAATTGGCCCATCAGCTATAATGAATTAGCACCTTGGTATACCCATGTGGAAATATTCGCAGGGATTAGTGGTAACTACGACAAGTTGGAAACATTACCAGATGGCTCTTTTTTGCCAGCCTGGGAAATGAACTGTGTTGAAAAAGATATGCAAGCCAGCATTCATAAAAAATTTACCGATCGTCATGTCATTCAAGGGCGTTGTGCGCATTTAACCGTGCCGCAACCCATACATATTGAACAGGGTAGGCAGCAATGTCAAGCAAGGTCCTTATGTGAAAGAGGCTGTCCCTTTGGTGGTTATTTTAGTTCAAATGCATCTACTATTCCTTGGGCACAAAAAACGGGTAATTTAACATTGCAAGTGAATTCAGTGGTGCATTCTATTATTTATGATGAGGCAAGTCAAAAAGCATCAGGTGTAAGAGTGATTGATAGTGAAACAAAAAAAGTCACAGAGTATTATGCTAAAATTATTTTTTTAAACGCAGCAACACTCAATACCAATTTAATTTTATTAAACTCCACTTCAAAGCGATTCCCGAATGGTTTAGGAAATGATAACGGCTTGTTAGGAAAGTATGTGGCATTTCATAATTATCGAGGCGGCTTGGCTGCGAATATTGATGGACCATTAGATAAATATTATTATGGTCGCCGTCCCACACAACCCATGATGCCTAATTTTAGAAATGTCCATAAACAAGAAACTGATTTTCAAAGAGGCTATATGGTATTTTTTGGTGCAGCTCGTGGCCTTGCATCTGCACAAGGCGTTGGTGCTGAATTTAAGGAACAAGCAACTGAATTAGGAGGATGGCATGTATCCATGATGATGCAAGGGGAAACAGTGCCTAAAAAAACCAATCATGTTCGATTAAGTGCCGATAAAAAAGATGCATGGGGCATTCCGCAATTGATTACGAGTATCGACTATGATGCCAACGATGAATTATTATTAAAGGACTTTTTGCAAACAGGTAGTGAATTATTAGATGCTGCAGGTTGCAAGGATATTCATTCCTGGGACACCAAACAAAATCCAGGATTAGATATACATGAAATGGGCGGTGTACGTATGGGTAGGGATCCTGAAACTTCTTTATTGAATGAATGGAATCAAATGCACCATTGTAAAAATGTTTTTGTGACCGATGGTGCTTGCATGGTAAGTACGGGTACCCAAAATCCTTCACTCACTTTTATGGCCTTAACTGCCCGCGCTGCTAATTATGCAGTGGATCAGATGAAGAAAAATAATTTATAATATTTTACTCGAATTTATTTTCAAATGGAAGAAATTTAAATAGCAAAACTTTGAAAAAACATTTTTTACAAATAGTATTTACTTCGTTTTGTTTGTTTATTTTTTCCTTTACACAAGGACAACAAAAAGTTCCCAAGCCCAATATCATATATATTTATGCGGATGATTTGGGGTATGGGGAATTAGGATCCTATGGACAAAAAAAAATTAAAACGCCCTACTTGGATCAAATGGCCAGGGAAGGGATGCGCTTTACCCAACATTATAGTAGTGCGCCAGTATGTGCGCCATCACGTTGCATGTTAATGACAGGAAAAAATCCCGGACATACTTATATCAGAGGCAATTATGACTTAGGTGGATTTGCAGATAATGAAGAAGGTGGACAGATGCCTTTGCATGAAGGCGCTTATACCATGGCTAAAATGTTGAAAGAAAGAGGGTATGCAACTGCATTAGTTGGGACGTGGGGTATGGGTGTTACAGGCACTACAGGAACGCCATTAAAGCAAGGCTTTGATTATTATTATGGTTACTTGGATCAAAAGCAAGCACATAACTATTATCCTACTCATTTATGGGAGAATGATCATTGGGATACTTTAAATAATCCTTTTATCAACGTGCATTCGGCCATCAATCCTGCCACTGCAACCGATGCTGATTTTGAAAAATATCGTGGCAAGGATTATGCACCAGCAAAAATGACTGAAAAGGCTTTAGGTTTTATTGAAAAAAATAAAAGCAAAGCTTTTTTTCTTTACCTGCCATATACCATTCCACATTTGTCATTACAAGCGCCGGCCGAATATGTACAAAAGTATATTGGACAATTTGACGAGCAGCCTTATTATGGTGACAAGGGTTATGCGCCTAATAAATATCCATTAAGTACTTATGCGGCCATGATCAGTTTCTTGGATGAACAAGTGGGTATTATCATGAATAAGATTAAGTCCTTGGGCTTAGATGAGAATACCATAATTATGTTTTCGAGCGATAATGGAGCCACTTTTTCAGCTGGGGTGGATACAAAGTTCTTTAATAGTGTAAGTGGCTTCAGAGGCCTTAAAATGGAAGTTTATGAGGGTGGTATTCGTGTTCCCTTCATTGCAAGATGGCCTGGTAAAATAAAAGAGAATACAACTTCCGATTTGTTGTCAGTACAATATGATATTATGCCCACATTGGCCGATTTAACAGGGAAGCCATTGAAGGATATGGATGGGGTTTCTATATTGCCCACTTTATTAAGTAAGCAAGTGCCACAAACAAAACATGAATTCATGTATTTTGAATATCCAGAAAATGGGGGGCAAATTGCAGTGCGATTAGGCAATTGGAAGGGCGTTCAAATGAATGTTCGAAAAAATCCAACAGGCAATTGGGAGTTATATGATATTGGGAAGGATCCGTTTGAAAAAAATAATGTTGCCCTGGCAAACCCCGGAATCATTTCGCAAATGAAATTAATTGCTAAGCAGCAACACATGCACCCACAAGTATTGGATTGGGAATTTATAGATCCTAAAATTAAAAAGCCGAATTCGAATTAAAAAAAACACCCTCCGCTTGCGTAAAGGGTGTTTGAAAATATATTTTGTCAACAGAAATTAAATAGGCTTAATATAAAGCTTATTGTTATGACACTTAATTAATGGTTTGCTCTGTAATTTTTCCGGTAGCTTTATTTTTTAATATTAATTTTTTAGCACCATAGTGGGTCATTTCTTCCTTCACTAAATAATGGTCAGCGTCGTATTCAACCAAATGACTTTCCTTGGTTAATCCAGTTTTACCTCTCCAAATATCTAATTGAACAGGCTCCCATAATTTTGTTTTGGCTGATTTGTAAGCGGCATCTAATATTGCATTCACCACATAACCATCATAAAAAGTTTCCTTTGGCGCAACGCCTTTTTCCATAGCGTTAAACATATCCATGAACATATGGTTGTAGCCTAATTCATTAAGCTCATCACCCACAGGGAATAACCAGCCACTATTGCTTTCAGACTTTTCTGAAATATAATCACCGCCTTTACCAGTAGTGAACATTTCAAATCCTGTTCTTAAAAAACTATTAATCCAAATAGTACCTTCTGTACCCATCACTTCATCTCTTAAGTCCAAGCCGCCTCTGAAAGTCCAGCTTACTTCAAATTGACCGATAGCACCGTTTTCATATTTCACCAAGCCAATCGCATGATCTTCGGCATCAATGGGTTTTACTTGCGTATCTGCCCAGCACATTACTTCAATAGGTTTGATATCCTTACCAATATAACTGCGTGAAATTTCAACGCAATGACATCCTAAATCTAAAATACAACCACCACCTGCTTGCTCAATATCCCAAAACCAATCACTGTGCGGGCCAGGGTGGGTTTCACGTGACTTCGCCCATAATACACGACCAATAGCGCCTTCTTTAACACTTTGCTGTGCTTTAATAAATTTAGGCGTATACACTAAGTCCTCCAAGTAACCGTTAAAAATACCTGCTTCTTCCACTGCAATCAGCATACGTTTTGCCTCATCACTATTACGGCCTAGTGGCTTGGTGGTCATTACTGCTTTTTTATGTTTGCAACAAAGCATCACTGCAATTTCATGAATATTATTTGGAAGGGCAATACATACCACATCCACATCAGGATGGCTAATGGCTGCTTCCATATCGGTGGTCCAATGCGCACAGTTATAATCGGCAGCAAATTTTGTAGCCGACTCCTCGCGTCGCGCATAAATGCTTACCACTTTGTCCTTACTACGGTAACCTTGTAAAGCATCGGCATAAAACCTGCCAATAAATCCTGCTCCTAACATCGCAATTCTCATCTTAAATTGTTTTTATATTATTAATTTATTTTTATTCTGTTATTTGTGGTTTTGAATCTTAGTTATCAATGCCATTTATTTTACACTAATTTAGTTAGTAGCGCTTGTTTCCTTTTTCTCATTAAAAAATAAAATAAAAGCAATTAATACCGCGCCGGCGATAGCTGCAGGCGTTAACCAAATAGTTGCCCAATTGTGTTGTACGGCTCCTGCAACTGCATCCTTTATTTTATTTTGATCCACCACGTAACCACTATATTTGGTTCCTATAAACATACCAACGCCATAGGTGGCAAAGGTAAATAATCCTTGTGCAGCGTTTTTAATTTTTTCTCCTGCTTTTTTCTCGGTATACATATAGCCTGTGACAAAAAAGAAATCATAACATATGCCGTGTAAAATAATACCTGCATATAACATCCAACTTGTATCCATATTGCCATAAGCAAAAAATACATAACGCAATAACCAAGCAGAAACACCTAATATCAACATATTTTTTACGCCAACACGATTAAACATAAATGGAATCGCTAAAATAAATAAGGCTTCAGATACCTGCCCCAAGGTCATTTTCCCTGCTGCATTTTGTAAACCAATTTCATTTAAAAACGGATTGGCAAATCCATAATAAAAGGACAATGGGATACATATTAAAATAGCAGAAATGAAAAAGATAAAGAAAGATCTTGTTTTAAATAACACAAAAGCATCGGTTCCTAAAATAGCTAAAGCATTTGCTTTTTCACCTTTCCCTTTGGGCGGGGTGTTGGGTAATGCAAAACTTAATAATCCAAGTACAATGGATACGCAAGCAGCCACTTGAAAAGTGCCAGCTGTTTTTTCAATACCTAATTGACTAATGATTAAACCTGCAGCAATCCAACCTAATGTTCCAAATACGCGAATCCAAGGAAATTGTTTTCCTGCATCCGTCATTTGTGCAAATGCCACACTATTACTTAAAGCGATGGTTGGCATATACAATAAGGAGTAAACCAGAATAACCCAATAAAAACTATCATTGTTTACTTGTGTTGCATAGTAGAGCAGGGCAGCACCTAATAAATGTAATACACCCATAATTTTTTGTGCTGCAAAAAAACGATCTGCAATCATCCCAACAAAAAATGGACTTATGATAGTAGCAATCGCACCTGCGCTATAGGCAGCACCAATGTTCATTCCTGATGATTTTAATACCTCACCCATATAAGTTCCCATGGTTACATACCACGCGCCCCAGATATAATATTGTAAAAACATCATGGAAGATAATAAGACACTTATTTTTGTTTTCATTAGTTGGTTTTAAGCGAATTCAATATACAAAAATTTAGCAAATTAAGGGAAGGAAATGACCGAAAATAACTAACAAATAAGCCTACTCGTGTGAATTGAGTAGGCTTATCGAATTAATTGGATAAATCAGAATGAATCTTCCGATTTTTATATGGAAATTAGGTTTAACAAGCTTCTAGTGCTTGTAATATATCTCCTAAAATATCTTCCCGATGTTCGAGTCCAGCGGATATACGAATCAATCCTGGTGTGATGCTTACTGCTTCGCGTTCTGCTGCTGATAATTTTGCATGCGTAGTACTTGCAGGGTGAGATGCAATACTACGTGTATCACCAAGGTTGGCGGTTAGTGATAACATTTTTAATGCGTTCAGAAATGTTTGGCCAGCTTCAATGCCACCTTTTAATTCAAAACAAACAATACCCCCACCATTTTTCATTTGCTTTTTTGCAATAGCAACATGTGGGTGTGTGTTTAAAAAAGGATACTTTACAAAATTTATTTTTTGATGTCCTTCCAATTTTTCAGCGATAAATAATGCATTGCTACCATGTCTTTCCATTCTCACTTCCAAGGTTTCTAAACTTTTACTTAATACCCATGCATTAAAGGGAGATAGGGAAGGTCCAGTGGATCGGCAAAATAAATAAATTTCATGAATTAAATCTTTGCGTCCAACAACAGCGCCACCTAATACACGCCCCTGTCCATCAATCCATTTGGTCGCAGAGTGTACCACAAGGTCAGCGCCTAAATCCATGGGTGTTTGTCCAATAGGTGTTGCAAAACAATTATCGACATTTAATATAATCTTATGTTTTTTAGCAATCGCACTGATCATGCTAATATCCAACACATCTAATCCTGGATTGGTAGGGGTTTCTAAATAAATCATTTTAGTTTGCGGGGTAATCGCTGCTTCCCACTCGGCTGCTGTAGCATTAGCGCCTACATAACTATAATCAATGCCATATTTGGGTAAATATTTTGAAATCACCGTATGGGTACTTCCGAAAATGGAATTGCAGGATAACAAATGATCTCCTTTTTTTAATAAGGCCATAAATGATCCAAAAACTGCACTCATACCACTCGCTGTTGCAAAACCAGCCTCGGCATTTTCTAAAACACATAAACGATCTACAAATTCTTGCACACTTGGATTGGAAAAACGGCTATAAATATTCGCATCCGTTTCATCCGCAAATGCAGCACGCATATCTTCCGCATTATCAAAAGTAAAACTACTTGTTAAAAATAAGGGAGAGGAATGTTCATGCTCAGAAGTTTGAGGAACCCTGGTTCTGATTAATTTGGATTGGTTATGTTTCATGCTGCTTATATTAAAATGTGATCTTGCTTAATTTGATTTTTGCTTGTTGAAAAATTGTATTACAACATTTCAACGGTCCATGTAATTTTCGCACCAGCTGCGATTAGGGTAGCTGCTACGGAACAATATTTATCAATAGAAAGTGCGCAAGCTTTTTCGGCTCTTTCTTTTGTCATGGTCCCTTTAAATTTAAAAACAATGTGAATGGTTTCCCATAAAGCAGGTTCTTTACCTACTTGACGTTCCCCATTGATCTCCATTTCTAAAACTTCAATCGTTTCTTTTTGTTTCTTTAATATCATCACAATATCAACCCCACTGCATCCGCCTAATGCACTTAATAAAGCTTGCATCGGTCTCACGCCATTGCCATGTCCACCTTGGTCCACAGGAATATCCAAGGTGAGGGTTTGTCCAGTTTCATCGGTCGTAACAAATTGATAGTCGTCGTCAATCCGCTTTAAATTTATAGTCGCCATAGGTGAATGCTTGTTAGTAGTTAAGAAGTATAAAATTTGTACCTTTGGCAAAGGTAATTCAAATAGATACTTACTTAGCACTAGAATTCGAAAAAATGGGTCCAACAATATATCAATATAATCAGCCTTTTGCACTTGAATGTGGGGTCAGTTTGCCAAAGCTCAAAATAGCCTACCATACTTATGGGGAATATGCGCCTGGTAAAAAAGTAGCTTGGGTTTGCCATGCT
>CAXNDZ010000051.1:0-12576 GCA_964201225.1 Chitinophagales bacterium | reverse complement strand
CAATTCGTTTGAAAATCTCTCGTTACAGGTTGATTCATCAATAATGCACGTAGTAGTTCAATAGGCATTTTATTTTCTCTTAAAATTGCATCATGGTATTGTTTTAATGACATTTTTTTGGCATCCATCAATTCTTTCTTTAACGCATTAAACTGTAACCCCCCCACCATGTAAGCCAACTGATATAAAGGGCCATAACTTCCAGTAAATGATCGACGCACTTCCCCTTCCGCATTCGCACGCTCATGCCCTACACGGTCCACTAGGTAATCGATACATTGTTGTGGTGTCCATTTGCCTAAATGATAGTTAAGTGAGAACATAATACGCGCGCAACGATGCATGCGCCAAAACAACATACCAATTCTATGTTCAGGTGTTTGTGGAAATTTCATATCCCACAACAATAACTCCCAATAAAGTGAATTACCCTCTGTCCAAAATGGCGTTGGGAAATTACGATAAGGTTTGTATCGGTTGGACATGTAACCTTGTAGATGGTGCCCTGCAATTAATTCATGGTGTACGGTTGCGCGTGAAAAATCAGGATTATTGCCACGCATACTCATCATTTTATCCTCATAATCCATGGTATTGGTTGGATATGAAATCATTAAAGTTTCACCTCCTAAAAAGAAAGGGCTTACCAATTGACGCTCTGGTGACATCATATACATATTCCAAGTTTCCTCCGCAATGGGTGGGATAGATAACAAATCATACTTTTTCAAAAAATCAACGGATTGATTATACAATTCAAACATTGCTTCTGGTTGCTTACCTGGTGGCACATAGGAATTTTTTACTTTTTCCTGTGCGGCTTTCCAATTGTCGCCAAATCCCATTTCTCGACTTGCTTTTAATAATTCAGCATCGCACCAAGCAAATTCTTTGTTTGCAATCTCTACTAACTCCTCTGGGGTATAGGGAATAAATTCAAGTTTTAATTGACGGACTAGCTCATCCTGTCCAATAGGCTTGCCAATAATGCCACTGCCATCATCTTTTTGATAGGAAACCAATTTCCCTTTTCTACGAATGGCTGAAGCGTATACATTTAATAAACTATCTGTAACCGTATATGTTTTAGGCACCCACCAAGTGAACATCGGGTCATAGCCATTATAAAAACTATAATAATTTTTTAAAGTACTTTGTAACCCTCTTATGGATGCACTTGCATAATCAGCTAATACCATTTCAACACTATCCATTTTTTTAACTCCGCTAATTGATTTTACTATTTCTTTATTCAAATCATTCAGCTCCTTAGCTACTTCCTGCCCTACCACTGATAACCCACGACGACGAACTTTTTCTAAGGCATAGATGCGATTTTCAAAAGAAAGATACTTAGCAATTTTTACATACTTATCCTGCTCTTCATTCAATTGATAGGTTTGGTCTTCTAAATTTCGTTTAAACAAGATATAATCCACTTTACCATTGATGTCAAATGAATTAAAATCTAATTTCAACATTTGTCTTTGATAATCCGCAATCAATGCAAGAAAGCGCTGACGGCGCTCAGGGGAATTATAGCCACCACCTGCATCAGGCCTACTAAATCTATTTTCCTGTGAACTACTGGATGCATAAAACCGCATAACACTGCCTTTATCCGCATCATACTGAATCATCATGTCGGCCATTTCACTGGTTTGCTTATACAAACTATTTTTACTGGTTTGCGCCTTTAGTTCAGCAGCTCCAATTTGTATAAAAATAAAAAAAACAACAACTACCACTTTACTACAATAACTTTTACTACAATAACTTTTGTTCATAAACATAAATTTATAAATATTTTATATTCAATTAAAATTTAAAAAAATAAATTATTTCCCCTTCCTTGGCAACTTCGCATCTCTTTGCGCTGAGTTATAAACAAAAGCTGCAACTATTGTAGCCATTTGTTTTAAATCATCTTCAATCAAATGATCATATACATCCATATTGCTGTGGTGCGTTCGCGTATCGTATTCAATAGGATCCTGAATAAATTGGAATCCTGGTAAGCCAACTCCATCATAGGATTGGTGATCAGTGCCGCCTGTATTACTAATGGTAATGGTTTTAGCACCTAAATCATGAAAAGGCGTGAACCAATTTGAAAAAATATCAGCACAAGCTGCATTACCTTGTAAGTAAATGCCTCTGATTTTTCCTGTTCCATTGTCAATATTGTAATAGGCTGAAAATTGCTCATGTGCTTTATTTGGTTTGCCGTTTGCATCCATAAAAGTTTTTTTGACATAGCCTTTTGAACCTAATAAACCTTGCTCCTCTCCACTCCATAATCCAATACGAATCGTGCGCTTTGGTTGTACACCAATGGTTTTTAAAATGCGCATCACTTCCATCATTACAGATGAACCAGCCGCATTATCAGTTGAACCCGTACCTGCCTGCCATGAATCTAAATGTGCTCCAATCATCACCACTTCATCTTTTAAAGTAGGATCAGTTCCAGGAATTTCAGCAATTACATTATAGCCTTGCAAATCCTTATCTTGAAATTTGACTTTCACATCTGCTTCTATGGCTACATCGGTACCTGATTTTGCAATTCTTAATAAAGTATTATAATCCTCAATACCTAAAGACATATCTAAAAAGTTTTCTGGATCAGTTCCTTTGTATGCACCACCGCCTCCTGTAAATACAGTACCAT
Organism: Chitinophagales bacterium; assembly: GCA_964201225.1. Lineage (GTDB taxonomy): Bacteria > Bacteroidota > Bacteroidia > Chitinophagales > Chitinophagaceae > Sediminibacterium. The sequence continues at coordinate 9,902 of CAXNDZ010000051.1, read as the reverse complement.
CATGATTTCTTGTACTAGTGGATATCATCCCAATTGCGCCTTCTTCCATCGCCATTGTTTTTAACATGTTTGTAACGCGCATAGAAGCACCTCCACCACTGCGCGCATATTGTTCTCTCATTCTGCGCATTTGAGCTGTATCCATTGCTTGACCTCCACGACCACCCCCTTGTGGAGTGGCTGCAGCCATTTTTGCAAGCGCGTCATCTGTATATCTAGCTGCATCCGCTTTAAAACTTTGATTATAAACGCTTAACTGATCAATGATGATTAGTTTCCCTTTTAATTTTCCTTTATACGCCATTAAAGCAGCAGAATCCTTTAATGCAATTACTAATAAATTCCCTTTTTTCAATCCTTTGGTTCCTGCAGTCCAAGTTTTTGGATAAGCAAGTAAAGGTTTGTAATAAGGCGCTGTCATTGCTAAATACATTTTTTGCAAATCCCAACCTTTACCAAATTCCCCCCAAGGATCAATGACTGCATTTGCCATTCCCCATCCACCTAAAGCTTCTTTCGCATAGTTTGCTGCGCGCATATATCCTTCAGAATTCGTTAAACGACTACCATTCTTATCGGTTAAGTTAAATGCAATATCCATCACCTTGGATCGCGTTAATCCTTCCTCCCTAATTTTTTGCATAACAGATGCGTCAATCGCTTCTTGCGAAAAACTGATCATGGGAATTGAAAAGACAAAGACTAATACACTAAAAAGTATTTTTTTCATTTGGCAAATTTTATAATGATATAATAGTACTAATTTAACAAAAACATCGCATCAAAGCTCAGTAATTACTTGAATGGCCGTCCCAATTACAATTTTCATCAAATAATGGATAACTAACTGACTAGCAATCAAAAATGAATGCCTTTCCCACTAGCTAACAGCTTAAAACATTACCAATTAAGTGAATTAATACTGTAAAATGAGCGACAAAATTGTCATATAGCCGTATTTTTGTACTACCCCACCTTTCTTGATCATGAAACCCGATTGACGTAAACTAGAATTAAATTTTAACCAATGAAAAAGCGACAGTTTATTAAAGATGTTTTATTAACGACCCTAGCAGCGCCGATTGGCTTAACAGGATTAGCACAAACTTTTAAGGAAAATGCTTATTTACCAGCAAAGGATTTGGCCAAGGTGGAGGATTTTTGGCTAAGTATCAGAAATCAATATTTATTAAAGCCTGACTATATTAATTTAGAGAATGGCTATTATAATTTTTTACCCCAACCTATTTTAGAAAAATATATTGAACATATTAGACAGGTGAATTACCAAGGTTCCTATTATATGCGAACTGTGCAGTGGGATAATAAAGATAGAGTAGCCGCACGTTTAGCTAAACTAGCTGGGTGTAGTGCAGAAGAAATGATCATTACCCGAAACGCAACCGAATCTATTGACTTAGTTGTAAGTGGATTTGATTGGCAAAAAGGGGACGAAGCCGTAATGGCCATACAAGATTATGGTTCCATGTTGGATATGTTTGAACAAGTAAAAAATAGATACGGAATTGTAAATGTTAAAGTGTCTGTTCCTAATCATCCTGCGAATGATGAAGAAATTGTAGCTATTTACGAAAACGCTATTACTTCCAAAACAAAATTGATGATGGTATGTCATATGATTAATATAACAGGTCAAATTTTACCTATTAAAAAAATATGTGCAATGGCACATGCAAAAGGAGTGCAAGTGCTTGTGGATGGCGCACATGCTTTTGCACATTTCCAATACAGTATTGATGATTTAGGATGTGATTATTACGCTGCATCATTGCACAAGTGGCTGAGTAGTCCTTTAGGTGCTGGTATATTATACATCAACAAAAATAGAATTAAAAACCTATGGCCACTATTAGCGGATGGAGAAAAACAATTAGATAAAATTAAACGCTTAAACCATATTGGTACCCACCCTGTTGCTACCGACCTTGCCATTAATGATTCCATAGATTATTATGAAATGATCGGTGCCGAAAAGAAAGAAGCAAGATTGCGTTATTTACAAAACTATTGGACCAGTAAAGTACGTAATAACCCAAAAATTATAATTAATACACCAGTAGATCAAACAAAATGTTGTGGCATTGCAAATGTTGGTATAGTGGGAATTAAACCAAGTGTTGTAGCCACTAGATTGATGAATGAATTTAAAATTTTTACTGTTGCCATTGATTATATAAATGTCATTGGCTGTCGGATATGCCCCAATGTTTATACTACAACGGATGAACTTGACCAATTTGTAAACGCTTTAAATACATTAGCAAAAGATGCCTAGTAATTTTAATAGAACCACGGAAGAATCCTCCTTATATCACGATATTGAAAAATCAACCACAGCGGCTATCGTTTCAAATATAAATACAGAAGATAAAAAAGTTGCTTTTGAAGTCGAAAAACAAATTCCGCAAATCGTTTTACTTGTTGATGCCGCTGCTAATAAACTACAAAACGGCGGCCGTTTATTTTACATTGGCGCAGGTACCAGCGGTCGCTTAGGTATGGTAGATGCGAGCGAATGCCCGCCTACTTTTGGTGTTTCTGTAGATGTGGTAGTAGGGATTATTGCTGGTGGCCAAAAAGCCATGTTTCATGCAGTTGAGAATGCAGAGGATGATATGGCGCAAGCTTGGATTGATTTACAAGCATATAAAATAAGTGATTTAGATGTGGTAGTAGGTATTGCGGCAAGCGGCACCACTCCTTATGTGATTGGGGGACTAAAAAAATGTCAAGAACAAGGTATTATCACAGGCAGTATTAGTTGCAATGCAAATAGCCCTATTTCAGCACATGCTAATTTTCCCATTGAAGTAGTGGTTGGACCTGAATTTGTTACAGGAAGTACTAGAATGAAAAGTGGCACTGCACAAAAAATGGTATTGAATATGATCTCCACTTCGGTGATGATTAAGCTAGGTCGTATTAAAGGAAATAAAATGGTCAACATGCAATTGACTAATCAAAAATTATTTGATCGTGGTGTAAAGATGATCATGGATGAATTAAAAATTAACGATACTGCGAAAGCGGAACAGCTGCTGAAAACCCATGGCTCTGTAAAAAAATCAATCGAAGCAGTTAGTTTAGAAAATGAGATTAATTAGATAAGTAACACAAATTATTAAGTACGGTTAATTAGGAAAACTAATTTTTCCCATGGTTGTTGCTACCTTTGTAGCATTCCCTCCCGCCAATAGTGACGTCCCTGCTACTGCTTCATTCCCTAGTAGTGCAAATAAAATGGCCTCCTTCGCGTCAGGCAATATGCCTATTTCCATGGATGACTTTATTATAATACTTGGAAGCAATTGTTTTAGATGTTCCATCAATAAATGATTGTGCATCCCTCCGCCACTGATATACATGGTATAAATATATTGATCCACCACTACCTTTTTTATTGCCTCACTAATGGTTTGGGCTGTAAACATATTTAAAGTAGCAAGCACATCCTCATGGGATAACATGGTACCCAAGGCCATTTGCGCTTGAATAATGTAATCAAGATTAAATAATTCCGGCCCAATGGTTTTAGGGAATGCGACACTAAAAAATGAATCGCTTTTTAATGATTGCAATAAAGGCTCATTAATTTTTCCTGACTTTGCAATGATGCCATCCTTATCATAAGCCAATCCTTCAAAATACTTTCGCGTGTACGCATCCATTAAAGTATTACCTGGACCCGTATCAGATGAAAACACTTGCTCCAAACTACTATTAGCATTTAATATTGTAAAATTAGCGATGCCTCCAATATTTAATAAAATTCTATTTTCAGTTTCATGGGCACACAATAAATAATCGCCATATAAGGACAATGGTGCTCCCTCACCTCCAGCGGCAATATGTTTTTGTCTAAAATCACTTACCGTTATAATTCCAGTGGCTACAGCAATATGATCGCCGTCGACTATTTGCAATGAAGCGGGACCAAATGCATCATTAGGATGTAAACTTTTGGGTGCATGATAAATGGTTTGACCATGACTTGCAATTAAATCAACTTGAGCTGCATCCACCCCCCATTGTTGAAGTGCATGATTAACCATGCTTGCATGTTGTAAAGCCAACCATGGATTAAGTACACATAATTGTTCTAAGGACACTGTTTTTTTAGAAAATACGGTCAGCAACTTTTCTTTCAAATCGGGCGTATAAGGCACCGTTATAAATGCATCCAATTTTACCTTAGTTGCTTTTCCAGCACCGGTAATCGTACATAATGCAATATCCAAACCATCCAAGGAAGTACCACTCATTAAACCAATCACCTTTCGGGCGGGCTTATTAGCAATTTCATATAAATGTTGAATATTAGGATGCATAAACAGCTTTTGTGCAATTCATTAAAGATAGTAAATGCACTTGTAAAATATTGGATTCCCGAAGCAGGAATTAACAGCATTTTGCCAATTTTCCACAACGGACTAAATGCATTCAATTTCAATGGCTTATAGTGTAACTTTACCCTTAATAAATAAAAGCTATGCTTAAAGTGGGCGTGTTTGGAGTGGGACATTTGGGTAAGTATCACCTAAATAATTGGAAGGAAATTCCCGAAGTGGAATTGGTTGGCTTTTTTGATCCCAGCAACGAACATGCACATGAGGTTGAAAAAACTTATGGTCTTAAAAGATTCATGGATGAAGAAGCACTGATTGCAGCATGCGATATTATTGATGTGGTTACCCCTACGCATTTGCATTTCCCTGTTTGTGAGATGGCAATTAAAATGGGCAAAAATGTTTTTGTTGAAAAGCCAATGGCCAATACGATTGAAGAAGGAAAAACAATCGTAAACATGGTAAAGGAAGCCAATGTAAAATTACAAGTGGGCCATGTAGAAAGATTTAATCCTGCATTTACTGCTTTAAAAGATTTGACTTTAAACCCACTTTTTATTGAAGTACACCGATTAGCACAATTTAATCCGAGAGGCACAGAAGTAAGTGTGATTTTGGATTTAATGATTCACGATATTGATATTATTTTAAGCATTGTTAAAAGCGATGTAAAAAGTATTTCAGCAAGTGGTGTTGCCGTTTTAACCGACACCCCTGATATTGCCAACGTGCGTATTGAATTTAACAATGGCTGTGTGGCTAATTTAACCAGCAGTAGAATTAGCATGAAAAAAATGCGCAAAATTAGATTGTTCCAAAAAGATGCTTATATCGGCATTGACTTTTTAGAAAAAAACACGGAAATTATTAAATTACAGCAACCTGATGACACTGCTGCTTTTTCATTTGATATTGAAACACACCAAGGCACCAAAACCATTTCCATCAACAACCCTGTAACTGAACAAGGCAATGCCATTAAAGCAGAACTTAGCAGTTTTGTTCATGCTATTTTAAATGACGAAATACCAGTGGTGAATGAGATGGATGGCTACTTGGCTATGGAAGTGGCGCATCAAATTTTAGAAAAGATTGGGAAGAGCACTTCCAATATAAGCGCACATTTGCCGCAGGATTTAGCACCAAGAGAGGATTTGGAATCAGAATAATTCTTACTAATTACCCTAATCGTTTCGTGAGCACATACGTCGCAATGGCCAAATCCAAGGGTCTTGTAATTTTGATATTTTCAAACTCCCCATCTACCAAATACACTGGTTGCCCACTCGCTTCCACCACATTGGCTTCATCGGTAAAATTGGGTTGGTATGCTTGATTAAAAGCAGCTAATATAACTTCAGATTGAAATGTTTGTGGCGTTTGTATCAGCATTACTTTTTCACGATCAAACAAATGATGTGTTTCATTTTCCAAAATACGAACGGTATCCGTTGAACTTACAGCAGGGATGGCAGAACCATTTTCAACTGCTTGCTGATAACATCTTTGAATTAATGCAGGGGTCAATAAACACCTTACGGCATCATGCACAAATACGATACATTTTTCCTTAACTGCAGTTAATCCATTCTTTACCGACTCAAATCGGGTTTCACCACCAGCGATAAACTGAATGGGATTTTTTGTTCTATTGTTTAGTAATTTTTTCCCTTCTTCAATATACCCTTCTGGCAACACCACCACTAAGCTGATATCATCAAATGCATTTACAAACTGATCAATCGTATGTAATAATATGGACTTCCCTTCAATTTCTAAAAATTGCTTAGGCACCACCGAACCCATGCGCTGTCCTGTACCACCAGCTACTATTATAGCTATTTTTTTCGAATACATGATTGATACTTGTTTCAATTTTAATTCCTATTTGGTTAATAGCTTTACGACTTCCGCTGCTAAATCATTTTTATTAATAGGTGCAGTTCCTACTAATTCACAAACCATACCACCTGCAATATTGGAAATTTCAGCCGCTAATAGTATATTTTTTGAAGAAGCATACACTAGTGAAGCCACTGCAATAACCGTATCCCCTGCGCCACTCACATCCGATATATTACGAATGTGCGTAGGAATTAATTTTTGCTCCTTACCATCTGAAAAATATACCCCATGCTCTGATAAAGTAATAAAGGAAATTACGTTCTGTAAACTTTCATTTAAAGCAGTATGCACTTTATTCAAATTTTGAACCGAGATATCCCCAACAGAAATTTTTAAACCCTCCTTTACCTCTTTTAAATTTGGTTTAAATAGGGTGCAGTTTTTGTACGCTAAAAAGTTTTTTTGTTTTGGATCAACGGCTGTTGGTATTCCTTTTGCATTACAATAATCAATCACCGAGGTAATAATATTAGGCGTCAATACCCCTTTATTGTAATCTTCTAAAATGATTAAGGAAGGATTTTCCGTATCTACATATTTATAAAAACTATTCAATAAAGCTGCTTCTTGCTCCGAAGTAATATCATTGGTATGCTCATGATCCAATCGCATCATTTGCTGATTGCGTCCCATGATACGTACTTTATTAGTGGTCACTCTGGTATCACTGCTATGTATATAGGAGGTATTGATTCCTTCCTTATTTAATAAGCTGTCTAATTCAGCGCCTTCTGCATCCTTTCCAATCACGGAGAACAAAGTAGTGGGTGCACCCAAGGCCCTCAAGTTTAAAGCGACGTTTGCAGCACCCCCAACGCGAGTTTCCTTACGTTGTAATGACACGACAGGAACGGGTGCTTCGGGTGAAATACGATCCACTACACCCCACCAATAGGTATCCAACATAATATCACCGACTACCCCAATTTTTGTTGTGGTAAAAGAACTAAATAAACTTTGGATATCATTAACAGTAATCATGCTAGGATGCCTTTTTTTTATTGCTTAAAGCGATATAATACAAAGGTAACCCCAAAAGCGTAATCCCCAAACCCCATAATGAATACTTAGGTTGCGCATATACCAAACCAACGCAAAATACACTGGCCATAATAATATAAATGATTGGTAAAACTGGATAACCAACGGCTTTATAAGGTCTTGGTAAATTGGGTTCTTTTTTTCTTAGTATAAATATGCCTATAATAGTAAGGATATAAAAAAGTACCCCTACAAATGAAACCATAGTTAACAAGTCGCCATATTTTCCACTTAAACATAATATAGACGCCACCAAAGCCTGTATCCATAAACCATAGGCAGGAACTTCGTTTTTATTTAACTCGCCTGTTTTCTTAAAAAACAAGCCATCCTTGGCCATCGTATAATAAACCCTTGACCCTGTCAATATTAATCCATTATTACAACCAAAAGTGGAAATCATAATCATCACTGCAATAACAATGGTGCCAATATTACCCATCACTTTATTGGCAGCTGCAATTGCCACACGATCATTCTCCGCAAAGGCAATTTCATTTAATGGAAGTACATGTAAGTACATTAAATTAGTACTAATATAAATAAGCGTTACAATCGAGGTTCCTAAAAACAAACTTAACCCAATATTGCGTTGTGGATTTTTAATTTCGCCTGCAATGAATGTTACGGTATTCCATGAATCACTACTAAAAATTGATCCCACCATCGCCGCCGACATCAAACCAATTAAAGCAGTACCCCCCACTGGCAACCAGCTATTGGTCACAGCGCCATCAACAGCAGTGGTAACCACATTGGTTTGTGCACTAAAAGCATGCATCCAGTTTTCATTCCAATAACTATGCTCGGTAAATAAAAATCCAACAAGTACTAATCCAAATAATGAAATCAATTTGGTAAATGTAAATGTGTTTTGAATTATTTTCCCCTCCTTCACCCCTCTAGTATTGGTATAAGTTAAAAATATAATTAAACAAATAGCTAAAGCTTGCGCGGCTGAAATTTTAATAAATCCCAAATCAGCAATAATATTACTTTCTCCTACACTAGGTATTAAATAAGCAGTAAACTTACTAAAGGCAACAGCTACTGCTGCAATAGTTGCTGTTTGTATCACTGAGAAAAAGCTCCAACCATATAAAAAACCTACCAACGGATTATATGCTTTTTGTAAATAAACATATTGCCCTCCTGCTTTTGGATACATAGCACTTAACTCCCCATAACTCAACGCAGCAGTAATGGTCATAAAACCAGTCAACAACCAAGCCACTACCAACCATCCAGCCGATCCTACATTTCGGGTAATATCCGCACTTACAATAAAAATACCTGACCCAATCATACTACCCGCCACGATCATGGTCGCATCTAAAGCGCCTAATCTTGGTTTAAATTCCGAAGTTTCTGTTGTTGACATGATTTTTGATTGTGTGTGTAATTAAAAATCCTTCCCGTTGATTTGGAAAGGATTTATTTAAATTATTTATTTGATTTATGTTCCGAATTTAGCCCCTTAATAATATCCGAAGTGATATCATACGCCGTATCCTTATAATACATTAAATCAGGGTTACTTGAAAATATATAAGCGAACTCCTTATTCTTATTATATTTTTCTAAAAATTGCTCAATTCTTTTTTTAACCTCTTGTAATCTTTTAAAACTTTCCTCTTGCAACTCCTGTGATAATTGCTGTTCCTTATTGGTATAATTTTTTTCAAGCTGTGCTAATTCTTGTTGGCTATTAGCCACTTCCGCTTGCGATAAATAACGACCATTTTTTTGTAGCGCTTGATATTTTTCAGCAAAGGCATTTTTCAAACCTGCTAACTGCTTTGCATTTTCCATATCCTTCACTTGCAAGGATGATTTCACTTCCTGAAAAAAGACATAACTATTTTGAATAGAATCAATTTCAAAATAAGCCACTTTGGTTCCACCACCATTTAATGCTGCTGACTTAATTGGAATATTGGCACTATTAAAATGCAATACATACAATACAATAACAGCGATTGCTAACACCCCATTGACTACCCAGTTGATTGACTTCATTATTCAATTTGTTTAATGTAATATACGGCAATTAATTATCGCCCTACCCTATAAAAATAAGAAAAAACGGAGGGATAAAAAATAAAAAAAGGTAGGAAATATCGCTACTTCCTACCTTTTAACAAAAATCTATACTAAGTATTATTCCTCGTCGTCAAAGCTCATCGCTTCACGCGCACTGGCTAATACATCATACTCTTCCTTGCTACCTAAGATCAATTTATCGAACTCTTTTTGACCAGTACCTGCAGGGATAAGATGACCTGTAATTACGTTTTCTTTTAAACCTAACATTAAGTCCACTTTACCTTGTATTGCCGCTTGGCTTAATACTTTAGTCGTTTCTTGGAATGATGCAGCAGAAATCCAGCTTTGAACACCCAAAGATGCTTTTGTAATACCTAATAATACTGGACGCGCTGTTGCAGGTTTTGCATCACGTACTTCTACTACTTTTTTATCTGCACGACGTAAAATTGAATTTTCTTCTCTCAATTCACGTAAAGTAACTATTTGACCCGCTTTTAATGTTGCGCTTTCGCCTGCTTCAGTAACTACTTTCTTATCATA
>CAXNDZ010000050.1:0-12646 GCA_964201225.1 Chitinophagales bacterium | reverse complement strand
ATTTATAGTAAATACGAATCATTGAAGAGTAAGGATTTCCATACCGATATTACTTATGTAATTATCGAAAGCTTTTTCTCTATTGAAAACGAGTTAAGCTTTAAGGAGGATTTTATTATGGATGTGTATTTTAATATTAAACAATTAGCGCAAAGTGATCAAAAAGCATTTGGTTTGGATAATGATATGACGGTGGTGGAGCATGTGCCCTTAATTATCAAAGCCAATGAGCAGTCGTTATTAAAAAGAGTTTACGAGTAGTATTGAAGTTTACGATTTACTTTGAATAGTTTTGTTGTCGGATGTATACATCCAGTGGTTACAAATTTGCATTTATCAGTAAGGCATCGTAATTAACTAAGGTAGTGCTACTAATTTACTTAATTGATTTTGCTTTCCAACTGCGACCAACCAATAATTGTACTTGTTATTTTTTACCACGCCCAACTCATTTAAATTAAGTGTTTGCAATGGTGCATTGATAATGGTTTCTACCGTATAGCTGTCATTTACCTTTTTCAAAATAGCATATTGCTTCACGCCCGTTTTTTGTGTATTGGTAATACGATATTCGGTAGCTGATTTTTTTTCAACTACAGGTGTGGCCATTTGGTATTGCACCAGCCATGGCATGGTAGGCAATAATGCTGGTTTTTGATAATAGTGTTGTTGTAAACTATCATTCCATCCATTCGCATTGGAGTTGAAACTTTTACTGCTAAAGTAAATCGAGCCATTGGTGTTGGGTAAGGAACGCACACGATTTATTTGGTAAGGAATTTCATTTTTATCCTTCCATCCTGCGTTACTTCCTGCGCGGTATATGCCATGACCTATATATAAATTTTTACCGTAACTATTTTTATCCCACCAATTAATAATTTCATCATAGTCGGCTAATGGATGTCCGTGTTCCCAATATATTTGTGGTGTTACATAATCAATCCATCCTTTTTCTAACCACAATAATATATCGGCATACAAATCATCGTAATTGGTTTGTCCTGCTTTGGTATTGCTTCCCTTTGGATCAACTGACTTATTTCTCCAAACCCCAAATGGGCTGATGCCAAATTGCACGGATGGATTCGCGCTGCGAATGGTCGCATTTAATTGTTTAATAATGGTATCACAATTACTTCGTCTCCAATCCTCCTTATCTAATCCTCGTTTATTAGTTAAATAGGTTGCTTGGTCAGGAAATTCTTTTCCTGCAATGCGATATGGATAAAAATAGTCATCCATATGCACTGCATCAATATCATATCTTGCAACCAAGTCACGTACCACCCGATTGGTATGTTTCCATACCTCAGGTAATCCTGGATTAAAATATTTTTTATCTCCATATACTAAAAACCATTCTGGATGAATTTTTGTAACATGGCTTGGGGCTACACTTGATCTGTTGACATTAAATACTGCACGATAGGGGTTGATCCATGCGTGAAACTCCATCCCACGGTTATGCGTTTCTTGAATCATAAATGCCAATGGATCATAAAATGGACTTGGTGGTAAGCCCTGCTTTCCCATTAGGTATTCACTCCATGGCTCTAAAGTGGAAGGGTACATAGCATCGCCCGATGGTCGCACTTGCATTACAATGGCGTTCATACCATTTTTTTTATGCATCTCTAATAATGCAATAAATTCTTTTTTTTGATCTTCATTGCTAAGCCCTCTTTTACTTGGCCAATCTATATTTTCAACAGTGGCTACCCATACGCCCCTAAATTCAAAAACATTTTTATCTGAAATTTTCGGCTGTCCATTGGTAAAAAGAAAAAATCCTATAAATAGGATACTTAGTAAAATTCGCATATAAATTATTTTATTAAATTTTAGATTCCGAGGTTGCTCTTATTTTATCTAATAGTTGATTGATGGTTTGTGCCTCTTTTTCATCAACGCCCTTTAATACTGCATCTATTTGATCATTAAATTGATCCAATTTGTCAACTAGTACCAATCCCTTTTTGGAAATGGTGATATCCACCAATCTTTTGTCTTTCATACATGCCGTTTTTTCAACCAACCCTTTGGCAATTAAGCGATCTACAATTCGGCTGGTATCACTCATCTTATCCAACATGCGTTCTCTTATTTTTAGGGTGCTTAATGGACACTCGCTTCCGCGCAAAATTCTTAAAATATTATATTGTTGTTGCGTGATTTCTTCATTCGCTAAAATATGTGCAATTTTTTCATTTAACCAATTGGCGGTATAAATGAGATTAATGCCCATTTTTTGAAATTCATTTCTGAAACAAGATTGTTGTATGTCTTTGTCAATCCCCATTCTTAAATGTACTTATTATAAATTATTTAAAAAATCTTTTCCCAACGAACACAAACAAAGGTAAGGCACATAATGCACCTAATGCGTCAGCCAACATATCCAACACCTCAAAACCCCTACTAGGGATATAGTATTTTTGGTAATATTCCATCCCAATCCCATATAGGATGCAAATAATTAAGGCAATGGATTTTGTGCGTGTCGTTTTATATCGCGCATCTGTCAACATTTCAAAATGGAAAAATAGGGATAGGGCCAAACTCCCGAAAAGCCCCATATGCACAAGTTTGTCGGCATAGGGGAGTGCCATAATTTTAGAAATCCAACTTGAATGATCATTGCCAGGTAAACTTAATAAAACAAATACGAGTACAAATTCGGCAATGACCCAAACTAAAGTTTTAATTGAATTTGTCATGTGGAGATTAATGCACCAATTGGCTATAAGCTTCACTGGTCAAAAGTTTTTCAACATCTGCTGGATTCACCATGGTAACTTTAACCATCCATCCTGCACCATAAGGATCTGTGTTGACTAGCTCGGGCTGTCCTGCTAAAGCTGGATTAATTTCACTAATTGTTCCTGCGACTGGTATAAATAAATCACTCACTGTTTTAACTGCTTCTACCGTTCCAAAAACTGCCTCAGCAGATAACATTTTTCCAACGGTATTAATGTCGATATATACAATATCACCTAACTCGCCTTGTGCGAAATCGGTAATGCCAATAGTGGCTACATTACCTTCTACTTTAATCCATTCGTGGTCCTTGGTGTATTTTAAATCGGCTGGGAATTGCATATACTTATTTTTAATTGTTGCAAAGATTCATAAAAAATGCTAAAAAAACAATCTACTAGAAATTAATGTTACTAAAATATAATAAAATATGGTCTTTTAAAAAGGCCTCCTGCTCCATTAGGTCCATTGTTGGCTTATTTTTTATTTGCTTAAAGTGGGGCCAGCCTTCCTCATCCTTTCCTTCATTAATATAATAGCCACTAGGAGATAGAATGGTACAAATGGCGACATGCATTAGGTCCTGCTTTTGTTCCTTGCTTATTTTTTCACGTATAAACCCAGTTTCCTGTAATCCAATCAAAAAAAGAACGGCTTCCACGTCTGGCTTTTTACCAAATTGGTCCATTAATTTTTGCTCTAAAGCCCACCATCTGGTCTGAAAATCGTCTGTGATTGCTGCCATATTTTCCTTTTTTCAAATTATTGAGCAAAGGTAGGGGATATCTAGGCGTAGTAGGTTGCTTTGATTATCTTTGGAAAAATATTGTTGACATGTTACAGGTTAATTTTTTACGACAAAACCGCGAATTAGCTAAGGCCAAACTGGCGATTAAGCATTTTGGGCAACCGGAATTAGTGGATACGGCGATTGCATTGGACGATGAAAGAAAGCAACAACAGGCTGCTTTTGATGATACACAATCTAAGGTGAATGCGGCTTCCAAAGAAATTGGTGGATTGATGGCCAAGGGGGAAAAGGACAAAGCCGAGGCGCTTAAAAATGATGTTGCAGAATGGAAGAAGCAATTAGATCCTTTAAAGGTGAAAATGGCTGAGGTAGAAACAAGTTTACATAACACCATGGTACAATTTCCAAATTTACCCCATGATATTGTGCCATTGGGAAAAACACCTGAAGAAAATGTATTGGTGAAAGAAGCGGGGGTAAAACCTAATTTACATAAGGAAGCAGTGCCACATTGGGATTTAATCAAAAAATACAATTTGGTTGACTTTGAAACCGGGGCTAAAATTACAGGAAGTGGCTTCCCATTATATATTGGTAAGGGTGCGAAATTTCAAAGAGTATTAGCACAGTATTTTTTAGATTTTAATACTGCAGCTGGGTATACAGAATATTTGCCTCCATTTATGGTGAACGAGGCTTCGGCTTTTGCTACAGGTCAGTTGCCTGATAAGGAAGGGCAGATGTATCATGCGACTGCCGATAATTTTTATTTAATACCTACTGCTGAGGTTCCGGTAACGAATATTTTTAGAGATACCATTTTAAAGGAGTCGGATTTGCCTATAAAAATGACCGCATACTCACCGTGTTTTAGAAGAGAGGCTGGAAGTTTTGGAAAAGAGGTAAGGGGTTTGAATCGAGTACACCAATTTGAGAAAGTGGAAATTATTCAAATTGTACCACCAGAAAAAAGTGATGATATTTTAAATGAGATGGTCACCCATGTTGAAAATTTATTAATTAGCTTGGGATTACCTTATCGCATATTAAAATTATGCGGTGGCGATATGGGATTTGCTTCTGCAATTACCTATGATTTTGAAGTGTTTAGTGCTGCGCAACAAATGTGGTTGGAAGTAAGTAGCGTTTCAAACTTCCAAGCGTATCAAACTTATCGCATGAAATGTCGTTACAAAGATGCAGAAGGGAAAACACAGTTTACCCATTCATTGAATGGCAGCTCATTGGCCTTGCCAAGAATTTTTGCTGCTATTGTTGAAAATTACCAAACGGAATCAGGCATTGCATTACCCAAAGTGTTGCAGCCTTATTTTGGTGCTGAAAATTTAGTATAAATTTTTTAAAGGATTTAAAAATTGCTAAATCTTAATCCGATGGTATAAGGATGAAATTCAAAATGGGTAAGATTTTTGGTAAACATATTCGTTAGGCCATAGGATCCGTACAATCTTATTCCACCAACGCCTAGTTCTCCGATAGTGGCGAATCGCCAGTTATTTAAATTAAAATTACCGTCATATTTTTGCTTACCTCTTTCGCTACTTTTTTGTTTGTTTCTAGCATCCACAAGGTATCCGGCGCTCATACCCGCGCTCATATAAAAACTTTTATTACTTTTTGGATCTGATTTAAAATTGAATTGAAATGGAACGGTTAGGTATTTGGCAAACAATTTATTTTTAGAAAAACTGACATTATCTAAAATCATTTTATTGGAAATATCATTTCTGAAACTAACGGGTTGTTCCAATCTGAAATTAAACATTTCAAATCCTACCCCATACTTTAAGTTTAATTTGTTTTTGTACAAACTCACTTTTTGTTGCACGATCCATAAATTAAAATTACTTGACTTCCCATTGATTAATTTTAAATTAGGTGGAAAGATACCACCTGAAGGCGGCATAATACCTGAAGGTGTTTGTAAATAATAAATTGTGGGCGACTTGTCCTGAAAGTTGGCATATCCTAAATCAAAGGAGAACCAATTGGTGCTTACATTTTTTAATTTTTTTATTTCCTTGACTCTTTCAATTTTTGTTTTTTTGAATTCTCCTTTATACCAGCTATACTCACTGGTATCTATAGGTCTGCCGTAGGAGGCGTCGCCAATTTTTATGATCGTTTTAAAATCTGGTTTTTTAGCTCCTTTATCAGTCACAATCAGCACAGGACCAACTTGAACGGAATCTTTATTGGTCGTGAAAAAAGTATTTTTTTTGATTTTGCTATTGTCTTGACTTCGTTGATTTTTAATAATAAGCATATTACCAATGGTAATGGTATCTGCGGAAATGAATACACTATCCGATGATTTTATAATAGTATCGGCTTTTAAAGGGTTGGTTTTATGGGCACTGGTGTCCGCTTGTGCATTTACGATTCCATAACAGATCATCGAAACAAGGAGTAACTTTACTTTTTTCATTTTATTTATATTTATCATTTTCGGGTTTGGTTCTTTTAAATAGGGTAGTAATTTTTCGACTGATCTCTCTGAATTTTGCGCCATCAATTTCTATGTTGGCAATATTAATGCTACGTTCTTCCTCATCGGTATCAATATTGCTGTATTGCACCTGGATGGGTGTAATAATCGCCTCCATATTATTTTTCGCTTCCTCATTTACATTTGAAACACTTGTTGAGAAAATTTCCATAGGTAACGCAGCTGTTTCATTCATCGTTTGTGTATTTATTGCTGCATTAGGGACTAATGAAATTGCTGCATCATTATTTGCCTCAGTAAAAGTTTTATTAGCTAAGGAGTTTAAGTTGCTATTTGCGTTTTCATTTTGGGCTTGCGCTCTAATGGGTACAATTGGCGACAGTGCTTCTTTTTTTATCTTATTTAAAGCGATTGAATTTTCAGTAGCCTTGATGTCAGCGACATTATTTGTTTCAGTAACTGCTGACTTATTGAATTTAGTTTTTGCTCCATTATTATTGCTAAAGGAGGACGCCCCTTGCTTATTTCTCGCATTAAATAGGCTAAACCCAATAACTAAAATCAATATTGCCGCAACCGACGCCCATCGTTTAAATGTCGTAGTTGCCCATAAAGGCTTTATCTGTGCTGACTTTTTATATAAGCTATTTTTAAAATTTTGATCTATCTCTATGGTTGTGGGCGGAGTAATAAAAGTGGCCTGCCATTGCTTTACATTAGTTTGTAAATAAATATCCGTGGATATTTCACTTTCAAAACTTACTTTTTCTTCATTGGTCATTTCATTTCCCAAATAAGTAATACACTGTTCATCCTGCTCGCTCAATTTGTATAATGAAAATTTATTTTCGTAAATAATATTATCTGGACTGAGCTTAAGTTGTTGTAATTCCTCCAACTTGTTTGCATAATTCGGGTGCTGCATGATAAAGTCATTTACTTCAGCCCTTTCCTCAGCGGAAAGTTCATTATCGATATACATCAAAAAATAATGCTCGTAATTATGTTGGTTAATTTTCATTGTTACGCATTTACTTTTTCGAGTTCCAATAATTGGGTCTTTAAAAATAACCTTGCCCGGTGCAAATAAACCTTCACCTGACTTTCTGATAAGTTCATAATTTCTCCAATCTCTTGATAGGAGTATCCTTCATAATCCTTTAACAACACCAAACTTTTTTGCGTAGGGTTGAGTTGGTTAATGGCACTTAATAAATTTTGCTTTAATTCGGAACTGGTTTGGTGCGAGACCTGATCTACTTCCATAAACTCATTCGTCGTAGGTTTTTTATTTTCCTTTCGAATCACATCAATCATTTGATGGTAGGCGACCGTATACAAATAGGACTTTGCTTTGAGTGGGGTTACACGTTCCCGGTTTACCCATAGTTTTTCAAAGGCAGATTGCACAATATCTTCTGCATCTTGTGTATTTCTGATATTTTTTACAATAAACCGGTACACTCCATTGGAATGTTCATCTACACAATTATTGTAATCCTGTTCAGTCATGATGGGGCATTGATCGTTATAATCCTATAACGAACTCCTAGTAAAAAAGTTACATTCAAATCTAGATCCAAACTTTAATAATCAATTACCTGCTCCATTATACCAGCTGGTAATTCACGCCATTCGTATTGTTGGTTTCTTAATTGCGGCTCAAAACCTGCTTCGGCAATGGCTTCCTGTATGGATTTATAGGTAAAGCGGTGGGGTGCACCTGCGGCACTTACTACATTTTCCTCCAACATAATACTACCAAAATCGTTGGCGCCTGCTTCCAAACAAACCTGTGCTGTTGCCTTACCCACTGTTAACCAACTTGCTTGAATATTTTTAATATTAGGAAGCATAATTCTACTTATTGCAATCATTCGGATATACTCTTCGGTAGTGGTTAAATTATGCACCCCTCTAATTTTAGTAAGAAGCGTATCTACATCCTGGAAGGTCCAAGGAATAAATGCCAAAAATCCTTTTGCGTTGGTTGGTTTTTTATCTTGCACCTCTCTGATGCGAACCAAATGAATAAATCTTTCTTCTAAGGTTTCAACATGGCCAAACATCATGGTAGCACTCGAAGTAATATTTAATTGGTGCGCAGCCGCCATAACATCTAACCACTCATCGGCACCACATTTTCCATTAGAGACTAATTTACGAACACGATCCACTAAAATTTCAGCGCCAGCACCTGGGAGTGAATCCATACCTGCTGCTACCAATGCTTTTAAAACATCGGTATGACTCATTTTTTCCAGCTTTGCAATATGTGCAATTTCTGGGGGTCCTAAAGTGTGTAATTTAATGGTTGGAAATTCAGATTTTATTTGACTGAATATTCCGGTATAAAAAGCCAAGCCTAATTCAGGATGATGTCCTCCTTGTAATAATAATTGGTCTCCACCCCAAGCGAGTGTTTCTTTAATTTTAACTCGGTAGGTATCCATATCGGTAATGTATGCTTCGGCATGTCCTGGAATTCTGTAAAAATTACAAAACTTACAATTCGCGATACAAACATTGGTGGTATTTAAATTACGGTCAATTTGCCAAGTCACTTTTCCGTGGGGCACCTGCTTTTTTCTTAATTCATTGGCAATATGACTTAGTTCATTCAGCGGCGCATTTTCAAATAAAAACATACCTTCTTCCTTTGTCAAATGTTCAAAGTTTAGGGCGCGTTCGTATAGTGTTTCTAACTTCATATCCATTCTATTATTATGGCACAAAGTTACATTATAAAATAAACGGGTTGTAGTAAATCCCCGATTTTTCCCTATTTATTGTCTTCTTGTTCAACAAAACGGGGTATTTAAAATAAAATTCTGGAATAGGTATTAGAAAAGGAACTATTGTACTTATTAAGTAATTTCGTACTCTTTATGATACAATTTGACAAATTCGAACTAGACAATGGCCTAAAAGTTATTGTTCATCAGGATACCAGCACGCCTATGGCGGTGGTGAATGTGCTATATAATGTGGGTGCAAAAGATGAGGATCCTCAAAAAACAGGATTTGCCCATTTATTTGAGCATTTGATGTTTGGTGGAAGTATTAATATTCCTATCTACGATGAGCCTTTGCAAAGAGCAGGAGGTGAAAATAATGCCTATACCACCAACGATTTAACGAATTATTATTGTCAAATACCAGCAGAAAATATTGAAACTGCTTTTTGGTTGGAAAGTGATCGTATGTTATCGTTAGCGTTTAGCGAAAAAAGTTTGGAAGTACAACGTAAGGTGGTGTGTGAGGAATTCAAAGAGCATTATATCAATAAACCCTATGGGGATGTTTGGCATAAAATGCGAACACTTGCATATACCAATCATCCTTATCGCTGGATGACCATTGGCGCTTCGTTGGAACATGTGGAGCAAGCAAAAATGCAAGATGTAAAGGATTTCTTTTTTAAATTTTATCGTCCCAACAACGCCATATTAGTAGTCACTGGAAATGTGACCACAGAACAAGTAAAGCAATTGGCAGAAAAATGGTTTGGCCCCATCCCATCAGGCGCTCCTTATGAACGAAATTTACCAAAGGAACCAGTGCAACAAAAAAGTAGGTTCCAAGATGTACGTGCAGATGTGCCATTGGATATGTTAATGATGACCTGGCATATGGGCGGACGTTTGGATGAAAATTATCATGCCACAGATTTAATGACCGATGTGATTGGCGGTGGTGCAACTTCAAGATTGTATGAGCAATTAATAAAAGTGAAACAAATATTTTCATCTATTGATTGTTATCACTTTGGCACCTTTGATCCAGGCTTGGTGGTGATTGAAGGAAAGTTGGTCAAGGGAATTACCATGTCGGTTGCTGAAAAAGCAGTGTTGGATGAAATTGAATTAATTAAAAACACCATGATGCCGACCCATGAAGTTCAAAAAGTAATTAATAAAACAGAAAGTTTAATTTGTTTCGAAGATATGAGTATCATGAATCGGGCACATAGTTTGGCTTATTATGAATTATTGGGTGATGCGGGTTTGATGAATCAAGAATTGGTAAAATACCAAAAAGTGACACCTGAATTAATACAACAAACAGCACTACAAATTTTTCAGGACACCAATCGTAATACTTTATATTATTATAGTAAATCATAAATCATGGCATTAGATCGAAATATTGCTCCTGTAATCAAAGATGCTATTGATTTTGACATTAAGTTAAAACCTTATCAGCATTTTGTTTTAGACAATCAAGTGGAAGTGTATACCTATGAAGGAGGAGCGGAACAAGTGATGCTCATGGATATAGTATTTTTTGCCGGTAATTCCTATGAGGATAAAAACTGGGTAGCAGCTGCTACAAATTTTTTATTAAAAAATGGAACCACGAAAAAAAATGCTTTTGAAATTAACGAAGCCTTTGAATTTTATGGTGCGCATTTAAGCAGAAACTGTTACAATGAAACGGCAACCATTGCTTTACATTGTTTGACCAAATATTTTAAGGAAGTAATTCCAGTAGTGAGTGAATTAATATCCGAAGCTAATTTTCCAGAAAAAGAATTACAAATCTATCAGCAAAATTTAATTCAACGATTGTCACTTAATTTAAAGAAGAGTGATTTTATCGCGAATCGATTTATTGATGAATATTTATTTGGCATTGATCATCCTTATGGTAAATACGCAATGCAGGAAGATTATAAGAATGTAACATTGGAGGATTTAACTGCTTTTTATGACACTTATTATAAGCATGGCAAGTGTATTATTTTTATGGCAGGTAAATTTCCAAGCGATATGCAGGAATTATTAAATAAGCATATTGGTCAGTTGCCATTAAATAAAAAGGTAATTGCAGATGTTACACATCCTATTGTTTCCGCAGCGCAAAAGCATTACAGTGTCGTGAATGATGCATCATCGGTACAAGGATCTATTCGAATTGCACGACATTTTCCTAATCGCCATCATCCTGATTTTGCACCTACACAGGTGTTGAATAATATATTTGGTGGATTTTTTGGTTCTCGTTTAATGCGCAATATTAGAGAAGATAAGGGTTACACCTATGGCATACATAGTTATATACAGAATCATGTGCAACAATGTGCTTGGATGATCAGCACGGACGCAGGAAAGGATGTTTGTAAACCAACGATTGAAGAAGTGTATAAGGAGATGAAAATTTTGAGAGAAGAATTAGTAAGTGAAGACGAATTAAAATTGGTTAAAAATTATGTCTTGGGCGGATTGTTGGGTGATTTGGATGGACCCTTTCAAATTATCGCCAGATGGAAATCCTATATTTTAAGTGATTTAACCGATGCCTATTTTTATAATACCATTGATGTTGTCAAATCTATTCAGCCAGAACAGCTAAAAACCTTGGCGGAACAATACCTGAAACCAGAGGATTTTTATGAATTAGTGGTGTATTAATCTACCATTTATCATTTTCTAGGAACGCTTAACCATTTTATTATTTTATAATAACTTGATTATCAAGTATTTGATATTTTATATTGATTTATTATAGTACTATGTATTGCATAGTACTATAAAATTGTATAGTTTTGTGCTTCAATCAGAAACTTATGGATATTCAAAACACACAAAGTCAAATGCGCAAGGGCGTTTTGGAGTTTTGCATATTGTCCATCATTCAACAAGGCGAGGTTTATCCGAGTGATATTGTTGAGAAAATGAAACAGGCCAATTTGCATATTCTTGAAGGAACCTTGTACCCATTATTGACGCGTTTAAAAAATGCAGGCTTATTAAATTATCGTTGGGTGGAAAGTGTCACAGGCCCACCAAGAAAATATTTTGTAATGACCGAGGAAGGAAAAGCGGCTTTTGCTGTTTTATTACAAACCTGGAATGAAATGACAGGTTCCGTTCAAGCACTTATTCAAAATACCAACTCCATTGCTTCATCAGAAACGAACCAAGTTTCTTAAACTATAATACTATGAACAAAGTAATCAATATCAATTTTCAAGGTCGTGTACTTCCTATTGAGGAGTTGGCTTATGATTTATTAAAACAATACATCGATAGTTTGCGTACTTATTTTGTAAACGAAGAAGGATGCGATGAAATCATCAACGATATCGAATGTAGAATTGCAGAATTATGCGATGATCGTTTAAAAAAGGGGACACCTTGTATTACACAAGAGGATATGAATTTAATTATTACTAGCATTGGACGTCCTGCCGACTTTGAAGCGCAGGACGGTTTTGAACAATCTACTGCTTCTAGTGCGAATAGTGCAAACGATGGTCGCCAACAAAATGCGCATCAAAATACCAGTGGTAATTCACACTCGAATTTTTACAGAGATGGCAATGGGCCTAAAAGATTATTTCGCGATGAGCAAAACAAGGTATTGGGGGGTGTTTGTAGTGGTATCGCGAATTACTTTGTCATAGAGCCTTGGATAGTGCGAATTCTTTGGTTGTTTTTAGTCGGCTTAAATGTACTGGTCTATATAATTTTATGGATTGCAGTACCTAGTTCTTCCGTAAAAGAAGTTGGCGGTGTTCGTAAGCGTTTATTTAGAGATATTGATAATAAAATTATAGGGGGCGTTTGCGCTGGCCTATCTAAATATTTTGGATTAAGGGTAGGTATTATCCGCGTATTGTTTTTGATTCCGTTTATACGTTTCATTATCAATTTTAG
>CAXNDZ010000049.1:0-12648 GCA_964201225.1 Chitinophagales bacterium | reverse complement strand
ATTTCAAATGCTTTAACAATATTTCCAGAATTTCCTGAAGTACTTATGCCCACTAATACATCTCCTGGTTTTGTGATGCCTTCTATTAATCTTGCATAAATAACCTCATAGCTATAATCATTAGCGACAGCAGTTAAATAGGAAGTGTTACAATGTAATGCTTCAGAGGGTAGTGCTTTTCTATCTTTATAAAATCGACCTGAAAATTCGGCAGCTAAATGTTGTGCATCGGCTGCGCTACCTCCATTTCCTGCAAAATAAACACTATTGCCATTTTGAAAAGCAGTGGTTATTACTTTTACGACCGTATCAATTTGTGCAATTAAGTTAACATCGGCCAAAAGCGCTTGTTTTACTTTTATTGATTCATTGATGATGGATGAGATTTTTTGATGATGCATATAAATGAAGGCTTAATTTAAAATTAGTGTTTATAATTGTTGGTACAAAGCTAAAAACTTTTCGGTCATTTGCGCCCAGCTATACTTTTTCTTTTCTTCGATAATATTGGGAATAAAGTGACTTTCGCCCAATTCATAAAGGGTTTCGATCCCTTTTGCTATTTCTTTTGTTTCAGGTGCAACAACAATACCAGTTTTTAAGTGCGGTACCGTATCCGCTAATCCACCTACGTTAGTGACCAACATTGGCTTTTCAAAATGATAAGCTAGTGGAGTGACCCCGCTTTGGGTAGCATTTTTATAGGGTTGTATAATAAAATCAGCACTACAAGCAAAGTTTTTGACTTCTCCGTCTGGGATATAGTTGGAATAGAAACTAATTTTATTTTGTAAACCAAGGGAATTTACTAAGTCATGGTAAGTACTTGCATCCTCATAAAACTCCCCTACGATCATTAAATGAATATCTAATTTTTTTATTGATTCTGAGGACATTGCTTGAATTAATAAATCAAGGCCTTTGTATTTGCGGATATAGCCAAAAAATAAAATTATTTTTTTTTCTTGTGGTAATCCCAGTTGCGTCCTTGCTTCCAT
Source organism: Chitinophagales bacterium (assembly GCA_964201225.1). Classification (GTDB taxonomy): domain Bacteria; phylum Bacteroidota; class Bacteroidia; order Chitinophagales; family Chitinophagaceae; genus Sediminibacterium. The sequence goes on along the minus strand of CAXNDZ010000049.1, from coordinate 11,650 downwards.
TTTTGTTATTGGATCACCGAAGTGATTAAAAATGGGGTGTGGTGAAATTGAAACAGGCTTGTGTGAAAACGTTTTTATGTCATTTTTTACTTTTTCACTCATGGCGACAAATCCATCCACTGTTTTTACGAAGTATTGAGTTAATAAACGATCACCCATCCTTTTTTCATGTGGGATCATATTGTCTACTATCGAAATGACTTTGGTGTGGTTGTTTTTTTTAGCAATTTTTAAAATCGTACCCAAACAAGGGGCTAGGAATGGAATCCAATATCGTACTATAATTAAATCTGGTTTTTCTCGGTATAATTGTAAACCAATTCTAATCCAATTCAAAGGGTTGATTGAATTTATGCAAACTGAAATATTTACATCTTTAGGTTTTGGGTCAGTTGTATATTGACTTTTACCTGGAAATAAAATAGAAGGGTATTGCAAGGAGAAAGTATCAATCCTGGTTTGAATACCTTTTTCTGTAAACTGAGTAGCTAATTTTTCATCAAAAGCAGAAAGGCCACCGCGTAAAGGCCAAGCTGGGCCAATTATGACCAATTTGTTTACCATCCTTGTTTATCTTCAATTAAATAGACATTTCTTTCAGCTGCATTACGATTCACTAGTTCTCCAATAAAACCAGCTAAAAATAATTGCATACCCACCATCATGGATGTTAATGCGATATAAAAACTAGGTTTATTCGTAACCGTATAATTAGGGTCTAAAATTTTTCCTGTTACAATGAATCCAAAGGATATAAATCCAATCATGAAAAATAAAGAACCAATAAGCCCAAAAAATTGCATTGGTTTTTTACCGAATTTGGATAAAAATTGAATGGTCATTAAATCTAAAAATCCATTGACAAAACGCTCCCAGCCAAATTTAGTAGTGCCATATTTACGGGCTTGATGTACCACTACCTTTTCGCCAATCTTTTTAAATCCTGCCCATTTCGCTAAAATAGGAATATATCTGTGCATCTCACCGAATACTTCAATACTTTTCACCACTTTTAATTGATATGCTTTTATGCCACAATTAAAGTCATGCAGTTGAATGCCTGAACTTTTACGGGCTACTGCATTATAAATTTTGGAAGGAATATTTTTAGTGAAGGTGTTGTCATATCTTCTTTTTTTCCAACCGCTCACCAAATGGAAACCTTGTTTGGTAATCATTTCTACAAATTCAGGAATCTCTTCAGGAGAGTCTTGTAAGTCAGCATCCATGGTAATGACGATATCCCCTTGTGCCGCCTTGAAGCCTTCATTTAATGCTGCTGATTTGCCATAATTTCTTTGGAATTTAATGCCCTTTAAACTTGGGTATTCATTTCTCAAGTTGGCGATTGTTTCCCAGCTATTATCATCACTTCCGTCATCAATCATAATGACTTCATAAATAAAGTTATTAGATTGCATGACACGATGTATCCAAGCCATTAATTCAGGTAATGAATCAGCTTCGTTAAATAATGGTATGACAACGCTTACTTGCATATTAATAATTAAGCTGTAGGTTCAGCAAATGGATCTACTGGATTTTTTTTAGCAATCCCTGCGCCAATCAATGAAGCAATTACACCTATAATTCCTGTAAAAATAGTATTACCTGCTATAGTAAATGACCAAAAATTCTTTTTTTGCATAGCGATAAAATTTTCAATCATTTCTTCAGTTAATTCTGGTTTTTTTTCTAATTCTAATCTTTGTAAATCAAGTGTTTTATCGATCATTTCAGGCAATAAATTGAAAAATAAAATAGTAAATATAATCGAAATGACAATTAAGACAGAAGTTGTTTTAAAGCCATGTGCAAAAATATTTCCAAATATTTCATTATTGTTATTTTGATTTGCATAAACAATATTACCATATATTATTCCAGCAAAAATAAATGAGTAGCTTACTAAGCTTAACCATTTTATTGAATATAAATTGAATACATAAATAATAATGCTAAATAAAATAAATATACCACCCAATATGGCGCCTTTAACAATATGAGAAGTAACTTTATTTTCCATGGTTTAAATTTGATTATTTGTGATTTTTAATATTAAGCTAAATGTAATTTGCCTTTGCTAAATACGCCTTTAATTTTTCCGGTTAATTTAATATCCCAAAAAGGGGAGTTGGCTGACTTACTTTTTGAGTCCTTTTGAGATAAAAAGGTTGTTTCTGTTTTATGATAAAAAGTTAAATCTGCGATACTGCCTTCTGTAATGCCTTGGTTATCTAATTTGAAAATATTTCTCGCGTTGATTGAAAATAATTCCGCAATTCTATTGTCAGCTAATTTTGGAAATAAATGTTGCACGGTAGCAAAGCTGGTTTCAATGCTTGCAATACCCGCTTTTGCATTTTCGAATTCAATGGTTTTTGCATCCCAATCCTGTGGCATATGGTGTGAGCTAATGCAATCAATAGTATCATCTTCAATTGCTTTGAACAAGGCTTCTTGATCTAGCTTCGTTCTTAGTGGAGGGAATACTTTTAATAAGGTATTATAATCTTTCAAATCTTCCTCCGTAAAAAACAAATGGTAAGGGGTAACACTACATGTAATTTTCAAACCTTCTTTTTTAGCATTACGAATTAATGTAATTCCTTTTGCAGTACTTACACCTGTAATATGTAATTGAGAATTAGTGTATTTTAATAATTCGATATCTCTTGAAATAATTAATTCTTCAGCGATTGCTGGTATTCCTGGTAGACCTAATTTCGTTGATAGTATACCTTCATTCATTAAACCCAAACTTCCCAAGCTTTTATCAATCGGCATTTGTATGACTACACCATCAAAAGCTTTTACATATTGTAAAGCTTTCAAAAATAAAAGGGTTGATTGCACAGGATATGATCCATCGCTAAAGGCAACAGCGCCATTTGAGTGCATATCAATCATTTCGGCTAAATCCTTTCCTTCAATTTTTTTAGAAAGTGCACCAATGGGTAAAATATGAATTGGTAATTCTTGGCTATGTTGTTTTACATAAGTCACTTGTGACTTATTATCAATGACTGGGGTAGTATTTGGCACTACAAAAACGGTGGTAAATCCACCTTGAATTGCTGCATTTGAACCAGTGCTTAAAGTTTCTCTATGTTCCATTCCTGGATCGCAAAAATGAACAAAGGGATCTATAAATCCAGGACTAACCATTGAATTTTTTAAATCAATTGTTTGATCGGCTACTCCTTTATATTTATCTGTAATGGAAACAATTTGTTGGTCTTTTATTAAAATATCCTTAACCAACCCATTAAAAGGTGACCTCTTGTCTGCAATTTTAACTTGACTTAGAAGAATTGTCATCGGGTCTGTAAAATTTTAATGCAATATACCTTGATTTTTCTATTTAGGGTTAGATTTACACGCGTTTTACTTAAATTTTAGCTCAAAAATCAGCTAAATAGCCCATTTTAAGGGGTATTTAGAATGTTGGCTGATATTTATAGTAGTTACTTTCATTCTTCGAGAGTAGTGAAGCGATAGATATGATGTATCATGCTTTTGCAAAAAGGCAATTACTCTATAAAAAGTTAATTAATCAATTAATATTTCCACCTTTTTTGAATTTAATTTATAACTCGGCATTGGGGCATTGTTTTTTTCCAATATTTCCTTAAGCTTTAACGATAATTGTTTGGTTTTTGCAGGTTGTTGCATTGATAAATCAAAATGTTCACCAATATCATATGATAAATTATATAATTCTTTATGGCCGTTTCTTAAATCATAAATCAATTTCCAACTTCCTTGCCTGATAGCTGATTTGTAGTTAATGGCAGGCCCATCTCCATCCACCCATTTATTAGGATAATGCCAAACCAAAATACGATTCGTGTCTGTGATTGTATTATTCTTTAATAATGGTACAAAACTTTTCCCATCAACTTTTTGGATAGTTTTAAAATTAGAAACACCTGCCATAGCAAGAATCGACGGAAAAAAATCTTCCGCAATAACGTATTGATGAATGGTGGAGTTTGATTTTACGACTTCTGGCCACTTAACAATCATGGGTACTCGAATACCGCCTTCGTACATGGAGCCCTTGCCTGCTCGTAATGGTAAATTTTGAACATGCGCAATTTTACCTCTTGCACCACCTAAGCTTAAGCCACCATTATCACTCATAAAAATAATAATGGTATTTTTTGCAATATCTTTTGCTGATAGAAATTTCATGATATCACCCAAGCTTTTATCCATGGAGGCTACCATACTCGCATATTTTGCATTCGCAGTATCTAAACCTTCCTCCAAATAGGATTGATAAAATAGAACATCTGGCTGTATAGGAACATGCACTGCATAATGCGCCATATTTAAATAAAAGGGCATTTTCAATCGAATGGGTTCTTCTAAACTTTTTATTGCTTCAAGCGTCAGTGCTTCTGTTAAATTCGTGTCAGAACCATGATAATTCATTAAATCCGGTACAGACTGATAGGTTGATTTTCCTGGGATATTACCATAATTATCATTACCATAATAGCTTTGCGGATGTCCTGCTGCGTGCCCTGCAATATTGACCATAAAGCCCAGGTTTAAAGGGTTCGACATAGGCGTACCTGCTGAGCCCCAATGCGCTTTGCCAACATGTATCGTGTAATAACCTGCTTGTTTTAAAATTTGAGGGTAGGTGGTGATACTATTAATTTCTACCCCATTTATTTTCCAAGGTGCAGGATTGAACTGAGCATCCTTGGCATCTGTTGTATTATTTTTTACTGGAGAAGTCCAATTGGTAACGCCATGATGCGTCACATTCATTCCAGTTAATATACTTGTGCGGGTAGGGGTGCAAACTGAATTTGCATAAGCATTGGTGAACTTAACACCTTGTTTTGCTAACAAGGCAAGGTTGGGTGTTTTGAATTGTTTATTTAATAATCCAACACTATCTCCAAAAGGAACCGAACTATCCATCCATCCCATATCATCAATTAAGAATAAAATGATATTTGGACTTTTTGTATGCTGGGCGTTTAAATGCCCCATATTTAAAAAAACTAAAAAGAATGGAATAAATATTTTAAGCATGTCGGTATTATAACTTCTAATAAATGTACTATTTTGATTCCCTTACTTTTTTGTAATAGTATTGGAGCTGAGTAAAACATTTCTAGGATCCACTTCTATATTTTCCGGTATGCCCTTCACATTAAAAGATTGACTTAATTGTTTCTTATTTAAATTCATTTTTAATAATAGGGGCGTTTTGCTGTCTTTAGTGTAGTAGCCTATTTCGATTGGGATATCAAAATTAAAATTTGTTAGTTGGGATTGTGTTAAATTAATATTGATTTTATGAGTAGTTGCATCATAAGTCCATATTGCGTCAATTTTTGGATTCACTGGTTGGTACAACCATTGTTTAAAAAAAATTTTCAAATCCAATCCAGCCGCTTTTTCCATCTCCACCCTAAAGTCATCAGTAGTGGCATTGGCGTTGTAAAACTTTTTATAATAAGATTTAATTCCTTTTTGAAAATTTTGTTCCCCTATTTTATCTCTCAACATATGTAAAAACCAAGCGCCCTTTTGGTAGGTTAATCCTGTGGTGACAGCTTCTTTTTCAGCTGTTCTAGGAGCTATAATACTAAAATCGGGCATTTTTATGGTCATATCAAGCACTGCTTTTTTTGCCTTTATAATTCTTTTAATATATTCGGCTTGACCATATTCATTTTCATAATATAGTAAGGTGAAAAAAGTAGCAAATCCTTCACTTAACCATGCGTCATCCCAGGTCGATTCTGTTACGGCATTACCAAACCATTGATGTGCAATCTCATGAACAACTATATTTCTTGTACGTTCATCACCCTTGCCATTCACTAAGTCCTCTCCATAAAATATTGCAGAGGAAGTCTCCATTCCGCCATTCACACTAGGTGTTTGAATATTGGCTAATTTTTCATAGGCGTATGGTCCTACATACTTGGTATAAAATGCCAATACCTTTTTTGTAGGCTCTTTAAAATCATAAAATCCTGCTTCTCTGTTTTTTGAATAGACCCAGGTTTGAATTGATTTTCCTTCAAAATCATCCACATATTGTACCGCAAAATCAGCAACACCTAAAACAAATAACCAAGAAGATACAGGAACAGATTGCTTCCAATGGGTGAGCTTTGTATTGTTTCCTAATGAGGACTCTTCTAATAATAAACCATTTGAAACTACTTTATAATGGTCCGGGGCAGTTACAATAAACTCTGAAGTCGCTTTATCATTCGGATGGTCAAGAATGGGTAACCAATGTCGGCCGCGATTTGGCCAGTTCTCATTAAAAAAACTACGATCTCCAAATTTAGTTGCACCAATTCTTAAACCATCAAAAGGAATGCCATGGTATTTGATCGTAAATGTGATCGTTTCATTGGCAACAGAACTTTTAGGTAAATAAATAGTCAATGCATCATTTTCATGTGTGTATTTTACTGTAGCATTAGAAATACTAACGCCCTCTACGACCATTCCTTTTTCTTTCTTGTCCGATGATTTATTAATTAAGTCTAAACGAAAATTTTGCATGCCTGCTTGCTTAAAATTAACAGTAACTTGGGTAGTACCAATAATTTCATCATTGCTATCAGTTAAGCGCAATTGAAAAGAATAGTGTTTGATGTCTATATTCTTATTAATTGGATATTGATCAGCCCAAGCAAATAAGGGTAGGGTGTATAAAATGATGTTGAAAAAATATTTAGTTAACTTATTCATTATTATAGTGTTATTTTTTTCAAGTAATTACCTTTTGCATCCACCTGAGGAGGTGTTGCACTATTCACAATGATTCCTTCTTTTGGGATAATAGTTTTAGTGGTTTTACCATTGGCCATAATATCATATGGCAAATCCATGAAGAAATTATTGACTTTAATTTGAAATTTTTGGAATCCTACTTCCTTAATGGTAATGTCCAATATTTTGGTTGTTCTCAAATAAAAATCAAAAAATGGTTTTAAATTTTTATTGGATGCATTGCTAAATAATTGTTCAACATCATCAGTTGTTACAAAATTATCATAAGTGTATTTTGTATCAGTAGCTAGTTTCTTTAATGTTGGAAAAAATACATCATCCCCAATCACATAGCGTAAACTATGCATGAAAAAAGAACCCTTACCATAAATGTCTCCTCCAGAATAAACTAATTCTTCAGTCGCTTCATCAACGTCAGGAACAATGGGCATTCTATTTCTTGAATTTTTACGATGTCCGGCAATTATTTCATCGTATGCCGCTTCGCCACCAAGTTCCAACATAGTTAAGGCCTCTGCATAAGTTCCAATACCTTCTTGAATCCACATATGTCCCCAGTCCTTATTGGTTACTTTATTCGCCCACCACTCATGTGCGTATTCGTGTAATAAGTTTGCAGAGTATTCTTGTCCATTAATTGTTTTATAACTAAACTTATTATCAAAAGTGATCATGGTTTGATGTTCCATCCCAGAATTTGGTACTTCTGCAATCCCAATTTTTTCTTTTGCCCAAGGGTATTCACCAAAATATTTTTCTAAAATTTTACTATCTCTTTTTCTAGTTTCAATCACTTTTTTCGCATGCATCGTATCTTCTTCTAAAACATAATATTCAATAGGTACCTTGGTTCCCAAAACAGTAGTGTATTCATCTTTGATGACTTTGTATTTGCCAATATTGAATAAAATACAGTAATTACTAATGGTGTAATTGGTTTTCCAATGGTAGGTTGCTTTGTTCTTTTTTGTAGTTACGCCCATTAATAATCCTGGGCCTGCCACCATTAAATTTGATGGAATGGTAATTTTCAAATCAGCCCCTTCATTAGGTTCGTCACTTGGATGGTCTTTGCATGGATAATACATTTTTCCACCTTCTCCTTGTATATTAATGGACATCCAATCATTAGCATTTTTATCTTTCGCCCATGTAAAACCGCCATCCCAAGGGGGTTTAATAGCTATTGGAGGTATGCCATTATATTCAACTAATACTTTTTGATTGCCCACTTCAAAACCAGTGGCATTCGTAATAAATATTTTATCATCATGTTGGTAAAAGGAAGCAGGTTTATTATTCACTTTTACTTTTGTAACCGTATATAAATGAATTAAGTCGAGTAAAATAGTATCCGTTTTTTTTGACAGATTTAAACTTACTTCTGTGGAACCGTTGATAGCATGTTGCACCATGTCCACTTCTAAAGCAATGGTATAATGTCTAATATCCATGATTGCTTGATGTGGATTGAGCTTACCACCTGAAGTAAGGTATAAAATATCCCTACTATTAATATTGTCATCGTTTTGACTGTATCCAAATGTGCATTGTAATAATAACATAAAAAAAGCAGTCACTTTAAATAGTATTAATGACAATGGGTTAGCATTTTTAGAATTGTTCATTTTATTCAGTTTATTTAATTTGTTTGTATTGATTCTATGGATACTTAAATATAATTTTTTTAAAGCAATCAGAAAGAACAAGTTTGAAATATTTATAAAATACTGAATTTCAGTAAATTGTGACTTTGAATATATCAAATACCTAATAATTTTATTGATTTAAGCGCTTTTTATAAACTACCTTCGTGCCACATTTAAGCGCTATGACATTTCAAGATTTAAACCTAAATACCCCTTTATTGAGATCCTTGGAGGAATTAGGCTTTTCAACGCCCACCACTATTCAACATCGTGTTTTTCCCATAGTGATGTCCGGGGCAGATGTTTGTGGTATTGCGCAAACAGGTACCGGAAAAACATTCGGCTATTTACTTCCTTGTTTAAGACAATGGAAATTTGACAAAAATAAAGATCCTCAAATTTTGATTATTGTCCCCACCCGTGAATTAGTGGTGCAGGTAGTAGAATCAGTTAAAAAGTTAACGACCTACATGAGTATAATTACCGTGGGTGTTTTTGGAGGCGTGAATATTAATACACAACAAATAGAAGTTGAAAAAGGGGTAGATGTATTAGTGGCTACCCCAGGAAGATTATTTGATTTAATCATGAATGGCGCGTTCAAAACTAAAATGATTAAAAAATTAGTAATAGATGAAATGGATGAAATGTTGAATTTGGGTTTTAGAAAACAAATCACCAATATTTTAGAACTATTACCTAAGAAAAGACAAAATTTACTTTTTTCAGCAACCATCACTGATGATGTTGAAAAATTAATGCATGATTATTTTAATGCACCCATCACCGTAGAAGCTGCTCCTACAGGTACACCTTTAGAAAATATTATTCAGACTGCTTATCATGTACCTAATTTTAATACCAAAGTAAATTTATTAAATCTGCTTTTGTCTACCAATGAAGCAATGACCAAAGTGTTGATATTTGCTGCTACCAAGGCATTGGCTGATCAACTTTTTGAACAACTTGAAATTAAATTTCCTGAAATAGTAGGCGTGATCCATTCCAATAAAGATCAAAATTATCGTTTCAATACAGTTAAGCAATTTAAATCTGGGGTATTTAAATATATCATTGCAACGGATGTAATGGCTAGGGGTATTGATGTTGCCGAAGTTACCCATGTAATCAATTTTGACACGCCTGACGTACCGGAAAATTATATACATCGTATTGGGCGAACAGGTCGTGCAGATAAAAAAGGGATAGCAATCACTTTTATTACAGAAAAGGAAAAGGTTTTACAAAAGGGGATAGAAACCCTTATGAAACAAGATATCCCATTATTGTCATTACCTGAGGAACTTGAGATTTCAACTATTTTAACCGAAGATGAAAAGCCTAAGATCCGAATGAAGATCATACAAACCAAGGTTCCAAAAAAAGAAGAATCAGGGCCTGCGTTTCATGAAAAGTCTGCCAAAAATAGCAAAGTGAATAAAAGAAAAAATCACAAAGAAAATATGCAAAAAAAATACGGCAAGCCCAAAACTAGAGGGGCTAAAAAATAAAAGCACCCCAATTGAGGTGCTTTACTTAAATACTTTATTTAAAGTGGCACTAAAATCTTTCTAATTTAGAAAAGAAGAAATTGCCTTCAATTTGTGCGTTTTCATCACTATCACTTCCGTGAACAGCGTTTTCGCCAATGGAAGCTGCGAAATTCTTACGGATGGTACCATCTGCTGCTTGTGCAGGGTTAGTAGCACCAATCAATGTTCTAAAATCAGCTACTGCATTGTCTTTTTCAAGAATTGCTGCTACAATTGGGCCACTGCTCATAAAATCAACTAATTCGCCATAAAATGGACGCTCTTTATGAACCTCATAAAACTGACCGGCTTGTGCTGGTGTTAAATTTGTCCACTTCATTGCCTTAACCTTGAAGCCGGCTTTGATAATTTGGTCTAAAATTGCCCCTGTGTAACCTTTTGATGTAGCATCAGGTTTAATCATTGTAAATGTGCTGTTAGTCATATATATTTTATTGAAAGTTTTTAATTGAAGGCGCAAATTTAATGAAAAACATCTGATTTATGTTAAATTTGTCCACTTATGCAAGCAATTGAACAATTTTACCCAATTCTAAATCAACCTTTTAAGGCTGTAATTACTGCTCATCAAAAGCCAGATGGGGATGCGATGGGTTCTACGCTTGGCTTATACCACTTTTTAAAACAATTGGGGCATGAGGTTACTGTTGTATCCCCAACCAATTGGGCAGCTTTTTTAAATTGGATGCCCGGGGTTGATCAAGTGATTGATTTCGAGGCCAATAAGAAAGAAGCAAGTCAAATTGTAGCAGATGCGGATTATGTATTTTGCTTGGATTTTAATATTCTACACCGCACAAAGCATCTAGAACCAGTTATTAGAGATTCCAAGGCATTAAAAATATTAATTGACCATCACCAACAACCTGATACTCCGTCATTTGCCTATGGAATTAGTGACGTTAAAATGAGTTCAACCTGTGAAATGGTCTATGATTTTATTGTACAATCTGGTCATAGTAATTTAATTAATCTGGACATAGCAACCTGTTTATATACTGGTTTAATGACAGATACAGGGTCATTTCGTTTTCCGTCCACCACCGCATCAGTGCATAAAATTGTTGCTCATTTGAAAGAATTGGGTTTGCAACATGCTAAAATTCATGAAAATATCTACGATAATTCTACAGAAGGACGCCTAAAGTTCATGGGAAATGCGTTTTTGAATAGGATGACCGTACTACCTGAATTTAAAACTGCAGTCATGGCTATTCCCAAATCAGATATTTACAAATTTGAGTTGAAAACAGGGGATACGGAAGGCCTTGTTAATTATTTATTATCAATAGAAGGTATTAAATTTGCAGCCATATTAATTGATCGAGAAGAAGAAAGAAAATGGAGTTTTAGAAGCAAAGGTAACTTTGATGTTAATATATTTGCAAGAACTCATTTTGAAGGAGGCGGACATGCAAATGCTGCTGGTGGAAGTTCTTCAAAATCATTAGATGAAACATTAAACGATTTTAAAACCATAATAGAAAACTATAAATCACAATTAACACAATTAAAATAAAAATGATAAAATCAACTTTAAAGTTAGTAGCTGCTATTGTATTGTTTGCAAGTTGTAATCAATATGAAAAAGCCCCTTCAGGAATGCTTTACAAAATTACACACGGAAGTGGTAATTCAAAGCCATTGGCGCAAGGGCAATATGTA